>NZ_JBFTPS010000076.1:0-25785 GCF_056398605.1 Variovorax sp. 01T432
GTTCGACTCCGATGATTGGTTTTGACGCCGATGCGGTGCATCGCGAGTTCGGTCTGGCCGAGGACGAAGTGCCGGTCATGCTGTTGTCCATCGGGACGGAGCGTGCGGGAAACTGGGCGCAGAAGCCGCGCCGACCGCTCGTCGAAGTGCTGGATCTTGTCTAACCATTGGTTAAATCAATCACTTAAGGACGAATACGATGCCAAGAACTACTGCCCTCAAGCCGGAACAGGTGCCCGCCGGTTCGAAACCGACTCTCGATGCGTTCACGAAGAACATCGGGTTCACCCCAAATATGATGGCGGCCTTCGCGCAGAGCCCGATCGCGTTCAACGCATGGGCCACCCTGCTCGGCTCCTTGAGCAAGGCGCTCGACGTGAAGACACGCGACAGCATCGGCCTCGCCGTCTCCGAAGTGAATGGCTGCAACTACTGCCTGACGGTTCACAGCTTTACGGCAGAGCATATGGCCAAGCTGCCGGCTGATGAAATCGTTCTCGCCCGGAAGGGCCACGCCACTGACCCGAAGCGGGACGCCGCCGTCCAGTTTGCGCGCAAGGTCGTCGAAACTCGCGGCCAGGTCACTGACGCCGATCTGAAAGCCGTCCGCGATGTCGGATACACGGATGCGAATGTCATGGAAATCATCGCGCTGGTGGCCATGTACTCGCTGACGAACTTCTTCAATAACGTGTTCGATCATGAGAAGGACTTTCCTGAAGTGACGCCTGCTGGCTCGATCTGAAAGCTGACAAGCTCAGGAGAAAGAAGTTGACACTCAATCATCCAATTTTCAAGCGGTGGCCGGCGCGGTCCCCCGATCGGCTGCAACTCTTTTCTCTTCCGACACCCAATGGGGTGAAGGTCGGCATCCTGCTTGAGGAAGCGGGCCTCGCCTACGAGCCGCACCGGATTGACATCATGGCGAACGAAAACCACGACCCGGCCTTTCTCGCGCTCAATCCCAGCGGCAAGATCCCCGCAATCTATGACCCCGACGGGCCGAGCGGCGCGCCGCTCGCACTGTTCGAATCGGGCGCGATCCTCCTGTATCTTGCAGACAAGACGGGGCGATTTATCTCGGCCGATTTGAACACCCGTTACGAAACGATCCAATGGGTGATGTGGCAGATGGGCGGAGTCGGGCCAATGTTCGGCCAAGTCGGCTTCTTCAACAAATTCGCCGGGAAGATCTATGGGGACAAGCGCCCGCGCGACCGTTACGCGACCGAATCAGCGCAGCTTCTCGGCGTCCTTGACGACCGTCTCGCAAGCCGAGAGTGGGTGATGGGGGCTGATTACAGCATCGCCGACATTTCGCTGCTCGGCTGGRTGGGCAATCTGATCGGGTTTTACGAAGCGCGCGATCTCGTCGGCTTCGACCGTTTTCTTAATGTGCAGGCCTGGTTCAACCGTGGCCTCGCGCGTCCGGCGGTGCAGCGCGGGCTCGAGGTAACGGCAACTGACCGAGGGGACTAAGTTATGAAGATAGTCATGATCGGCTTCGTAAAGCCATTTGGAGTTTTCATATGAACATCCTCCATATTGATTGCAGTCCGCGTCCGGAATCACACAGCCGCCAGCTTTCGGCGGCGATCGTCAAAAAACTCCTTGAGGTTGCGCCCGGCGCGAGCATCAACCGGCGAGACTTTGCCAGTGCCCCCCTTCCGCACGCTTCGCCTGACTACGCCATTACCTTGTCTTCCCCTGCCACCTTGGCGGCCCCATTGAAGGGCGCGCTGGAGCTTTCCGAGACGCTTATTCAGGAAGTCGAGGCGGCCGATGTGATTGTCATCGGAACGCCCATGAACAACTTAACGGTTCCCTCAGTCTTCAAGGCATGGATCGACCAAATCCTTCGCGCCGGTCGCACCTTCAAGTCGACGCCGGCCGGGAAGGTGGGAATGCTCCGGGATCGTCCCGTGTATATCGGCATCGCTTCTGGGGGCGTCTTTACCGGCGACCGAGCCAACCAGCCCGATTTTCTCAGGCCGTATCTATCGGTGGTGCTGAACACCATTGGGCTGAAAACTCTGCAATTTCTCTCCGTGCAGGCCACTGCGTTTCTCGACCAGGACCAAGCCACTTTAGCCAGGGATAAAGCGCTCGCGGCGATCGACCTCACTGCCATGGGAGAAGTTCCATGTCTATGACTGAAATCACTGCCGACATGGAGACGATCATCAAGCAGGCGATACTGTCGTTCGTCGCGACAGTCAACAAAGACGGAACGCCCAATCTTTCGCCGAAGGCGTCTTTGACAGTCAGGAACGGCGTTCTCTACTTCGCCGATATCGCATCGCCCCGGACGATACTGAACATGAAGTGTAATCCCGCTGTCGAAGTTAATGTCGTCGATATCTTCCAGAGGCGCGGTTATCGATTCAAAGGCCGAGCGTTGGTACTGTCGGCAGGCGATGATGATTATTCGATGATCGCCGATTGGGTTCGGGCGACGAACGGCGCGGAGTACCCCGTCGATCATGTTGTCAAAATCGAAATCAATTCGATCACCCCGTTGCTGTCACCGGCACATGTCTTTGCCGTCCCTCCTCGAAGTCAGGACGAAATCAGGAGCACCTACTATAAAAAGTACGGTGTGAAAGCCATCGGGGCATAGATGCAGGGTCCGCGAAGAACGAAACGACTCGGCAGGTCTGCATTCGGCAGCGGGGCAGTCATCCAAATTTCAGGAAAATTCTATGCAATCGGTTGGCATCAAAAATATCGAAAGCAACGATTTTGATATCTGGCTCCCGCTATGGAAAGGGTATCAGCGATTTTACGGAGTGGATATCGCCGAGTCCGTGATGCTCAAAACCTGGGCGCGCTTCTTGGACCCGGTCGAGCCGATGCATGCAGCGCTTGCTTTCGTGGGCGAACGAGCAGTAGGCCTGGTGCATTCGATCTACCACCGATCCGGCTGGACGGCGAGTGACGATTGCTATATTCAAGACCTGTTCGTTGCCGCCGATGGCCGTGGCAGTGGTGTCGGCCGCGCGCTGATCGAGTATGTCTATGCGCATGCGAGAAAACGCGGGGCGTCCCGCGTGTACTGGCTGACGCACGAATCCAACCATAACGCCAGGCAGCTTTACGACCGCGTCGCTGGTCGCTCGGGTTTCATCCACTACCGAAAGCTACTTGCCTGACACGCTGATCCGCCAGTAGTTCCTATGGCCCAGGCTGACTGCCTGAGCCATCTCCTGAAGATGATCGCCGTCCCTGGCCGGCTGGAGATCCGCTGCGCCTACGGCGCGCCATGGCGGGGCTTTGGTGTGGCACTTGATGCGCCGAGGCGTGGGCTGGATCAGTGCATTGAAGAGCGTGTCGATCCGCGCCCTCGTGGATCAGAACTTCAAGGAGTCGTGGATGAAGACATTGATCGTGGGTGACAAGCCAACTGCTGCGCGATTGGCAGAGCGGCTCAAGCGAGCCGGTAGTCATGCGGAGTACCAGCGCATTCAATGCGTGTTGATCAGCGCCACGCTGGGCAGTTCGGACCCGATCGACCCCGGCGAGGTGGGTGCCCCAAGGACTGTTCGCGGTGGGGTGAACGAAGGACAGTGCCGAATCCATGATGTCGCGACAAGAGCTGCCAATAGGTGACGGATGCGGGTGCGCCTCAGCCCTGCTCAGTCGACCTTGAGGTTGCGCTTGTGCACAACGTCGGACCACAGCGCAGTCTCGCTGGCGATGCGCTGCCCGAGTTCCTCGGGGGTGCCGGCGCCGGGCTCCATGCCGAGCGCGGTAAACCGTTCCCGCGTTTCCGCCTTGGCGAGCATGCGGTTGATCTGGTCGTTGAGCTTGTTGACGATTGGCTTGGGCGTGCCCGCAGGTGCCATGAGGGCGTACCAGGAGATTGCCTGGAAGCCAGCCAGCCCCTGTTCCGCGATTGTGGGCACCTGCGGCAGTGCAGGTGAGCGCCGCGGGCTGGCGAGTCCAAGGGCCTTGAGCTTGCCTTCAAGGATGAAGGGCACGGCCGTCGACGTGGGTGCGAACATCATGTTGACCTGGCCGCCGACTAGGTCGTTGATTGCCGCTCCGATGCCCTTGTACGGCACGTGCACGAGCTTGACGTCCGCGCGAAGCGCCATCAATTCACCCGCCAAATGCGCCTGGCTGCCTGCTCCGGGTGAAGCGAATGTGAGCGTGTCGGGCTTCTCGCGCGCTGCCGCAATCAGTTCCTGAACGTTGGTTACCGCGAGCGACGAGTTGACGACGAGAATGTTTTCCGCAGTTGCAAGTAGTGCCACTGGGGTCAGATCCGCCGCCTTGTATTGCAGATTGGTGAACAGGGACGGGTTCACCGCAATATTGCCCACCGGCACGATGCCCAGCGTATATCCGTCCGGATTGGCTTTCGCGAGGGCATCTACCCCGATGTTCCCAGCAGCGCCGGCCTTGTTGTCGACAATGACCGTGGCGCCGAGGCCTTCGTGAAGTGCGTGGCCGGCGATGCGTCCGAGCAGGTCCGCCGGGCCTCCCGGGGGAAACGGAACCACGATGCGCACCGGCTTGGTGGGCCAGTTGTCGGCGAATGTGAACATGGGCGTGCCGGCGAGTGTGGCGGAGGCAAAGGCGAGCAGAAGTCGTCGTTTCATGTCGGAGCTCCTCTATTGGAGGTAAAGATTGGCGGTCGAATTGCGCCAGCAACTCGTACTCGCTGGTGTCCGGAAATGCGAAGCCCCTGAGCAGCAGCAACGCGCATTCGGACTTCAGTTCCGAGTGTTGCACGCCGCGCTGCGGCGATGCCCTCAGGCGATCCGATAGCGCAAGCGTGAGGCTGATTGTGGAGAAAAATGGTGGGATCGGTGTCCAGCGCGTGGATGCTATCGTCCGCACCCGCGCTGCGTACGCCGGAGCGTCCTGGCGCAGCGGCTCGTGGTGGTAGGCGCGGCACGTCGTGGTAGTAGCTGTCCAACGGTCCCACATCGACATCGCTGAGCGCGAACGGATCAACGACGCCACGCGCATTCACCAGGTTGCCGACGGACCGGGCATAGAGGCGTGGGCGCGCACCTGCGCGGAACGCCCGCAGGTGCGCATTGAATGCAACTAAGCCCGCCATTGAGTCGACCAACGTGTACGCGGCGATGCCGCTGAACGTGTCCTCCAAGCATCGGACCGGAGAATCCGCACGCACCACCACGTCTGTGTAGCAGCGCGCAAACCCCTCGAAGCGTGCCGGACCCGGAATTGGCGCGGCGATGACCTGCGCAGCCGGAGTGCGGAGGGCGTGGGGCAGGCCGCATATTATCGCCAAGCCCGGGTCGCCGCACGCCCACAGCGTGTCCAGCGGCTCTGGAGAATCGTCGATCGCGACCCACGGCGCCTGGACGTCATCGAGCACACCGCGCAGCAGCCGCTGCCACACGTGCTTCGCGCGTGTGCTGCCGAAGTACATGCGGGCGTTGGCGATGGGCATGGCGATCAGCGGAAGCGCAGCGTCTGCCCCAGGTCCATGAGGCGGGCCTTCTGCAGCATGAAGGCGCCAAGGGCAATATCAGAGAGAGATAGCCCGCGATGCCAGAAGAGGTTCGTCTCGTCCGGCCTTTCGCGGCCCGGCTTCACGCCGGCGACGATCTGGCCCAATTCCGCATGCAGGTTGCCTTCGTGCAGACGTCCGCTGTCGACATGCGCCCGCAGTGCGCCGAAGGGTCCAGCCTTCGCCTGGCCCCAGTCGTCCATCACCATCTTGTCCATGATGTCGGTCAGCGACAGCTCCACTGCGCTGTTGGTGCCGTACGGGATGACGAGCGCGCCCTTCTTGATCCATTCGGTTTTCAGGATCGGCGTCGGCTTGTCCAAACGGGAGGCCTCCACCACGATGTCGGCGCCGCGCACGCAGGACTCCCAGTCGGACGTGACGGTGATCTTCTTGCCCAGGTCGCGTTCGAGGCGGGCGGCAAACGAATTGCGGCTTTCCGGGCGGCGCGAATGCACGCGGATCTCGTCGAAGTGGAAGATGGAATCGAGCAGCCGCACGTTCCAGTACGAAGTGCCGCGCGCGCCGATGTGGCCCAGCACACGCGAATCTTTGCGGGCGAGGTGAAGCGCACCGATGGCCGTGATGGCGCCGGTGCGCATGTCGGTGATGTCCGACGCATCGATGATCGCTACGGGCGCACCGGTCTGCGGATCGAACAGATTCAGCAGCGCCAGTTCTGACGGCAGCCCGCGCTCGTAGTTGCGGTAGAAGTCCCCCACGACCTTCACTCCGGCCAGTTGGAGCGGGCGAATGTAACCACGCAGCACGTTGAAGTGGCCCGGGTAGTCTTTCTCCGGCATCAGGTGCATGCGCGGCTCGATCGCGGTCTGGCCCAGGCCCTGCGCTCTGAGGCCTTCCTCCACAGCGCGCAAGATTTCGTTGTCCGTGAGGGCCAGCGCCTGCACGTCAGCGTGATTGAGGTATTGGAGATCAATGTGAGGGGTGTCGGTCTTCATGCTATTTCCTTCAGGGAGTTCGTCTATTCAGGAGTGAACCATCGGCAGGTCTAGCCCGTTCTCGCGCGCGCACTGCAGGGCAAGGTCATAGCCGGCATCTGCATGGCGCATGACGCCGGTAGCGGGGTCGTTCCACAGCACGCGACGGACCCTGTCCGCGGCCTCGGCGGTGCCGTCGCACACGATGACGACCCCGGCATGCTGCGAGTAGCCCATGCCGACTCCGCCTCCATGGTGGATGCTGACCCAGGTGGCGCCGCTGGCGGTATTGAGCAATGCATTGAGCAGCGGCCAGTCGCTAACCGCGTCGCTGCCGTCCTTCATCGCTTCAGTTTCACGGTTAGGCGAGGCGACGGAGCCGCTATCGAGGTGGTCACGCCCGATCACGATGGGCGCCTTCAGCTCGCCGTTCTTGACCATTTCATTGAAGGCCAAGCCGGCGAGGTGCCGCTCGCCCAGACCGATCCAGCAGATGCGTGCCGGAAGACCCTGGAAGCTAATGCGCTCACCCGCCATGTCGAGCCAGCGGTGCAGCGAGGCGTTGTTTGGAAGCAGCTCCTTCAGCTTGGCATCGGTCTTGCGGATGTCCTCCGGGTCGCCCGATAGCGCGACCCAACGGAACGGGCCGACGCCGCGGCAGAACAGCGGCCGGATGTACGCGGGCACGAACCCGGGGTAGCCGAACGCATCGGCGACGCCGAAGTCCTGCGCTACCTGACGCAGGTTGTTGCCGTAGTCCACGGTCGGCACTCCCATCGTGTGGAAGGCCAGCATCGCCCGAACGTGCTCAGCACACGATTCACCCGCCGCCTTCATGAGCTGCGCGTGCTTCGTCGGATCCTTCTGCGCGGCCTGCCATTCCTCCACCGTCCAGCCGATCGGGAGATAGCCGTTGATGATGTCGTGCGCGGAAGTCTGATCCGTGACGATGTCTGGACGCGGGCCGCCGGCCCTCGCGCGCCGGGCGAGCTCCGGCACGATCTCCGCCGCATTGCCGCACAGTCCGATGGACACCGCCTCCTTGCGGCTGATGTAGTGCGCGATTAGGTCTAGCGCCTCGTCCAGGTCCTTCGCCTGTTCATCGAGGTACTTAGTGCGCAGGCGGAAATCGATCCGTGACTGCTGGCATTCGATGTTGAGCGAGCAGGCTCCGGCGAACGATGCTGCCAGCGGTTGAGCGCCGCCCATTCCACCGAGACCCGCGGTGAGGATCCACCGCCCGGAGAGATCGCCGCCATAGTGCTGGCGTCCGGCTTCCACGAACGTTTCGTACGTGCCCTGCACGATGCCTTGGCTGCCGATGTAGATCCAGCTGCCGGCGGTCATCTGCCCGTACATCATGAGCCCCTTTCGGTCGAGTTCATTGAAGTGCTCCCACGTCGCCCACTTCGGCACTAGGTTCGAATTGGCAATCAGCACCCGCGGGGCGCCCACATGCGTGCGGAACACGCCTACCGGCTTGCCGGATTGGACCAGCAGGGTCTCGTCCGACTTCATGCGTCGCAGCGTGGCGAGGATGGCATCGAACGCAGGCCAGTTGCGAGCGGCCTTGCCGATGCCACCGTAGACCACTAACTCGTTCGGGTTCTCGGCCACTGACGGATCGAGGTTGTTCTGGATCATGCGAAAGACAGCCTCTAGCTGCCAATCGGCGCAGCTGAGCTGGTTGCCTTGCGGTGCGTGCACCGGGCGCGCCGCCGATGCGGGGAACGGAGGTTGCGAGAGGTCGGACATGGTCGGATTCATGGGGTTGGTCGGGTTCGGCAAGTTGTCTATACAAAGTCGACAGTTCGGAGCCTACTTGTCTATACAAGCTGTGTCAACCGGGTTATGATTCCCCGCATGAAAAAAACGGAACGACCTGCGTACGACCAAGTGAAGGAATGGATCCGGCAACACATTGCGAGCGGCGAGTGGCGCCCCGGCGACATGGTACCGAGCGAAGCGGCGCTGATGAGTCGCTTTTCTATTAGCCGCATGACTGCCAATCGCGCACTGCGCGAACTCGCCGCAGTAGGCCTGGTCACCCGCCTTCAGGGCTCCGGCACGCGTGTGGCGCAGCTGCACCGAATTTCGTCTCAGCTGGTCATCCGCGACATCCATGAGGAGGTTCTGGCGCGCGGCCACGTGCCAACTACCCGAGTGATGGAAGCCGCGCAGGTGAAGGCTGGCGCGGAGGTGGCGGAGTCGCTCGCAGTCCGCAAGGGCGCGCCAGTGTTCCACACGGTCATGATCCATTTGGAAAACGGCGTGCCGATCGTCTACGAGGACCGGTACGTCAATCCCAAGGCGGCGCCGCAATATCTCCATGCAGACTTCATGAAGGAGTCGCCCACGCTGCACCTGCTGCGGCATGCGCCGGTGACCGAGGCGAGCTACTCGATCGAGGCTTCCTTGCCGAACGCCGAAGAGAGTCGGGCGTTGGACATCGGTCCGAACGAGCCTTGCCTTGTCATGATGCGACGCACCGTCAGCGGTCCGCACGTCGCAAGTGTTGCGCGCCAGGTGTATCCGAGCTCCCGGTACAGCCTCAGCGGTCAGTTTCAGGCATGAGCTGGTCCATCGTTCATATGGCGAGCGTTGCCTCGGGGTTATGGCGCAATGGCAGTCGCCTCACCCGCGAGTTGCTCACATGGCCAATGCGCAACGAGTGGCAGGTGCGCATCTCCGTGGGGGACGTGAAGGCAGACGGCCCTTTCTCGCGTTTCGAGGCAATCGAGCGTTGGTTCGCGGTGCTCGAAGGCGAGCGCGCAGCGCGCAGCGCGCGCGGACCGGCTTATCGGCTGACGATGGAGAGCGAGCCGTTCCTATTCGACGGAAGAGAGCCCATGGAATGCGCGCTGCTCGGCGGCGCAACGCGCCACTTCAACCTGATGGCGGCACTGGCCAAAGGCGAGATTGGTCGCGTGCGCGGATCGCAAGCAGTCTCAACGAACGCACCAGGCCCTGTGGCCGTCGATGCACACGCGCAAGGCGCGCAGGTCATCTTCGGCAGCGAAGCCATCGAACTGCCCGTCGCGTACTTTGCGTCGCGCCTGCAGGACCGTCCGCTGACCGGCGCCGTCCGTGGTCAGGATGCACCCCGGGCGGAGGTACTACGTTGAGAGTCCAAATCTGGGAAAACGCACGCGTCGCAACAATGGCCGCCAATGTGGCGGCGCCATACGGGATGATCGAAGACGGCGCCGTGGCGGTGCGCGGCGGCCAGATTACCTGGGTCGGCCGGCGCCAGGATCTTCCTCCGGAATTGCGCAACGGCTCCGAGATTCACGACGCGGAGGACGGACTACTGACGCCGGGCCTCGTCGACTGCCACACCCATCTTGTCTACGCCGGCAATCGCGCCACCGAGTTCGAGGCACGGCTGAATGGAGCCACCTACGAAGAAATCGCGCGATCCGGTGGCGGCATCCAGTCGACCGTGCGCGCGACCCGTGTGATTGACGAGGAAGGTCTCCTCGTTCAATCGCGCCGGCGCTTACGCGAGCTGCGCGCGGAAGGTGTCACCACGATCGAGATCAAATCCGGCTACGGGCTGAGCGAGGAAGCCGAGGCGAAGTGCCTGCGCGTCGCGCGGCGGCTCGGAGAGGTGGAGCACGTGACTGTGCGCACCACCTTCCTCGGTGCTCATGCGCTGCCGCCGGAGTTCACCGGGCGCGCCGACGACTACGTTGCTGAGGTCTGCCGCATCCTGCAGCTCTTGCACGCGCAGGGGCTGGTTGACGCGGTCGATGCATTCTGCGAATCCATCGGCTTCTCGCCCGCGCAGACGCTGCGTGTGTTCGAGGCAGGACGCGCTCTCGGCTTGCCGGTGAAGCTCCACGCGGAACAATTGAGCGACACCGGAGGCGCGGAATTGGCTGCGTCGTACGGTGCGCTCAGCTGCGACCACCTCGAATGGCTGTCGGAGGACGGCGCCCGCGCCATGGCGCGCGCCGGCTCCGTCGCCGTGTTGCTGCCTGGAGCCTTCTACTTTCTGCGCGAAACGCGGGTGCCGCCGATCGGCCTGCTGCGCCGTCATGGCGTGCCTATGGCCGTCGCCACCGACTGCAATCCGGGGACCTCGCCCTGCAACTCGCTGTTACTGATGCTGAACATGGCCTGCACACTATTGCTCCTCACGCCGCAGGAGGCGCTGGCCGGCGTCACGCGCAACGCGGCGAAGGCCCTTGGCCTCGCTGACCGCGGCGTTCTCGCGGCCGGTCTGCGCGTTGACTTCGTCCTGTGGGACGCGGCGAACCCCGCCGAACTTTGCTATGCGCTCAGAGCGAATCCCCGGCGCGCCACTTTCATCGCAGGACTTCTCGCATGACTTTTTCCTTGCGCAATGGCAGCCAGCCCCTGCTCGTGAGCATCCCGCACATGGGCACCGAGTTCCCGGAAGCTCTGTGCGGCTCGTACGTCGAGCGCGCACTCGCGGTGGAAGACACCGATTGGCACCTCGACCGGCCCTGTGCATTCGCGGACGAACTCAGCGCGAGCGTGCTCCAGCCGAAGTTCTCGCGCTACGTCATCGACTTGAACCGGTCGCCCGACGACCTGCCGATGTACCCAGGCGCGTCCAACACCGAGCTATGCCTGACGCGCTTCTTCACCGGCGAATCGATCTATTGCGAGAGCTGTGCCGTCAACGCAGTGCAGCGCCGCGAACGGCTGGACCTCTACTGGCGGCCCTACCACCAAGCGCTGCGGATCGAACTCGATCGCATTCGGCAGGCGCACGGCTTCGTCCTGCCGTGGGGCGGGCACAGCATCCGCGCCGAGATCCCGTGGCTGTTCGAGGGCCGCTTGCCGGACCTGAACATCGGCACGGCGGGCGGCGAGGCCGCGCATGCGTCCATTCCCGATGCCGCGATCCGCGCCGCATCGAGGGACCCGCGCTTCACCCATGTGCTGAACGGCCGCTTCAAGGGCGGCTACATCACGCGCCGCTACGGCCGGCCCGCTGAGAACGTGCATGCCGTGCAGATGGAGATGTGCCAGTGCACCTACATGCGCGAGGAGTTGCCGTTCGACTGGATCGACGAGTGTGCGAGACAAGTGCGGCCGGTGGTGCGCTCAATGGTGGAGACGGCGCTGCAGGCGTGCCGCGAGCTGCATGACTGAAGCGCGCCGCTTCTTCGCCGCGCAGGCGTGGGTGGCCGGTGCGTGGGCGCATGACGTGCTACTGGAGGTGGGCACGGACGGGTTGTGGTCGCAGGTGATCGTCGGCTGCAGCGAAGCCGATCGCACCGGAGCGGAGGTGCTGGAGGGACCCGTGTTGCCGGGCCTCGTCGACGCGCACAGTCACGCATTCCAGCGCACCATTGCGGGTCTGGCCGAGTGCGCGGCGCCCGGTCGCGATGACTTCTGGAGCTGGCGCAACCGCATGTATGCTGCAGCGCTGCGCATCGGGCCCGAGCAGTTGGAGACCATCGCCGCGTTTCTCTACACGGAGCTGCTGCGCGCGGGCTACACGCAGGTCTGCGAGTTCCACTACCTGCACAACGACGTTGACGGCACTCCCTACGCGGTTCCGCTGGAGATGTCGCTGGCGCTTGTGCGCGCGGCGCAGCGTACGGGCATCGGCCTGACATTGCTGCCCACGTTGTACATGCGGTCCGGATTTGGCGCTAAGGGGCTGACAGAGGACCAGTGCCGTTTTGCCTCGACACCGGAATCGGTGCTGCGGATCGCGGCGGAAGTGCGGCAGGCTGGCTCCGACTCGCGCAACATCACAGCGGGAATCGCCCTGCATTCCCTGCGCGCCGTCGATGAGGGCGTTTTCTCCGACGTAGTGACGGCTGCCCGTGAGGGCCGCATGCCGGTACACATCCACATCGCCGAACAACAGCTGGAGGTCGAGGATTGCATACGGTGGCATGGTCAGCGCCCGATCGAATGGCTCTTGGACCACGTGAGCGTCGACCAGCACTGGAACCTGGTGCACGCCACACGGAGCACGCTGGAGGAGATGGCGATGGTAAGGGAGCTGGACGCCTCGATCGTGATATGCCCAAGCACTGAGGCGAACCTGGGCGACGGCTTCTTCGACCTGCGAGGCTGGCTCGAGATCGGAGGCCGCTGGTCTATCGGCTCAGACAGCAATGTCACCCGAAGCCCCATTGAGGAGCTTCGCCTGCTTGAGTACTCGCAACGTCTGAGCTTGCGCGAACGGAACGTGGCCGCGCGTGCCGCGGGGGCGGACAGCACCGCAGGCGTTCTATTCAACGGTGCGTTGAACGGCGGCAGCGGGGCGGCCGGTCAACCCTGCGGCGGCTTGGCGGTGGGGCAACGCGCCGACTTCTGCGTGCCAGATCCGTCTTCAGCGGCGCTTGCCGGCGTCCCCGGGCCACGCTTGCTGGACGCCTTGGTGTTCTCATCGCCTGGTACCACCATGGTGCGCGTGTGCGTCGCCGGACGCGACGTCGATTTGCATCCTGCCACCGGGGAGTTCGCGGCGCTGATGAGCGAACTGTGGTGAGCGCGCCGGGCAGCTCGCAAGTGCTATGGCGGCAGTGCACATCGAGAGCGAATGGCCTGGCCTCATGCGCGGTCTGCGCCGCGCATCTGCATCCGCGGTTCCAAATCAAGACGACGACCCAGGTGGCGCTCATCGAAGCGGCAGGGGCGATGCTGAATGCCTCGGCAGCGACGCTGGCCAGGGCTTTGGAACAAATGGTTTGACGTAGAACAGGAGAGAAACAGATGACGAAGAATCCGGCAGGCATGAACGACGCGGGCCAGACCACCGGGGATGCGGCTTTACGCGATCTAACGAACGAGGCACGGGTGGTTCGGCTGATGTACCCAGAACCAGCGACCTATGAGGTTGCTCCACAAGGGATTGCGAGAAACTCGCTGATCGGCGTCCCGAAGGAAACGGCGCCGGGCGAGAAGCGCGTCGCCGCCGTCCCGGACGTGGTTGCCAAGCTCGTGAGGCTCGGTTTCATGGTCGCGGTGGAACGCGGCGCTGGCGATGCGGCCAACTTTGCAGACGAAACCTACCGTGCCGCGGGCGCCGAGGTGGTGCCGGAGGCGGCGCAGCTCTGGTCGCGCGCTGATATCGTGTTCAAGGTGCGCCCGCCGACGCCGGCGGAAGCGGGCCTGCTGCGAGAGGGCACGACGCTGGTCGGGTTCATCTGGCCCGCGCAGAACCCCGAACTGATGCAGCAGCTGGCTACGCGCCGAGCGACTGTGCTGGCGATCGACTCGCTGCCGCGCCAGCTCTCGCGCGCCCAGAAGATGGATGCCTTGACCTCAATGGCGAGTATCAGCGGCTATCGCGCCGTGATCGAGGCCGCCAATGTCTTTAGCCGCTTCTTCAATGGTCAGGTGACCGCCGCCGGCAAGATCCCCCCGGCACGCATCTTCATCGCCGGCGCTGGCGTGGCAGGCTTAGCCGCGATCGGCACCGCGGCCAACATGGGCGCGATCGTGCGTGCCAACGACACGCGCGCCGAGGTGGCCGACCAGGTGGCCTCGCTGGGGGGCGAATTCGTCAAGGTTGAGTACGAGGAAGACGGCTCGGGCGGCGGCGGTTACGCCAAGGTGATGACTGAGGGCTTCCAGCAGGCGCAGCGCGAGATGTACGCGCGCGAGGCCAAGGACGCCGACATCATCATCACCACCGCGCTGATCCCCGGCAAACCGGCGCCCAAGCTGATTACCGCGGACATGGTGCGCAGCATGAAGCCGGGCAGCGTGATCGTCGACATGGCCGCCGAGCAGGGCGGAAACTGCGAACTGACCGAGCCCGGACAGGCCGTGGTGAAACACAGCGTCACCATTATCGGCTACACCGACTTGGTGAGCCGCCTGGCCAAGCAGTCGTCCACGCTCTATTCGAACAACCTGCTGCGCGTGGCCGAGGAGCTGTGCAAGACGAAGGACGGCCGCATAGATGTCAACATGAACGACGACGCCATCCGCGGCCTCACGGTGGTCAAGGAAGGCAACATCACCTGGCCGCCGCCGCCGCCCAAGATCCCGGCGGCGGCGGCCGCCAAGCCCAAGGCGGCCGCGACACCGCTGGCAGTACCGAAAGCCCATGGCCACGGCGCCAGTGAGCCCATGTCCGCCAAGTCGCTGGTCATTGTGTTCGGCGTCGGCGCGCTGTTCCTCCTGCTGGTGGGCCTGTACGCGCCCGCGACATTCCTGTCGCACTTCGTCGTGTTCGTGCTCGCCTGCTTCGTAGGCTACATGGTGATCTGGAACGTGGCGCCCTCACTGCACACCCCGCTCATGAGCGTGACCAATGCCATCTCCTCAATTATCGCTATCGGGGCACTGATCCAGGTGGCGCCCCCGCTGGCCGGCACCGCCAACGACCGGCAGAACCAGCTGATCCTGGCCCTCGCCGTGTTCGCCCTCGCGCTCACGGTCGTCAACATGTTCGGCGGCTTCGCAGTCACGCGACGCATGCTGGCGATGTTCCGCAAATGAGGCAGGCAAGCACATGAACTCAAACCTCGCCACTGTCTCCTACATCGGTTCCACCATCCTATTCATCCTGAGCCTGGGGGGCCTGTCCAATCCGGAGACAGCCCGCCGCGGGAACGTCTTCGGCATGGTCGGCATGGCGCTCGCCGTGCTGGCCACGGTGTTCGGACCGCGCGTGACGCCGGCCGGCTATCCGTGGGTCGTCGTGGCCCTGGTCATCGGCGCCACCGTCGGCCTGCTCGCTGCCAAGAAGGTGCAGATGACGCAGATGCCGGAGCTGGTCGCGCTGATGCACAGCCTGGTGGGCCTGGCAGCCTGCCTGGTCGGCTTCGCCAGCTACGTCGACACGTCGATCGCCTTCTCGACGGCGGCCGAGAAGTCCATCCACGAGATCGAGATCTACATCGGCATCCTGATCGGCGCGGTGACCTTTTCCGGCTCCATCGTCGCTTTCGGCAAGCTCTCCGGCAAGATCGGCGGCAAGCCCCTGCTGCTGCCGGCCCGTCACTGGCTCAACCTGGCTGGGTTACTGGTCGTGATCTGGCTCGGCCACTCTTTGCTGCATGCAGAGACCATTCAGGCCGGCATGACGCCGCTCCTCGTGATGACGGTTGCCGCGCTGCTGTTCGGCGTACACATGGTGATGGCCATCGGCGGCGCGGACATGCCGGTGGTGGTCTCCATGCTCAATAGCTACTCGGGGTGGGCTGCCGCCGCCACGGGCTTCATGCTGAGCAACGATCTGCTGATCGTGGTGGGTGCGCTGGTCGGCTCCTCGGGCGCGATCCTGTCATACATTATGTGCCGCGCGATGAACCGCAACTTTCTGAGCGTGATCGTCGGGGGCTTCGGCACCGGCGGAGGCGCACCGACGGCCAAGCGTGAAGCGGCGCAACCTGCGGGCGAAGTGTCACCTGTCAGCGCGGTCGATACAGCCGAGCTGCTGCGCGAATCCAAGAACGTCATCATCATCCCCGGCTACGGCATGGCGGTAGCGCAGGCGCAGCACACCGTGTCCGAGATCACGAAGCTGTTGCGTGACAAGGGCGTGAACGTGCGCTTCGGCATCCACCCGGTCGCGGGGCGCATGCCGGGCCACATGAACGTGCTGCTCGCCGAGGCCAAGGTGCCGTATGACATCGTGCTCGAAATGGACGAGATCAACCAGGACTTCCCGGCCACAGACGTGGCCATGGTGATAGGTGCCAACGACATCGTGAACCCGGCGGCTCAGGACGACGCGGGCAGCCCGATCGCAGGCATGCCGGTGCTGGAAGTGTGGAAGGCCAGGACATCCGTGGTGATGAAGCGCGGCATGGCTTCCGGCTATGCGGGCGTGGACAATCCGCTGTTCTACAAGGACAACAACCGCATGCTTTTCGGCGACGCCAAGAAGATGCTCGAGGAAGTGCTAACGGCGCTGAGGGCCTAGACAAACCGGCCTTCGAGGTCCTCGTCGCTCAGGCCCTGTGCGACGCTCCAGTCCACGCCGGCCGCGCGGCCCCGGCGGGCGTACTTACCCACCGTGGCCTTCGGGATGCCCAGCGCTCGAGCCGTCTGGGAGTGACTGAGGTTTGCCTCAAGATGCAGGCGAAGAGCTTGCCGTATCTGCCCCCTCGACGGGCCTGGCGAAGAGATAGCCTTGAAAGAACGAGATGTCAAGTTCGCGCTGCATTTGCACTTCTTCCGGTGCCTCGACGCCTTCTGCAACCACCTTGATAGCGAGTTCCGCGCAAGTGGCGGCAAGGCCTTTCACGATGGCTCGCTGGACGAAATCGGTGTGTATGTTGCGTATCAATCCGATATCGATCTTGACGATATCGGGCTGGAAACCGGCAAACAGCCCGAACCCAGAAAAACCAGCGCCGATTCGCCACGGCGCTGCTGAAGCATTCGCCGTGGGCGCAGATGTCTTGGGGAAGCACATTGAGGCTAAGGCTCGACTCCATATTCAGCCGGAGGCTTATTCGATTGCTTTGACGCGACAGGGCTGGTCGAAAGCGAAGCATTTCTCAGGGCCAAACCGTGCAAAGACCTCCGCAGCGCCTTCTCCGGCGAGCCGCACACAAAGGCCTCATGCGCCCAGATCCCCCTGTCGGCCACATTCACAATCGGCTGAAGAGCCGCCGTACGGCCCAAGTCGGCGGGGGTCAATCCGATGCTGACCATGTCGCAGGTCATCGTTGGCGGCGTGACGCCTCAAATGCGCACTCATGGCGCCCAGAAGCAGGTTTGCGCAATAGCCCTTCCGATAGGCCTGAGCGAGGCTCACAGGCCCTTGCCGCGGCGCTCCCCCGCACCGTCTCGGGACAGCGGCTGCTTTTCTGTTGGCGAACCCAAGCCGCGCATCGAATAAAGAGCATTTCCAGCAGATCTTCGCGCTCAAATGTAGCCATGGGTGAAAACACCCGTTGAAGGAGGAGGCCAGATCGATGGATATCGGCGAAACCGTCAACGCTGCCTTTCGCCGGTGCAACACGCAGGAAGAAGCGGAATGTCCAGCCATCGTTGATGTAAAGGCGGACGAAATGATGTAGAGGAATTGGGTAACCATGGCGCTTTGTCATGAGCTACCAGTCGGATCGAAGGTGTCGGCCGATGTAGGACTTCGGCGCGAGCCGCGGCGGCCTGGAAGGGGCATCAAGAGCATCGTTCCCCCGCCTTGGCCTGGTCGACCACCTTCGCGGCGAGTCGGGCTGCCATTTGCAGTCGCTTCAGATCACGCACTGCGGTCAGTGATTCGCTGGATGTGAATCTGAAGCAGCAGAGGGCCCCGTAGGTGCTGCCGTCGGCCCCCACGATCGGCGTACTCAGGTGGGCGCCAACGGGGAATGGAAACGTCGGCAATTCCGCAATGCGCTGACTCCTCTCGAAGCGGGACACGAATGCGACATCTATCGCCAAGACCTCGCGCACGACGCGTAGCAACTCCTTCACCGACTCGTCGATGAGAGGATCGCTCTGATCGGCAGTGGCTACGACGAAGCCAGCCATTCGGCGATCGAAGTCGTCGCCCTCGTCTTGAGGATCTGACATCAGTGGCGTCCTTGTCCGATCTCGCTGAACTGCCGGGTGAGTCGGTTCGTATGGTTGATCATTTTCAGGCAGCCGCCCTGTTCACGTTTTCGAAAATTCGGGTAATTTTTTCTTCCAGTGTGGCTGCGGTAAAAGGCTTCACGACGTAGCCGTTCGCACCCGCCTGCGCGGCGGCAATAATGTTTTCCTTCTTGGCCTCCGCAGTCACCATCAGCACGGGGAGCTTCGCCAGTTTGGGATCGGCGCGAATCGTCTTCAACAGGGTAAGGCCATCCATGTTGGGCATGTTCCAGTCTGACACGACGATGGCGTAGTTGCCGCCTTGCAACTTCGCCAGTCCCGCGACGCCGTCCTCAGCTTCGTCAACGTTCGTGAACTCGAGCTCCTTCAGCAGGTTGCGCACGATACGGCGCATGGTCGGGAAGTCATCCACAACCAAAATTCTGAGGCTCTTGTCGATCATGTTGTTGCTAATCCAGCCATGCGTTTCAAATAGGGTCGGCCCGCTCGCGCAAAGCGAGCACATTGCAAGAGTTTCGCCGTCCGCCCAGGGACTGCGCGTCCTCGGTCGCGCACCCAGCCGATCATCCAGATCAAGCCGTATTGCTGCGCGATATGCCTAGTACGTGACTTCCGCGGGGCTCACGTCTTGGGCCCATGCCAGGGCCGACAGGTGCGCGGCATTCACCTTGTCCGCGCTCATGAAAAGCGACTCCGACAGCTCGGCGGCCTTGCTGGCGTCGACCTCGCAAGATTCGGCCAAGGCGAGAAAATGGCCGTAGATGCCGGTGCGTGTGAGGATGGCCTGCTGCACCGCTTCGGAAAGCTGGACCTTGTCGAGCACTTCTTCCATCGAGACGTCGAGCAGGCGGTCGATCAGGGAAAACATACCGACCACGAACAGGTTGTCGGCGTCGTCGGGCGCCAACAGGCCCTGTCCCATGAGTTCGACGAAGCGCCCGCGCATGATGGCCTTCTTGGTCATGAAGGCCAAGCTGGCCTTGTTGCTCGTTGCAAGCAGCATGGAAAGCCAGCGAAATAAGGGGGAGTAGCCCAGCATCGGCACCGCATGGTGCAGGGACTGGATCTCGACGCCGATGCCGAAGGCCGGCGAGTTGATGTGGCGCAGCAGTCGATAAGTCAGCGCGACGTCGTGCTTGAGCGCAGCCTCGATGGTCCGCACATCTTCGTTGCGCTGGATCATCTGCATCAGGCGAACGATCAACATGGCTTCCGGCTGCAGACTCGCGCCCGTTTCGTTCGCCGCTGCGATGGCCTGGCTCCCCGGCACAAAAACGTCGGCGCGCGCAGCGCACGCGTCAAAAGCCTGCCAGCTCGCCATGCGCGTGGCAATGGGCTGGATGACGGGCATTCCCGGTTTTCGCTCTTGGTTCAGGCTTGCGACCAGGTCGGGACACCCCTCGCCTACGTCCATGTGGGTGATGAGAACAAGCGCTTCAGGGTCTTCAGGCAGCATATTCGCGCCGCACAGCATGAAGCCGTACCCCTGCGCGTGAAGAAATTGCAGCATCGGCCGGATGTCCCCGGCCATCAGCATGTCCATGCCGATGCACAGGACGACGTTCACCGGCGGCAGCGCCTGCAGCTCCTCCAGGAACAGGCCATCGGCTGTGAGGTCGAAGAAAAGGACCAGACCACCAAGGCGCCAACCTGTCTTTGGGGTGTTGAGGTTCATCGCAATGCAGGAAATCAGAGACCGGAAGTTCTGCGAGGCGTTCGATTCGCCATTCTGTGAGGCCGTGCGCCAAGCAAGCCTGTAACCCCTAACGCGTTTTTGTGCGTCCAGGTGCAGTGCGTAGGTCACGAAACCGCCCGCGTCGCCTTGAGTTGATGGAATGGTCTCCGCCGCCACGGCGGCGTGATCGCCATCCTCGCTGTGTCTGGATTCTGGTCGCCGAAAAAAATCAAATCGCATTGTTATTTGCTTGGTGGTGAGCCCAGTTTCGCGTCACACTTCCAGACCGAAACCGATCCGAGGTTCCGAGATCTAATGGAGAATAAGCATGGGGCCCGTCCGTGTTAATACGTAGGCGCACGTACTTGGTGCAACCTCGTCGCGGAAAGGGGGCTCGATGACGGGGAGGCCCTCGCCGTGGTGCGCATTTCAGCGATCGTGGACGCTGATTTCAGCGTGATCGCGGAGGGTGTTTCAAGGTGATCGTGGACGATCACGGAAGCACGCGAGTGAAGGGTTCATCGTATCTCAGTCGTCCACGATCTCGCTGAAGCGCCGAGCGTTGTCCATGCCGGCGAGCATTGCCGGGGTGGTCAACGCGGCGCCGAAGGCGGTGAGGGTTGCCTTCTCAGCCCGCCATGTCCAGGCGGTGGTCAACGCGAAGCGTTGTCCACCGCCCACCTCTATGCTTCATTTTTCTAATTTGTCGCCAGGCGCGCAGCGCCTGGCCCCCTTAGATCGCCGCTGCCGCTGCCGAGTTGTTTCCGGGCGCGAGTTCTCGCAGCCGGTCGAGGATTTCCACGGCCGTCATTCCGGGTTGTCGCTGCAGCCAGCTGCGAGTTTGATCTTCTTAGGCGTCCAACATGCGCGGCTTTCGAGGTGCGGGCTTGATATGCCGATAGGGTCGACGATGAATCGCGCGGCACTCTCCGCCTTCGGCGGTCGTGCCGGGCGCTGGGGCACTGATGACCTCATGGGCGCTTCTAATAGCACCCGCGACTTCGCGGTGGTCTACTCGGCGTCCCAGGTCCTCTTGAGCAGCCTGGATCTCATTCAGAAGCACGACGGGGTCTGCAGTTGCCAGCATTTGCGCCAACCTGCTGTTGGGCGCCGCTCCGATCGCACCATGTGCCAGCACCCGGTTGGCTGGCGGCAGAGGGGATGGTATCGCTTGACGACCTTGGCACCTATCCGAGACTTGCTGCGCAGCTTGAAAGACGGTTGCAATACGTTCGTGTGGATGCGGGCCGCGGCGTACAGCTTGGTCAGTGCGTACAGGGACTCCAGGCCTTCAAAGCGGCCGTAGCCAACCAACCTGCGTACGATGGCGCCGTTCTTCTGTTCGACCCAGGCTTGATCGTTCTTGCGGTAGGCGCGCGATCGTGTGATTTCAAGTCCTTGCAAACGGCACCATTCCACGACGCGCTCGTTCATGAAGACGCTTTCGTTGTCGAAGTCCACGCCGCAAATTGGGAACGGGAATAGAGCGCGAGCGCGGCCGATGGCGTCGATTACCAGGGTGCTGTCGCGCGTCAGTACGGGCACGCACTCCGTCCATCCGGTGGCAACGTCCGTCAGCGCCAGCGTCTGGATGAAGTTGCCCGCAACCTGGGGACCGCAGTGCGCTGTCAATGGCCCAGTCGGGAGACGGACAGGTCGCGCAGCTTTGACGCATAAACCCCATAAGACTCCGCATCTGCCGACCAATCTTCAATCCAGGTTTTCAGGCTTCGCATCTCGGAGTCCGTATCGCTCCAGCGTCGCACGTTGGCGAGCACGTCGGCCAGCGCAGACAGCTCCGGATGATTCTTGGGTCCTTCTGCGGCCTCCCCGGGCGTGGATGCTGTCAAGGCAGCGCGAACTTCTGAGGCCGTCGCCGGTCGGGAGACTGTGCCGTGCCGGATGTACGCGCGCGAATTCACGTAGTACAGAGGCTCTGAACCCTTCTCGACAGTGACGGCGAGAACGCCGATCCCATTTGCCGATGTCCAGCCGATCGTCGGGCGGACGGGGGGATCGATGATCAGGCAAACGCCCACGATTCTCCTACCGAGATCATCTCGAACCGCTGGGTCATGTGCATTTTCGACTCCTGGAATCGAGCGGTCATCTGCCACTCCAAGAAGGAGTCGGCCCCCGCTGCTGGAAGCGAAAGCCCCGATTTCCTTGGCAAGGTCCCGCACCTGCTTTGGCAGCTATCGCTTGAATTCCACAGTCTTGCTCTCACCGCCCTGAGCAAGCCGAAGAAGATCTTCAGATAGCTGGGCGTCAGCCCACGGTTCGATGGTCATAGCGATATCATGCCCGCGCCTCGAAAGATCTCCACGAATTCCCGAGATCCCTGTAGCGTCTGGTGCACGCCCACGTCGCGTGATTGCCATTGACTTTGAGTAATCGCTGGTGTGTCCACCATGAACGTATCAGCGCGCCTGCGGGCCCGCGGCTGTTTGACCGAAGAGAAGCTTCTTGCCTTCCTCCGTCACCGCAGGGCGCGATGCGAAAGGCTCGCCGCGCGCATAGGCCCTTATCGTCGCGGGACGATTGCGAATCGCATCAAACCATCGCCGCAGATTGGGGAAATCGTCGAGCTGCTGCTGCTGACGTTTCCACGGCACCACCCAGGGGTAGGTCGCCATGTCTGCGATCGAATAGGCTTCACCGGCGAGATATTCCTGCACGGCCAGACGTCGGTCGAGCACACCGTACAGGCGGTTGGTCTCGTTGACGTAGCGCGTGATGGCATAGAGGATCTTCTCGGGCGCATAGATGCCAAAGTGATGATTCTGACCGGCCATGGGCCCGAGTCCTCCGACCTGCCAAAAAAGCCATTCCAGCACAGCCTTGCGTCCGCGCAGGTCGGTTGGCAGGAAGCGAACTGTCTTCTCCGCGAGATAGACCAGGATGGCGCCCGATTCAAAGACGGTCACAGGCTTCCTGCCGTCGACCGGCTGCATGTCGATGATCGCCGGCATCCGGTTGTTCGGCGCGAACGCGAGGAACTCCGGCTTGAACTGATCGCCCGCACTGATGTCGACAGGATGGATGCGATATTCGAGACCGGCCTCCTCCAGAAACATCGTGACCTTGTGGCCATTGGGCGTGGGCCAATAGTAGAGGTCGATCATTTGTGACTTCGTCGTTGAGATGTGCCGGCGCCATCGAGCAGCGCCAATGCGGGCCGGACAAGCCCGCGCAGCAATTCCGGTTCCGGCCGCGAGCGCGCGAGGACACGCAATCCCATCAGCAAGCCGAGCAGCATCCGAGCGAGATCATCGGCCGGCAACGTGGTGTTGATCGCGCCGGCATCTTGGCCGGCCTTGACGCAGCGATGGAAGAAGGTCTCCATGTCGCGCAGGACAGTGGCCAGCGCAGCCTGAAACTCCGTATCGTGGGGTGCCAGCTCCAGCGCCGAGTTGACGATCATGCATCCCTTGCGCTCGTCATCGGCCAGCGACAATTCGATGATCTCATCGAAGAACGCACCGATGGCGGCACGGGGTGCCAGCTGGGACTCGAAGCGCCGGACCCTATCGCAAAAGCCTCGCTCGACATAGTGATCGAGCGCCTGTCGGTACAGCGTGCGTTTGTCGCCAAACGTGTTGTACAGACTGGGGCCGGCGATACCCATCGCGTCGGCCAGGTCCCGCACCGAGGTGGCTTCGTAGCCCCTCGACCAGAAGCATTGGATCGCGGCATCGAGGGCCGCTGCTTCGTCAAACTCTCTGGGGCGCGCCATGATCGTTCCTGGATCGGTTCGTGGTTGGTTTCGTGAGTGGATGCGGTGGTTGATGCCGCGTCGTCACAGTGCGCTGTGGTCCTTGACCGCGCTCTTAAGCGTCAGGAATCTTGCATCGACCGCTGCCGGATCGTTGCGGTTGAGCGCGATCATCTGGGTTCGCGCCTCGCCGCCTCGGATGACCTCGAAAGCGTTCCTGTCGATCCCTGGCACCGGCTACCGCTGAAGCAGGCTCGCGTGAGAAGCCCAGTTCGGGGCGTGCTCGATTGGATTTCATCATCGGCGTGTCCGTGCCTCCAGGGTAAGCCGTCGACACATGAATGCCTTCGCCCTTGAGCTCGCGCCTGAGCGCTTCGCCGAAGCGAGCCAGACCCGCTTTGACAGCCGCGTAGGTCACATAGAAAGGTGCGCCGACCGGGGCGATGCCGGAGGCGACGTTCACTATCATGGCATCTCCGCTCGCTCACAGGGCGGGTATCGCCGCGCGGGTCAGCAGGATGGGCGCGAGCAGATCGACGGTCACCATCTGCTCGATATCGGCTTCTGTGGTGTTCTCCTGCCGGCCAGCCCGCACGCCGCCGGCGTTGTTGACGACGATGTCGAGTCCGCGCATCTGTATCGGCTGGTCCAGCGTGGCCGGGCGTCCCTCGGGACTTCCCATGTCAGCGCAGACGCCCGTCGCCGAGTCAAGGCTGCGCAGCGCATCACCCAGGACACTTCTGCGCCTTCCCGTGATGACCACCCTGGCGCCTCGCGCGATCAACGCACGGGCCAATGCGAGGCCGATCCCGCCCGATCCCCCCGTGATGAGGACTCGCTTGTTCTTCAGCTCCATTTCAAATTCCTTGCGCCGATGCAGGGGGATAGTTCGACGGGAAGAGCGCACGCTTGGTCTCCTCGTCGTTGATCGCCTTGAACGCATGGCTCTTGGCGAGCGCCCGGGCGCGAGCGACCGCCGGACGC
Organism: Variovorax sp. 01T432; assembly: GCF_056398605.1. Taxonomy (NCBI): domain Bacteria; kingdom Pseudomonadati; phylum Pseudomonadota; class Betaproteobacteria; order Burkholderiales; family Comamonadaceae; genus Variovorax; species Variovorax sp. 01T432. The sequence continues at coordinate 24,300 of NZ_JBFTPS010000076.1, forward strand.
GAATCCACGCCTGCGAACCACCGCTTGAGTTCGGGAAAGGCCCCCAGGGGATCCTCGGCGCCTTTGCGTACGCGGGAAGCGCGATCGAGCCAGCCCCAGGCGGAGATGTCGGCGATCGTGAAACCGCTGCCGACGATGAAGTCGCGTCCCGATAGGTGATCGTTGAGGACCTGGTAGTGCCGCTCCGCCTCGCGGCGGTAACGATTGGCCGCATAGTCTAAGCCGTCGGGCGCGGCGAACTGGAAGTGCACCGCCTGCCCGGAAAATGGCCCCAATCCCGAGGCAATGAAGAGCAGCCAGGACAGCAACTCCGGCCGATCCTCGGACGTGCCCAGGAGCTGGCCGGTCTTTTCCGCCAGATAGATCAGGATGGCGGTTGAGTCGAAGACCCTGGCTTCGTTGCCGCCCGGCCCGTCGGTATCGACGATGGCCGGCACCTTGCCGTTCGGATTGATCGCACGAAAGGCCGGCGCATGCTGCTCGCCCTTGCTCGTGTCGACCGGCAACGCTTCGTAGGCCAGACCGGTTTCCTCCAGAAAGAGCGCGATCTTTGCGGGGTTGGGGGTCGGATGAAAGTAGAACCGGATCATGGTGTATGCATCGTGGTTGTGGAAATCGATGGCTTCGCTGCTTTACGGGCACGACGTGCTGCCAGAAGTACGCCGCCAACAACGACGGCAAGTGCAACGCACTCCCCACCAGACGGCAGCTCTCCAAGTACGGGAATGGCGGCCGACGAAGCAACGACCGGAATCAGGGCGATGATGGCTGTGGCCGCAGATGGGCCCAGAAGCGCGACAGAGCGATTGAAGGAAACGATCGCAACGCCGCTCATCAGGACACCCTGATAGACGGCCTGCAAGCCGATCTCGCTCGGCGAGGCCATTGCGAGGCGACTGAGCCCGCCAAAAATATAGATCGGCAGGAAGAGGACGGCCGACCAGAAGCAGATCAGGGCCGCGGCCTGCACAGGTGTCAGGGCGCTGCGCCGAAAAAGCAGCGTGTAGACGGCCCACATGGCGGCGGCAGTCATTAGGGCGATGAGGCCCATCGGGTTCATGCCACCGTGGGCGGAAACACCGCCTGCAACCATGCACACCAGTCCGATGATGATGGCGAGGTAGCCACACCACCGCGCGCTGCCCTGCTTCTCTTTCAGGAAGATCCGCGCGAAGGCGCCCGCAAATACCGGCATCAGGGTCGGCGCGATCGCCGCCGCGCGTCCGGCCGACGTGAGTTGTAGGCCGAGCGCGACCGCCAGGACAAAGGGCAATCCCCAAAGGCACGCATAGAGCAGCCCCTCACGCCATTCCTTGGCTGATAGGCGCCTCTTTCCCCTCTCAAGAAACAAAACTGAAGACGCGGGCATTCATGCGACAACCGGCGTCTGAGTGATCTGGAAGCCAAGCGCGGCGGCGCGGCGCTTGAGTGCGGCGATAGATCGCTCGCGCTGCTGCTCTTCATAGCGTTGCTGGCCTTGATCGAC
>NZ_JBFTPS010000077.1:0-25575 GCF_056398605.1 Variovorax sp. 01T432
TTCGAGCTCCTCACCAACGCGCAACCGCTGCACCTGCGCGCCCTCGCGCTCGTGCAAAACATCAAGCCGTAGACAGAAAACTCCCTCTCCAACTCAAGCAAGTGCTTGAGTCACAAGGGAATCTCGTTATTCGCTTCAGGGAACTTCAGCCTAAGAAGTGAATTGCAGCGCCGCCAGGCGGGCGTAGACGCCGTTCTGCGCGACCAGCGTCGCGTGCGTTCCCTGCTCCACGATGCTGCCGTGCTCGAGCACCAGGATGCGATCGGCCTTCTGCACGGTCGCGAGACGGTGGGCGATGACCAGTGTCGTGCGGCCCGTCATCGCGGATTCCAGCGCGGCCTGCACCATGCGCTCGCTTTCGGCGTCGAGCGCGCTGGTGGCCTCGTCGAGCAGGAGCAGCGGCGGATTCTTCAGCATCGCGCGCGCGATGGCGATGCGCTGGCGCTGCCCGCCCGACAGGCGCACGCCGCGCTCGCCGAGGAAGGTCTCGTAGCCTTCCGGCAGGGCCCGCAGGAAGCCGTCGGCGAAGGCCGCACGCGCCGCGGCGTGCACTTCCTCGACACTCGCGTCCGGCCGGCCGTAGCGGATGTTCTCCAGCGCGCTGGCAGAGAAGATCACCGCGTCCTGCGGCACCAGCCCGATGCGATTGCGCAGTTCGTCGAGCGAGAGTTCCGCCAGCGGCACCCCGTCGAGCGCGATGCGGCCCGACTGCGGGTCGTAATAGCGCAGCAGCAGCTGGAACACCGTGCTCTTGCCCGCGCCGCTCGACCCCACCAGCGCCACCGTCTCGCCGGGGGTCACGGAAAGGCTGAAGTCCCGCAGGGCCAGGATGCTCGGCCGCGACGGATAGTGGAAGTTGACGCCTTCCATGCTGACGGCGCTTCCCGCCGCGGGAACGGGCGCCTTCGTCGGCTGCGCCGGTGACACGATGACCGACCGCGCATGCAGAAGCTCCATCAGCCGTTCGGTCGCGCCGGCGGCGCGCAGCAGATCGCCATAGACCTCGCCCAGCACCGCCGCGGCGCTGGCGAGAATAACCACATACACCACCGTCTGCCCCAGGTGGCCGGCGGTGATGTCGCCGCGCAGCACGGCCTGCGTCCCCTGGTACAGCCCCCAGAGCAGCGCCGCCGAAGTCGCGATGATGATGAAAGCCACGAGCACCGAGCGCGCCTTCGTGCGCCGCACGGCGGTGCGGAAAGCGCTGTCGGTCGAGGCATCGAAGCGGGCGGCCTCCCGGGCCTCGGCCGTATAGCTCTGCACCACGGGGATGGCGTTGAGCACCTCGGCCGCGATCGCGCTCGAGTCGGCCACGCGGTCCTGGCTGGCCCGCGAGAGCTTGCGCACGCGCCGGCCGAACCACATGCTCGGCAGCACCACCAGCACCAGGATGCCCAGGACCTGCACCATCACATAGGGATTGGTCCAGACCAGCATCGCCAGAGCGCCGATCCCCATCACCGCGTTGCGCAGCCCCATGCTGAGCGAAGACCCGACCACGGTCTGCACCAGCGTCGTGTCGGCCGTCAGGCGGGACAGCACCTCGCCGGTCTGCGTCGTCTCGAAGAACGCCGGGCTCTGCCGGAGCACGTGGGCGTAGACCGCATTGCGCAGGTCCGCCGTGACCCGTTCGCCGAGCCAGCTCACCGTATAGAAGCGCGCCGCCGAAAACAGCCCCAGGGCCACGGCGACGGCGAAAAGGGCGACGAAGTGGTCCCGCAATGCCATCGCCTGACCGCCGCGGTCCCCGGCGACCAGGCCGCCGTCGATCAGGCTGCGCAAGGCGATAGGGAAGACCAGGGTCGTGACCGCGGCCATGACCAGGAACAGCCCCGCCAGTCCGATCTGGATGCGGTAAGGGCGCAGGAAAGGAGCGAGGCCCGAAAGCGACTTGGGGGAGCCCTTGGGGGCGGAGGGAGACACGGAGGAGGCCATGGCTGCGATTCTAGCCAACGCTTGCCCGCACAAAGGTCGCCTTGACAATAACTGTCATGACAACTATTATTCGCCGCATGTCCCACCCGAAGAGTTCAGAGGCCCAGACACCGGCGCGCGCATCCGCCGGATCCGGCGCGATCCCCGCCTTCTACACGGCGGAGAACTACAGCTCCGAAGAGAGCATCAGCTACATGATGCGGCGCATCCTGGTTTCCGTGACGCAGTCGATCAGCAGCCAGATGGGCGAGCCCGGCAGCCCGACCTTTCCGCAATGGGCACCCCTGTACAAGCTGCACATCGGGCACGCGACCACCGTGGCCGAACTCGCGCGCGTGTGCGAGCTCGATACCGGCGCGATGACCCGCCTGCTCGACCGCCTGGAGACCAAGGGCCTGTGCAAGCGGGTCCGCTCCGTCTCCGACCGGCGCGTGGTCAACATCGAATTGACAGAAGAGGGGCGTGCCGCCGCGCAGCAGCTGCCCCATGTCCTCAGCCGCATGCAGAACGAGTATCTTGCCGGCTTCAGCTCCGAGGAGTGGCTGCAGCTCAAGGGCTATCTGCGCCGCATTCTCGACAACGCCCAGGCCCTGGCGGCCCGTGGAGAAATAGATGATTCCGCTACTTCCTGAGCGCAGCTTGCGTTCCCTCACCGCCGTTGCCGCCGCCGCGGCGGCGATCGCGCTCGCCGGATGCGCCGACATGGCCGGCATCGATTCGCACGCGAAACTGCGCGACGCCGACTCGCTCGGCCTCGGCGCGATGCCGGCTTCGGCCCCGGCGGTCGCCGCGCCCAGCGTGCCGCCGGTCGACAGCCAGTGGTGGCTTGCCTTCGGCGATGCCCAGCTCAACACGCTGATCGGCCAGGCCTTCGAGGGCAGCCCCAGCCTGCAGGTCGCCCGCGCGCGCCTCGACCGCGCGCAGGCCGGCATCACGGTCGCCGCGTCGAACACCAAGCCGCAGCTCAACGGGCAACTCGACATGACGCGTCAGCTGTTCAGCAACAACTACATCTATCCGCCGCCGCTCGGCGGCTCGATCCGGAACACCGGCACGCTGCAACTCAACGGCAGCTGGGAACTCGATTTCTTCGGCAAGAACCGTGCGGCGCTCGACAGCGCGATCGGCGCGGCCAACGCGGCGGCCGCCGACGCCGATGCCGCGCGCGTCCTGCTGGCGAGCAACATCGCCCGCGGCTACGTGCAGTGGGCTCGGTTGACGGGCCAGCTGGCGGTGGCCAGGCGCACGCTCGCGCAGCGCGAGGAAACGCTCAAGCTGGTGCGTGACCGCGTGTCCGCGGGCCTCGATACGCGCCTCGAACTGCGCCAGAGCGAAGGCGGCCTGCCGCAGGCGCGCCAGCAGATCGAAGCACTGAACGAACAGATCGCGCTCACCCAGCATGCCCTCGATGCGCTGGTCGCCCGTCCCAACGCCACGCAGGCGCTCGTCGCGCCCACGCTCGGCGGCCTCAAGGGCATGGCCCTTGCGCCTTCGATCCCGGCCGACTTGCTGGGCCGGCGCGCCGACATCGCCGCCGCGCGCTGGCGGGTGGAGGCCGCCACGAAGGATGTCGCCTATGCGAAGACGCAGTTCTATCCCAACATCAACATCGTCGCCTTCGCCGGCTTCTCGGCCATCGGTTTCGACAATCTCCTGAAGAGCGGCAGCGAGCAATGGGGCGTCGGCCCCGCGCTGCGGCTGCCGATCTTCGAAGGCGGCCGCCTGCGCGCCAATCTGCGGGGCAAGGCCGCCGATCTCGATGCCGCGATCGAAAGCTACAACGCCACTGTGATCGACGCCGTGCATGACGTCGCCGACCAGGTCGCCAGCGCCCAGTCGGTGGTGCGCCAGCAGGCCGAGCAGCGTGATGCGCAGGAGGCGGCCGAATCGGCTTACGACATTGCCGTGCAGCGCTACGGCGCGGGCCTGGGCAACTACCTCAATGTGCTGACGGCGGAGACCTCGGTGCTCGCCGAGCGCCGCGAGGGCGTCGATCTCGCCGCCCGCGCGCTCGACACGCAAGTCGGCCTGGCGCGCGCCCTCGGCGGCGGCTGGCAGGCGGGCGTCGACGTGGCAGGCGGCGCCGCAGCGGCCGAACGCCCCCATCCCTGAACATTCGCGTGATTTCGAAAGCTACTTCCATGGACAGCAAAAACAACCCCAACGCCCCCGTCCCGGTCGAATCCACCGCCGGCGCGCCGGCTCCCGGCAACAACAAGCGCCGCCGCGCGCTGACCGCTCTTGCTTCGGTCGTGATCGTTGCCGGCGCCGGCTGGGGCGTCTACGAATATCTGGTCGCCAGCCATTACGAGTCGACCGACAACGCCTACGTGCAGGGCAACGTCATCCAGATCACGCCGCAGATCGCCGGCACGGTCATGTCCATCAATGCCGACGACACCGATTTCGTGAAGGCCGGCCAGCCGCTGGTGCAGCTCGACCCGGCCGACGTCAAGGTGGCGCTCGACCAGGCCGAAGCCGCCCTGGGCCAGGCCGTGCGCCAGGTCCGCACGCTCTACGCCAACAACGGCTCGCTGGCCGCCCAGGTCACGCTCAAGCAGGCCGACATCGTCAGGGCGCAGAGCGACATCGCCCGCGCCCAGGACGACCTCAAGCGCCGCCAGGCCCTCACCGGCAACGGCGCCGTGTCCAAGGAAGAGCTCAACCACGCCGAGACGCAGCTGGCCAATTCGAAGAGCGCATTGGCCGCCGCGCAGGCCGCCGTCGTCGCCGCGCGCGAACAGCTCGCGAGCAACCAGTCGCTGACCGAAGGCACCAGCGTCGAGCAGCACCCCAGCGTGCTGGCCGCCGCGGCCAAGGTGCGCGAGGCCTACCTCGCCACGCAGCGCGTCGCGATGCCGGCGCCGGTCGACGGCTACGTCGCCAAGCGCACCGTGCAGCTCGGCCAGCGCGTGGCCGCGGGCACGCCGATGATGTCGATCGTGCCGCTCAACCAGGTCTGGGTCGACGCCAACTTCAAGGAAGTGCAGTTGCGCAACATCCGCATCGACCAGCCCGTGAAGCTCATCGCCGACGTCTACGGCAAGAAGGTCGAATACACCGGCCGTGTCGCCGGCCTCGGCGTGGGCACCGGCGCCGCCTTCGCGCTGCTGCCGGCACAGAACGCGACCGGCAACTGGATCAAGGTGGTGCAGCGCGTGCCGGTGCGCATCGCGCTGGACCCCGAACAGCTCAAGGCCAATCCGCTGCGCGTGGGCCTGTCGATGGACGCCGAGGTCGACGTCTCGCAGAAGGACGGCAAGTCGCTGGCCGATGCGCCGCGTCCCGCCGCGCTGTCGCAGACGCAGGTCTACAGCCAGCTCGACCGCGGCGCCGAGGCGGAGGTCAACCGCATCATCGCGGCGAACCTCGGACGCGCCGCCGCGCCTGCCGTCGCCGCGCAGCCGGCCGCGCCCGCCGCGCCTGCAACGCCTGCCGCTCCCGCAGCACCTGCCGCGGCGGCAGCTTCCGCGCACCGCATCGCGTCGCAAGCCAACCCCATCTGATCGATCCGACAACAGGTTAGCGCGCGATGTCGTCTCCTCCCGCCCAAGCCCCCCTGCAGCCGCTCGAGGGCTCCGCCCGCGTCTGGGGCACCATCGCGCTTTCGGCCGCGACCTTCATGAACGTGCTCGACACGTCGATCGCGAACGTCTCCCTGCCGGCCATCTCCGGCGACCTCGGCGTCAGTTCGTCGCAGGGCACCTGGGTCATCACCAGCTTCGCCGTGGCCAACGCCATCGCCGTGCCGCTCACCGGCTTTCTCACGCAGCGCTTCGGGCAGGTGCGGCTGTTCATGGCCAGCGTGCTGCTGTTCATCATCAGCTCCTGGATGTGCGGCCTCGCGCCCAACATGACGACCCTCATCGCTTTCCGCGCGCTGCAGGGCTTCGTGGCCGGGCCGATGATTCCCTTGTCGCAGACCTTGCTGCTGTCGAGCTACCCGCGCGCCAAGTCCGGCCTCGCGATGGCGATGTGGTCCATGACCACGCTGGTCGCGCCCGTCATGGGGCCGCTGCTGGGCGGATGGATCACCGACAACATCTCCTGGCCCTGGATCTTCTACATCAACATCCCGGTCGGCCTGCTGGCCGCAGGCATCACCTGGGTCTTCTACCGCAAGCGCGAGAGCAGCACGCGCAAGGTCCCGATCGACGGCATCGGCCTGGCGCTGCTCGTGCTCTGGGTCGGGTCGCTGCAGCTCATGCTCGACAAGGGCAAGGAGCTCGACTGGTTCAATTCGCCCGAAGTCGTCGCGATGGCGATCGTGGCGGGCGTCGGCTTCGCCTTCTTCCTGATCTGGGAGCTGACCGACAAGCACCCGGTGGTCGATCTGTCGCTCTTCAAGCGGCGCAACTTCTGGTCGGGGGCGCTTGCCCTGGCGGTCGCCTACGGGCTCTTCTTCGGCAACGTCGTCATCCTTCCGCTGTGGCTGCAGCAGTACATGGGCTACACGGCGACGCAGGCCGGCATGATCATGGCGCCGGTGGGCCTGTTCGCCATCATCTTCTCGCCGATCGTCGGCCTCACCGTGGGCAAGATCGACCCGCGGCGCTACGCGACCTTCTCCTTCCTGGTGTTCGCGCTGGTGCTGTGGATGCGTTCCAACTTCAACACGCAGGCCGACTTCTGGACCATCATGATCCCCACCATCATCCAGGGTGTGGCGATGGCCTTCTTCTTCATCCCGCTGGTGACGATCACGCTGTCGGGCCTGCCGCCCGACCGCATTCCCGCGGCATCCGGCCTGTCGAATTTCGCCCGCATCACGGCCGGCGCCATGGGAACCTCGATCGCCACCACCGTGTGGGAAAACCGCGCCGCGCTGCACCATGCGCAGCTCGCCGAGGCGGTCAACCAGGGCAGCACGGCCGCGAACAGCGCGATCGCCGGCCTCGGCGCCAGCGGCTTCAGCCCCGACCAGGTCCTGGGGCAGATCAATCGCATGGTCGACCAGCAGGCCTTCATGCTCGCGGCCTCCGACGTCTTCTATGCATCGGCGGTGCTGTTCATGCTGCTGATCCCCTTCGTGTGGATGGCCAAGCCAACGCGCAGCGCGGGTGCTTCCGACGCCGCCGCCGGCGCGCATTGAGACCGCTGCCGGCAGGTCCGCAAGCCATCCCCTGGACCGGCGGGCTTGCGCCCACCTTACGGCAGGCTCGTGACCGTTGCGGTGCAGCATAGGCATTTGCCCCAGTAGGCAGGGCGACGGGCCCCGCAAACAATCGGTCCGCGCAACCATGGTGGTGCGCGCAGATGGACCGCATGACTGAATCTTCCTGCCAGCACCCGGGCGAACGCGCGAGATGAGTGACATCATTCTCGAAACACGCCAGCTCACCAAGGAATTCAAGGGCTTCACCGCGGTCAGCAAGGTCGATCTCTCGGTGGTGCGCGGGTCCATCCACGCCTTGATCGGGCCCAACGGCGCCGGCAAGACGACCTGCTTCAACCTGCTGACCAAGTTCCTCGAGCCCACCTCGGGAACGATCCTCTTCAACGGGCAGGACATCACGAATGAGCGCCCGGCGCAGATCGCGCGGCGCGGCATCATCCGCTCCTTCCAGATCTCGGCGGTGTTCCCGCACCTGACCCTGCTCGAGAACGTGCGCCTGGGCCTGCAGCGCTCGCTCGGCACCTCGTACCACTTCTGGAAGAGCGCGAAGTCGCTCAAGCCGCTGGAGGCGCGCGCGCGCCAGTTGCTGGCCGAGGTGGGCCTCGAAGAACTCGCCGACGAGGAGACGGTGAACCTGCCCTACGGCCGCAAGCGCGCGCTGGAGATCGCGACCACACTCGCGATGGAGCCCGAACTCATGCTGCTCGACGAACCCACGCAGGGCATGGGGCACGAGGATGTGCACCGCGTGGCCGAACTGATCAAGCGCGTCTCCGCGGGGCGCACCATCCTCATGGTCGAGCACAACATGAGCGTGGTCTCGACCATCGCCGACACCATCACCGTGCTGCAACGCGGCGCCGTGCTGGCCGAAGGGCCGTACGCCGAGGTCTCCCGCAATCCGCAGGTGATGGAGGCCTACATGGGCACCACCGACGGCCAGCTGCAGGGCGCGCACTGACATGAGCGCCGCACTGGAAATCGCTGGCCTTCAGGCCTGGTACGGCGAATCGCACGTCCTGCATGGCGTCGACATGGTGGTGCAGCCGGGCGAAGTCGTCACCCTGCTGGGCCGCAACGGCGCCGGCCGCACGACCACCATGCGCGCCGTGCTCGGCCTGACGGGCGCGCGCAAGGGCAGCATCAGGATCAACGGCGTCGAGACGATCGGCCTGCCGACGCACCGGGTCGCGCACCTCGGCGTCGGCTACTGCCCCGAGGAGCGCGGCATCTTCGCGAGCCTTTCGTGCGAAGAGAACCTGCTGCTGCCGCCCGCGCTCAAGGGCGTGGGGCAGGGCATGTCGATCGACGAGATCTACGCCATGTTCCCCAACCTGGCCGAACGCCGCCACAGTCAGGGCACGCGGCTGTCGGGCGGCGAACAGCAGATGCTGGCCGTCGCGCGCATCCTGCGCACCGGCGCCAAGCTGCTGCTGCTCGACGAGATCTCCGAGGGCCTCGCGCCGGTGATCGTGCAGGCGCTGGCCCGCATGATCACCATGCTGCGCGGCAAGGGCTACACCATCGTCATGGTCGAGCAGAACTTCCGCTTCGCCGCGCCCCTGGCCGACCGCTTCTACGTCATGGAGCACGGACGCATCGTCGAGAAGTTCGGCGCGGCCGAACTCGAAGCCAAGATGCCGGTCCTCAACGAGCTGCTCGGTGTCTGAGGCCGAGCCCACCTTTTTCCCCGCCTCAACCCTTCCAGGAGACCTCATGAAAGCCCAATTGAAGATCGTTGCCCTCATGCTCGGCATTGCCGGCCTCGCGACGCACGCGGCGCAGGCGCAGGACAAGCCGGTCAAGATCGGTCTGATCACCGACATGTCCAGCCTCTACGCCGACATCGAGGGCAAGAACGGCGCGCTCGCGATCCAGATGGCCATCGACGACTTCGGCGGCAAGGTGCTGGGCCAGCCGATCGAACTGCTGACCGCCGACCACCAGAACAAGCCCGACATCGCCGCCACCAAGGCGCGCGAGTGGATCGACACCCAGGGCCTCACGATGGTCTTCGGCGGCACCAACTCCGGCGTGGCGCTCGCGCTGGCCAAGGTGGCGGAGGAGAAGAAGCGCGTCTACTTCAACAATGGCGCGGCCAGCTCGGCCCTGACCAACGACCAGTGCAGCCCCTACACCGTGCACTACGCCTACGACACCGTGGCCCTGGCCAAGGGCACGGGCTCCGCCATCGTGGAAGGCGGCGGCAAGAGCTGGTTCTTCCTGACGGCCGACTATGCCTTCGGCCACGCGCTCGAAGCCGACACCAGCGCCGTGGTCAAGGCCAAGGGCGGCACGGTGGTCGGCGCGGTGCGCACACCGCTCAACGCCTCGGACTTCTCCTCCTTCCTGCTGCAGGCGCAGAACTCGAAGGCACAGGTCCTGGGCCTCGCGAACGCCGGCGGCGACACCATCAACTCGATCAAGGCGGCCAGGGAGTTCGGCATCACCAAGACCATGAAGCTCGCCGGCCTGCTGATCTTCATCAGCGACGTGCACAGCCTGGGTCTCAAGAACACCGAAGGCCTGCAGTTCACGACCAGCTGGTACTGGGACCTCAACGACGCGACGCGCAAGTGGGCCGCGCGCTACTACGAGAAGACCAAGAAGCAGCCGGGCGAGATCCAGGCGGCCGACTACTCGGCAACCATGGCCTACCTCAACGCGATCAAGGCCGCGGGCACGACCGACGCCGACAAGGTCATGGCGAAGCTCAAGAGCACCAAGCTCGACGACTTCTTCGCCAGCGGCACCATCCGCGCAGACGGCCGCTACGTGCACGACATGTACTCGATGCAGGTCAAGTCGCCCGGCGAGTCGAAGAAGGAATGGGACTACTACAAGCTCGTGAAGAAGCTGCCGGGCGACGAGGTCTTCACCACGAAGGCCGAGAGCAAATGCAGTCTGTGGAAGTGACCCCCCAGGCTGCGCGCACTTCGTGTCGCTTCGCCTTCCCCCCTGGGAGGGGGGCGGGCCGGCCGCTTCGGGCGGCCGGGCGCGGCGGCCCCCTGGGATCCGGTGGGCAGGCCAGGGTCTTGGGGCTTCTATGAGCATTTCACTTCCGGGGCTGATGAGCCAGCTTCTCCTGGGGCTGGTCAATGGTTCGTTCTACGCCATCCTGAGCCTCGGGCTCGCGGTGATCTTCGGCCTGCTCAACGTCATCAACTTCGCGCACGGCGCGCTGTTCATGCTGGGTGCCATCCTCACGTGGATGGCGATGAACTACTTCAACGTCAACTACTGGGTGATGCTGGCGGCGGTGCCGGTGATCGTCGGGCTGTTCGGCGTGCTGATCGAGCGGCTGCTCCTGCGCTGGATCTACAAGCTCGACCACCTCTACGGGCTGCTGCTCACGCTCGGCCTCACGCTGCTCATCGAAGGCGTGTTCCGTTCGATCTACGGCGTTTCGGGCCTGGCCTACGACGCACCGGACTCGCTGTCGAGCGCGACCGATCTCGGCTTCATGGTGCTGCCCAACTACCGCGCCTGGGTGGTCGCGGCCTCGCTCGTCGTGTGCTTCGCGACCTGGTTCGTGATCGAGAAGACACGGCTGGGCGCCTACCTGCGCGCCGGCACGGAGAACCCGCGGCTGGTGGAGGCCTTCGGCGTCAACGTGCCGCTGATGATCACGCTGACCTACGCCTTCGGCGCCGCGCTCGCGGCCTTCGCCGGCGTGCTGGCGGCACCGGTGATCCAGATCTCGCCGCTGATGGGGCAGAACCTCATCATCGTCGTGTTCGCCGTGGTCGTGATCGGCGGCATGGGCTCGATCATGGGCGCCATCCTCACCGGGCTCGGGCTGGGCGTCATCGAAGGCTTCACCAAGGTGTTCTATCCCGAGGCTTCGTCCACCGTGGTCTTCGTGATCATGGTCATCGTGCTGTTGATTCGCCCCGCCGGCCTGTTCGGCAAAGAAAAATGATGGCTCTCCCCCCGGGCTTCCCGCGCTTCGTGTCGGTATGCCGAGCCCTGCCGGGGGCGGGCCGGCCGCGTCGGGCGGCCGTGCGCGGCGGCCCCAACGAATAGCACAATGAAAAAGCTCTCCACCGCCGTCTACCTGCTGCTGCTCGTCGCGCTGCTCGTGGCACCTTTCGCGGGTGCCTACCCCGTGTTCGTGATGAAGCTCATGTGCTTCGCGCTCTTCGCCTCGGCCTTCAACCTGCTGCTGGGCTTCACCGGCCTGCTCTCGTTCGGGCACGCCGCCTTCCTCGGCGGCTCGGCCTACGTGGCCGGGTACATGATGAAGGTCTGGGGCGTCACGCCCGAGCTCGGGCTCATCGGCGGCACGCTGGCCGGCGCCTTGCTGGGCTGGGTCTTCGGCATCCTCGCCATCCGGCGCCAGGGCATCTACTTCGCGATGATCACGCTTGCGCTCGCGCAGATGATGTTCTTCGTCGCGCTGCAGGCCAAGTTCACCGGCGGCGAGGACGGACTCCAGGGCGTGCCGCGCGGCAAGCTCTTCGGCGTGCTCGATCTCTCCAGCGACCTCACGATGTACTACGTCGCCCTGGTCATCGTGGTGGCGGCGTTCCTGCTGATCGTGCGCACCATCCATTCGCCCTTCGGCCAGGTGCTCAAGGGCATCAAGGAAAACGAGCCGCGCGCCCTGTCGCTGGGCTACGACGTGAGCCGATTCAAGCTGCTGGCCTTCGTCATCTCGGCCGGCCTGTCGGGCCTCGCGGGTTCGCTCAAGACGCTGGTGCTCGGCTTCGCCACGCTGTCCGACGTGCACTGGACGGCCTCGGGCCAGGTCATCCTGATGACCCTGGTCGGCGGCCTGGGCACGCTCTCCGGCCCGCTGGTCGGCTCGGCGGTGGTGGTGCTGCTGGAGAACAAGATCGGCGAATTCGGCAACCTGATGGCGCGCCTGACGACCATCGACTGGTTCAACACCCTGGGCGAATCGGTGACCATGGTCACCGGCCTGATCTTCGTGGTGTGCGTGCTGGCCTTCCGGCGCGGCGTGATGGGCGAGATCATCGCCTTCATCGACCGCCGGCGCCGTCCTCAGACGCCCAGGTAGTCGCGCCAGACGCCGCGGTTGGCATCCAGCGCGGCCGAGTCGCCGCGCCACACCACGCGGCCGCGTTCGAGCACCACGTGGTGGTCGGCCAGCCCGAGCAGCCGGTCGATGTACTTGTCGACCACCAGGATGGTCTGCCCGGCTTCCTTCAACTGCCGCAGGCAGCGCCAGATCTCCTCGCGAATCAACGGCGCCAGCCCCTCGGTCGCCTCGTCGAGGATCAGCAGGCGCGGGTTGGTCGAAAGCGCCCGCGCGATGGCGAGCATCTGCTGCTCGCCACCGGAGAGCTGGTTGCCCATGTTGCTGGCGCGCTCCCGCAGCCGGGGAAACAGCTTCCACAGCCGATCCAGCGTCCAGCTGTCGCGCTGGCCGTTGCGGTTGTCCGCGAAGGCCACCAGATGCTCGCGCACGCTGAGGTTGGGAAAGCACTGCCGCCCCTCGGGCACGATGGCGATGCCCAGCCGCGCGATGGCATCCGGCGCCAGGCCCTTCGTCGACCGGTCGTCGAAGCGGATCTCGCCGCCGCGCAGCGCGAGGGCGCCAATCAGCGTCTTGATCGTCGTGCTCTTGCCCATGCCATTGCGGCCGAGCAGGGTCATCACCGTGCCGGGCTGGATGTCGAGGTCGACGCCGAACAGCACCTGGCTCGCGCCGTAGCCGGCTTCGAGGCGCCGGGCCTGCAGCAAGGGGTGGGGAGCGCTCATGCGTTGGTCTCCGCGCTCGTGTCGTCTTCCGTGCCCAGGTAAACCGCCTGCACCTGCGGATGCCCCTTGATCGTCGCGGCGTCGCCGGCCACCAGCACCCTGCCGTAGACGAGCACCGAAATGCGGTCGGCCAGCGCGAAGACGGCCTTCATGTCGTGTTCGATCAGGAGGATCGCCATGTCCTGGCGCAGCCCGTGGATCAGTTCCGTCATGCGTTCCGAATCCTCCGGCCCCATGCCCGCCATCGGCTCGTCGAGCAGCAGCAGCTTGGGGCGCGCCGCCAGCGCCAGCGCCACATCCAGCTTGCGCTGCGCGCCGTGGGGCAGGGCGCCGGCGACGCGGTCGAGCTGGCCGCCCAGGCCGACGCGCTGCGCCAGGGCATGGGCCGTCTCGAACAGGGCGGGCTCCGCGTTGCGCGGCCGGAAGAAGCGCAACTGGCTGCCGGCATGCGCCTGCGCGGCGAGCAGCAGGTTGTCCCGCACGGTCGCCTCGCGAAAGATGCTCGTGATCTGGAAGCAGCGCGACAGCCCGGCCTCGACGCGCCTGTGCATCGGCAGCCCGGTCAGCGCCACGCCGTCGAGCACGATGCGCCCGGCGTCGGGCGCGTGCAGGCCGGAGATCAGGTTGACCAGCGTCGACTTGCCGGCGCCGTTCGGTCCGATCAGCGCATGGATCTCGCCGGCCGCCACCTCCAGGCTCACATGGTCGGTCGCCACCAGCGCACCGAAGCGCTTGACGAGTCCCTCGACACGGAAGAGGCTCATTCTGTCACCCCCGCCGGCGTGGCCGCGAGCGCCGCGCGCGGCTTGCGCCGCAGCAGCGCGACCAGCCCCTTCGGCGCCAGGAAGACGATCAGCACCAGCAGCACGCCCAGCGGCAGGTGCCAGTACTCGGTGTACTGCTTGATGACTTCCTCCAGCAGGATCCACACGCCCGCGCCCACCGGCCCGCCCCAGCGGTGCCCCACGCCGCCGATCACGACCATCACGATCAGCGTGGCCGACTGCGTCCAGTGCATCATGGACGGGCTGACGAAGCTGTTGTTCGTCACCAGCAGCGCGCCCGCCAGCCCGGCAAGCGCGCCGGCGATGGCGAAGGCCACCAGCCGCAGGCGAAACACCGGATAGCCCATCGCCTGCATGCGCGTCTCGTTGTCGCGAATGCCCATCAGCGCGTGGCCGAAGCGCGAACGCGTGGCCCGGTTCAGCAAGGCCATCACGGCGGCGAACAGGCCCAGCACCACCCAGTAGAGCGTCGATTCGTCGGCCAGGTCCAGTCCCAGGCCCAGCGTCGGGCGCCCGGGCAGGTTGTAGCCGTCGTCGCCGCCGTAGATGCGCAGCGACACCGCAATGAAGTAGAGCATCTGCGCGAAGGCCAGCGTGATCATGATGAAGTACACGCCGCGCGTGCGCAGCGCCACCAGGCCGATGAGGCCCGCCACGATCGCCGCGATCGCGAGCGCCGCCGGCCAGAGGACCCATGCCGACGTGAGGCCCGCATTCGCGAGCGCCACCAGCGCGTAGGCCCCCACGCCCATGAAGCTCGCATGCCCGAGCGCCGCCATGCCGCCGAAACCGAGGATGAAGTTGAGCCCGGCCGCCGCCAGCGCGAAGATCAGCGCGCGGCGAACGAAGCCGATGTAGAAGTCCACGCCTAGCACCGGCGCCACCAGCGGAAACGCCGCCAGCAGGGCGAGCGCGAGCCAGGGCAGCCAGCGCTCGGCCGTCATCGGGCCTCGTGAGTCGTGGTCTTGCATCGCCATCAGCCTCGCGCCGGGAACAGCCCGGCGGGCTTGAAGACCAGCACCCCGGCCATCAAGGCGTAGGTCGTCAGCCCCGCAATGGCCGGCGCCAGATCGGACACGACCGCCGGCGGCAGCGCGCTCGCCAGCGCCATCGGCACGAAGGCGCGGCCGATGGTGTCGACCAGCCCCACCAGCAGGGCGGCCACCAGCGCCCCCCGGATCGAGCCGATGCCGCCGATCACCAGCACTACCAGCGAGGGGATCAGGATGTCCTCGCCCATGCCGATCTGCACCGCCGTGATCGGGCCCATCAGCGCACCGGCCAGCGCCGCAAGCGCCGCGCCCAGCAGGAACACCAGCGAGAACACCCGCCCGACCCGCACGCCCATGAACTCGGCCATCGCGCGGTTGGAGGCGCCCGCGCGCACCACCATGCCGATGCGCGTGTGGTTCACCAGCAGGTACAGGCCCAGCGCCACCAGCAGCCCGGCGGCGAGCAGCACGAGGCGGTAGGCCGGGTAGACCAGGCCGGGCAGCAGCTCGACCGGGCCGGAGAGCGCTTCGGGCGCGGAAGCCATCAGCGGCGACGGGCCCCAGATCATCTTCACCACGTCGTCCGCGATCAGGATGAGCCCGAAGGTCGCCAGCACCTGCGAGAGGTGGTCGCGGCCATACAGGCGCCGCACCAGGAACACCTCCAGCAGCAGCGCCACCATGACCACCGCCGCTACCGCCGCGAACACCGCCGCCACGAAGGAGCCGCTGTGCGCGTGCACCTGCGCCGCCACGTAGGCGCCGCCCATGAAGAGCGAGCCATGCGCGAGGTTCATCACGTCCATGATGCCGAACACCAGCGTAAGGCCGGCGGCGAGAAGAAAGAGCATCAGGCCGTAGCCGAAGCCGTTGAGCAATTGCTCGATCAATAACGTGAAACTCATCGATCCTCGGAGGTCTCTGGGGTGAAAGCACGCGCTGTGCCCATTCTTGGGAAGTCGCGGGCCGGGCGCTATCCGTTTTGTGCGAGTCTTGCGGTGGCCTGTCCAGATCGCGCAAGAAGGATGCCTGAGCCCTTCGGCCCGCCGCCGAGGAGTCTTCAAGATCGCCGTGCCGCAAGACCGATAGCGATGTGATGACGGAACGAAAACGAGTGCTGGTCCCGGGAGCCAGCGGGCATCTTTGGCTCCAGTGGCGCATGCACCAGTTGGCGATGACAACCCCCGAGGCCCGCCCGCCGCCGCCCAGCTACTGCCGCTGTGAGCGCCTGTGGGTGCTTCTTGGTATTCCTGCATTCGCCAGCCTGGTCGTCGTCTTCTGGTTGATGACGTCCAAATTCTTCTGACAAATAAATCAAGGACGCGCGTCCCTCGATGTTCAGCACGGCGGAGATTGAATTGGAATGATCAATTGAATGCGAAAAGTCTTTTCATTTGCAGGGATAATTATTTGATGGCTAGAATTCGCGCAGCTGCACAGGCACTCTCTCTCCCAAGTAAATGTGTAGTTAGAAGCCCGGTGTTTGTGACAGGATGCCGGCTTCGCCCACTTAGAAGCCCGGTGTCGGTAACCGGCTACCGGGCTTCGCTTTTTCTTCAGCGCAAATGGCTGCCCGTCCACTTCTGGAAGCGCAGATGCAGCCTTTTCGTCACAATTGCACTGGAATAGATGATTGTCACGAATGGTGTACTTCTTGCTGCAAATACATGAAGGAAACCCCCAGGGCGCCGGAACAATGAATCTTGGACGCTGTCTATTTTTCTTGCGTGCGAAATCGAGATTGCGGCGCTTGGAGGGCACGGGGTCTGGGTCTACGACGGGGCATGAATCCGATGCCCGATCCTTGCCAGTCTTGTCGCCAGCCAATATCCAAACCAGGTCGTCGCGTCGCTGGTATGCCTCCAAGGCCGGGTAGCCGATGATGCTCCAATGGCCGCCCGGCTTTCCTGCGATCTCCATGACCTCATAGCGGCAGGACTTGCTGAGCTTCTTAAATTTTTACGCAACGCGGCGCGTCTCGCCTTCCAGGTCGCTGTAGATCACTTCATAGGGACTTGGCTTACAACATGGCCACCCGCGCGAGAACCACGCCGGCGCGATAACGACCATAGACAGTTTGGGGATTCCGACGATCATCGGGCATCGAACGCTATAGACTGCGCCCGCTCTTGAGAAAGCAAGCGCGCCAAGATATTGCCATTCAATTTCGACAGGATCTTTATGCCTACCTCGGATTCCATCATTCATCCGCCCACTTCTCCATTGCTTCAGAGTCCGCTCGGACGCTTCAGGCACTACAAGGGCGGCGAATATGAGGTGCTTTTTCATGTGCGTCACAGCGAAACCGAAGAACAGCTTGTTGTTTACAAGCAACTCGACAAAGACACCGGCTGGTGGGTGCGGCCTCGCGCCATGTTCTTCGAAGAAGTGACGATCAATGGGGAGTCGCGCCCCAGGTTTGAAAAGATCCAGGAGCGCCGCTAATTCAGCTAGGCCACTTCAATCACAAACTTCCCGGCGCTCTTGGTCTTGGAGAAATCCTGGAACGCCTTCTTCGCATCGGAGAATTTGTACGTCCTCGAAATGATCGGCTTGATGTGATGCGCCTCGATGAAGCCCAGCGTTTCCTTGAGCGCTGCGGTACTGCCGACATTGATACCCTTGATCGACACTTGGCGCATCACGATGTCGAGGGCGGACAGAGGCGGGTATTCCCAGCCAGAGAGCCCGCCGATCACCGCGATTTCACCGCCCATGCGGACAGCCTTTAGGGATTGACCCATGGTCTGCCTGCCACCGAGCTCCAGCACGAGGTCCGCCCCTTGCCCATCAGTGAAGTTCAAGACCTCCCGCGACCATTCCGGCGTTTCAACGTAGTTGATGACCCGATGGACCGCGACCGCTTCGAGCAGCCTCAATTTCTCGCTGGCGGATGTCGCGATGATCGACCGGATGCCGGCCGCCGCCGCGAATTGCGCGGCCCAGACGGCCACGCCTCCAGTCCCCTGCACAACCAGGGTGTCGCCCTTCTTCAAGCAGGAGGAGCCAAACAATGCAGACCAGGCCGTTACCGCCGCGCACGGAACAGTGGCCGCATCCGCAAAACTGAGTGTGTCCGGAATCCTGGCCAGTGCGCGCGCATCAATGACCGATTCGGTCGCGAGCCAGCCGTCGATTTCGGCGCCGTAGGTCGTGCTGACCGCGGCGCGGGTGGCTTGGCCGTCGTGCCAGTCGCGGAAGAAACCGCCCGCGACTCGATCGCCGACCGCGACTTCGCAGACATCCATCCCGACCTCCATCACCACCCCGGCGCCATCCGAGCAGGGGACGACAGACCGACCGGCAGCGAGTGGGTAGTGCCCGGAGACAATGCCGATATCACGGGCATTCAAGGCCACCGCCCTCACGCCGATCCTCACCTCTTTCTTGCCCAACGGGTTCTGTCGGCCGCTATTGAAGATCATGTTTTCGATACCTGGAGCGGAAGTTGTACGATATTCAATCATGTAATTGATTTGTGATGTACGTAGGGAAGTGAAGATGAGCGCCGCATCTGCTCGTGACAGAAATTACGGCGCCAACAAGATCGCCGGCGATCGCGAGAACTAATTAGGAATTCATGTGAAGGGCAATGATTGTTCTCAATGCGTGACGGTGTGTCCAGCCTCGTCAACAATTCCTGAGGAAGGCTGGTCGCCCATTCTCAGAAAAAATTATAAATTCAAGCATAAATAGCGTATGCAGAAAACCGCAAGCACGAAGGGTTTTGTCGCTCGTCGGTAATTTTGGGACTACGGTTTCATCAATACCGCGTGTAATTCCAGCAGCTCTTCGCTGATCCGCATCAATTCCTGGGCGACGCGTCCATTGCGGCCCCGCGCCTTGCCCTGACGCCGGACTTCTCGCCACCCAACTCTCAGCTCCCTTTCTCTGGCGCGCCAAGCCGAAATTGGAGCGCGCCCCCGCGCACCCACCACTGTTGCAACTTTCGCAACAGCCCGGTCCACGCACCTGACTTCCCGGGCGGGAGTGCGCGCCCTATCGTCCAGCCCATCCCGCCACCGGGCAACGACGCAGCGCTGCAAAGAAGGAACCAGAGACATGATCATCGACGCCTCCACCCTGGACGCGACCTCGGCCTACAAGCTGCTCATCGGCAGCATCATCCCGCGTGCCATCGGCTGGGTCAGCACGCTCTCCCCGAGCGGCGTCGCCAATCTCGCGCCCATCTCCTTCTTCACCGCCGTCGGCCGCATGCCGCCGATGGTGACCTTGCCGCAGGCGCACTTCGCGCATCGCACGGACTTCGAGTTCGCGCCGGAAGTCGATGAATTCGACGCCGTCGGCCTCGAAAAGGAGGCCTGCGAGGTCGTTCGCGTGCCGCGCGTGAAGGGCGCGCCGATCGCGATGGAATGCAAGCTGGAGCGGATCATTCCCATCGGCGACCTGGGCGACCACGTCGTCTTCGGCGAAGTGGTGCGCTTCCACATCCGCGACGACATCTACCTCGATCGCGGCCGCATCGACACCGGCGCGCTGGCGGCCGTCGGGCGTCTGGCCGCCGAGTACAGCTTGGTCAACAACGTCTTCACGACGCCGCTCGAGTCCGGGCTGCTGGACTCCCTGCACGGGCGGCGCATGGCGCGCCTCGACGGACAGGCTTCCGACTTTTCCCCCATCGACACCAGCGCGTGGTCGGCCTCGGGCTCCACCGCGCCCTGATCCACACCACAAGCTGAACAAGAGACATCCATGAACGCAATCGCAAGCTGGCCTCCGACCAGGTCAACCTCTTTCTTGCCATGGGCGGCGGCTGGGAGGACGAGGGCTCAGCGCGCTGACATCGCGCGGCGCAGCCGCTCGATGCCCGCGTCCTGGATGCCCAGGCCCTCCAGCGCGGTCAGGGTTCTCTCGAAGTAGTCGGCGCAGGTGCCCAGGCCGCCCCGGCCCGTCAGGATGAAGTGGGCCGCCTGGTCGTCGCTGAGGCTGCCCGCGTAGCGCGTGTGCGCGCGGTTGACGACGAAGGTCAGGGCGCGCACAGGCTTCTCGCCCGCCATGGCCATGACCCATCGGGCCTGGTAGGTGCCCGTCAGCATCTCGCGTTGCCACAGCAGGGCCAGTTCCTCGCGGACCTTGGGGGCGGGGATGCGAAAACTCATGCCCCGGCAGGCGCCGCCGCGATCGAGCGCGAGCATCAGGCCCGGTGTCTCGGGCGTGCCCCTTGCCATGTAGAGCCACACGCAGAAGCGGCGGCGCCAGCCCCGCACGCTGGCGGGCACCGAATCCGCGTAGTGGAAGGCCGGGTTCCACATCAGGGAGCCATAGCCGAAGACGTGCACGTCGTCGGCGGGGTCGTGGCCCTGGAGCGCGGTCTCCAGCGACTCGGCCAGTTCCGCATCGCTGCGCAGCACCATGCCGGGCGGCGCGCTGGCGCGAATCGCGGCCGGCAGCGACCCGTTGCCCAGGCTCTCGCGCGTGATGAAGAAGCCGGTCGCGGGGAGGGCGGCGTCGGGCGGGGCGATGGGGCGAGCTGGTCTTGGCAAGTGGAGCTCGTGGGGGTGGAGGAGCCTAGCGAGATCCGAGGCTGGGCGTTGGCGTCGATTCGACGCGGCCCGACCCCATCTTCGCTTCGTCGATCCAGCGGAACACGGCGCCCGACAGCAGCGTGATCACGCCGACGGCGATGAAGGTGTAGCGGAACGCGAGCGCGGTCGATTGCAGCTCGCCCGACAGCAGCCCGACCAGCCCGCCGCCCACCGTCGCGCCGAAGCCCATCGCCAGCATCTGCACCATCGAGAAGAGGCTGTTGCCGCTGCCGGCATCCTCGGGGCGAAGGTCCTTGAGCGTGACGCTGTTCATCACCGCGAACTGCATCGAGTTGGCCGCGCCGAAGGTGGCGAGCTGCACGATCTGCGCCCACAGCGGCCACTCGGGCGAGATCAGCGCGAAGGATACGATCGATCCGCCGACGATCACCGTGTTGACGAGCAGGAAGCTGCTGTAGCCGAAGCGCCTGACCAGGCCGCTGATCCACGACTTCGAGACCACGCCGGCCAGCGCCGCCGGAATCATCATCAGGCCCGAATGCAGCGGGCTGTAGCCCAGCTGCAATTGCATGAGCAACGGCAGGAGAAAGGGCACCGCGCTGCTGCCGATGCGCGCCACCAGGTTGCCGACCAGTCCGACGCTGAAGTTCGGCTCGCCGAAGAGCCCGAGCCGGAACAGCGGCGAGGCGCGCCCGCGCGCATGCAGCACATAGGCCAGCACCGCGATCGCGCTGGCCGCGAAGAGCCCGCTCGACCACGCGGCCCGGTGCGTGCTGAACGGCACGTCGAGCGCCAGCGACACTGCCACCATGCACAGCGACAGCAGCGAGAAGCCGAGCACGTCGAAGCGCGGCACCCGCTCCATGCGCCCGGGCGGCATGAAGCGCCGCACCGCCCACAGCCCGGCCACGCCGATCGGCAGGTTGATGAGGAAGATCCAGTGCCAGCTCGCCGCCTGCACCAGCCAGCCGCCCAGCGTGGGCCCCAGCAGCGGCCCCATCTGCCCGGCCACGCTGACGGCGGCCAGGGCCGCGATGTACTGCTCGGCCGAGACATTGCGCATGATCGTGAGCCGTCCGATGGGCAGCAGCATCGAGCCGCCCAGGGCTTGCAGCACGCGCGCCGCCACCAGTTGCGGCATCGACTGCGCGCCGGCGCAGAAGAGCGAGCCGATCACGAACAGCATGATCGAGCAGAGGAAGGTCGCGCGCGTGCCGAAGCGGTCGGCCAGCCAGCCCGAGGCCGGCGTCAGCATGGCCATGGTCAGCGTGTAGCCGACGACCACCGGTTGCATCGCGAGGGGGCTGACGTTGAGACTGTGCGCCATCGAGGGCAGCGCGGTGTTGACGATGGTCGTGTCGAGCGTCTGCATGAAGAAGCCCGCTGCGACGATCCACAACAATGGTTTCTTGGAAGTGTTGTCTTCGCTCAATGGGGTTCGCTCAATGGCCTGCTGCGGATTTCGGGAACGCGGCGCGTCGCACGCAGAGGGCTCCGAGTATCGCGTTTTCGTATACCTGAGGCGTGCGCTTGGCCTCGTGGGTGCTAACGCCCAGCTAAGAAAGAAGCCTCATAGCTTCAGCGCCTGCGCATAGCCGGTGAGCTCCAGATAGCCGCGCCCGACGGGCTTGCCGCCGGCATCCAGCAGCTCGCTCAGGCCTTCCCAGTAGACCGTGCCGGTCGAGCCCTGGCTGTCGAGCTCCTGGTCATCGAGCAGGGCGCGCACCGCGAAATCGCCCGCCGGCGTGTGGAGGCGCAAGCGGGTCGGATACACCGCGCGCGTGCGCGGACTGGTCCACGTGCCTTCGACATCGAAGCGCAGCTCGTCCGGGTCGAACACGCGCATGCGTCCGTCGGCGCCGCGCAGCGAGCCGCCGGCCCACAGGGCCGAGCCGTCGCGGCGCCGCATGCGAAAGGCCATCAGCGCGCCGCCGTCGAAGAGGTTCATGCCGATCCAGTCCCAGCCCACCGCATCGGGGTTCATGTACGCCTCGCTCCACTCGTGGTCGAGCCATGCCGTGCCCCGCACCTCGAACGCGCGCCCCTGCAGCGTGAGCCGGCCCCGCGTCGCGAGCTGCGGTTCGCTGTAGTAGTAGCTGGCCTCCTGCGCGTCCGGGCCCTTGCGCGAGAGGCCCTCGTTGCCTTGCGGCATCAGGGGCTGGGTCGGGGTGAAGCGCAGGTCGAGCCCGAAGCCGGTGGCGGGCAGGCGCGCGACGTAGGTCTTGTCCTCGCGCTTCAATGTCCAGTCGCGCAGCCGCACCTGCGTGTCCGCCTCGGAGGCCGAGGCCACGCCGAAGCCGGCGCGCGCGATGCGCTGGTCGTGCCAGAGCTTCCTGCCTTCGAGATCGGTGATGGCCGCGTGCGCGAAGATCAATTGCCGGGCCGCGAAGGCCGAGCGCATGTCCTGGGTGCCCTCGATGCGCGAGCGAAAAAAGGTGAGCTGGAAGCCGAAGGCACGCGCGCCGGCCAGCGCATGCCCCGTGATGTACCACCACTCGGTGTGCAGGTCGGGATGGCTGCCGAAGTCGCGCGGAAAGCGCAGCGCGCGCGGCGGCAGCGCCCAGGCGGCGGCCCGCGCCGCGAGCAAGGAGAGCAGCAGGGCGCGGCGCTTCACCAGTCTTCCTTCACGGCCAGCACCGCGTCGCGGCCCGCGGCGGCGCGGCCGGCCAGCCAGGCCGTCACCGTGCCGGCCGCCACCACGGCCGCGCACAGCGCGAGCAGCCGGCCCCAGGGCACCAGCAGGTCCATGGTCCAGTGGAAGCTCTGCGGGTTGACCACATGCACCAGCACCACCGACACCGCCAGCCCCAGCACCAGGCCCGCCACCGCGCCGATGGCCGTCCACGCCGCGCCTTCGCCGGCCACGACCGCGAGCACCTGCATGCGCGTGAAGCCCAGGTGCGCCAGCAGCCCGAACTCCTTGCGCCGCGCCAGCACCTGCGCGCTGAAGCTGGCCGCGATGCCGAACAGGCCGATCGCGATCGCCACCGCCTGCAGCCAGTAGGTGACGGCGAAGCTGCGGTCGAAGATGCGCAGCGAGGTCGCCCGGATCTGGCCCACCGATGCGATCTCGATCGGCTCCGCCGTGCCGCGCTCGCGCTCGGCCAGCGCGCGCACCGCCTGCTGCACCGCGCCCTCGGCCGCGCCCGGCGCGAGCCACAGGGCGATGTCGCTCACGCTGCGGTCGCCCGTGAGCCGCTCGAAATCGCGCGCCTCCATCGTGATCGCGCCGAACTGCCGCACATAGTCGCGCCACACGCCTGCCACGAAGAACACCGGCCTCGGCGCGTCCGCCGACGCCGGCGCGAAGGCCCGGGACAAGGGCTCGAAGGCCGTGCCGGGCCGCGCCCCGTACAGCTCCACCA
The DNA here is from genome assembly GCF_056398605.1 of Variovorax sp. 01T432. Classification (NCBI taxonomy): domain Bacteria; kingdom Pseudomonadati; phylum Pseudomonadota; class Betaproteobacteria; order Burkholderiales; family Comamonadaceae; genus Variovorax; species Variovorax sp. 01T432. Next base: position 23,428 of record NZ_JBFTPS010000077.1, read on the forward strand.
TCGCCTCGCTCACATAGATGCCGATCTGCCCGGCCGGCACCGGCAGCGCCGCGCCCACCAGCGGCAGCGCGCGCGCCGCATCTTCGTCCAGGCTGCGCGCGATCAGCGTGACCGCGGGGCGCGACGGATCGAGCAGCAGCGGCCGCGCGCGCAGCGTGCCCGTGCGCGCCACGCCGGGCAGCTTCGCGAGCGCCTGCACGAAGTCCGGCGTGAAGGCGGCCAGCTCGCTGGTGCCGCTGCCGCCGCTCGCGCTGCGCACATACAGCTCGGCCGGCAGCACCACATCCAGCCAGCGCGTGACCGAGTCGCGAAAGCTCGCGACCATCACCGTGAGCGCGACCGCCAGGCTCAGGCTCGCGACCACGCCGCTCACCGCCACCGCCGCCGTGCCGCGCATGCGCCGCGCGCGCTCGACGGCCAGCATCGGCAACAGGCGCTTCGAGAAAATCGGCGCGAGGCGGTCGTAGAGCAGGGCGATCAGCCAGGGCAGCGCCGTGATGCCGCCCACCAGCAGCAAGCCCACGGAAAGATAGGCCGCGATGGGAATCCCGAATACCGGCGGCGCCATTGCCAGCCCCACGCCCGCCGCGATCAGCAGCAGCGCCACGATATGCCCGTTGCCGCCGGTCGCCGTCGCGCCCAGGCCCTTGAGCGTCTGCGCCTCCGGCAGCGCCTGCGCGGCCCGCGCGGGCCACCAGCCGCCCACCAGCGCGGCCAGCACGCCGAGCGCGCCGTAGAGCAGGGCCGCGTCCCAGCTCCATCGCAGCGTCGGCGTCACCCCTTCGAAATAGCCGCCGCCCAGATCGCCCCCGAGCACCTTCAGCGCGAAGGCCGCGAGCGCGGTGCCCAGCGCGATGCCGGCCGCGCTGCCGATGAGCCCCAGCGCCAGCGATTCGACCAGCACCAGCCGCAGCCGCTCGCGCGGCGTGAGGCCCAGCACCCCGAGCAGCGCGAACTGCTGTGCGCGCTTGGCCACGCTGAGCGCCAGCACCGAGAACACCAGGAAGGCGCCGGTGAACAGCGCCACCAGCGCGAGCACCGTGAGGTTGACGCGGTAGGCGCGCGAGAGGTTGCTCACGCGCTCCGCCGCATCGCCCGGCTCCGCGACCTGGATGCCCGGCGGCCAGCCGGGCGAGGCTTCGAGCGAGCGGATGAAAGCCGCGCGGTCGGCGCCGGCCGCCAGGCGCAGGTCGATGCGCGTGAGCCGGCCGACGCGGCCGAACAGGTCCTGCGCCACGCCGATGTCCATCACCGCCAGCGCGGCCCCGCCCGCCGCCACCGTGCCGGCCACGCGCAGCTCTTGCAGCTGCGTGTCGACCCGCAGGCGCAGGGTCGTCGCGGTCTCGCCGAGCGCATGACGCGCGGCGGCATTGAGGAACACATGGCCCGGCGTGAACAGCGAGAAGCGGTCGCTGCCCTCGGCGGGCTGCGGCATCAGGGCGGGCGCGATCGAAGGCAGCACCGGCGCATCGATGCCGATCACGCGCAGCGGCACGCGGCGCTCGCCGACAAGCGCCGTGCCCTGCATCTCGAGCACGGGGCTTGCCAGCGCGACCTGGGGGTGCTGCGCCACTTGCGCGAACAGGGCTTCGTCGAAGCTGCCTTGCGCGGCGCGCAGTTCGAGATCGGGCTGGCCGTTGACCGAGCGGACGGCGCTGGAGAACTCGTCCAGCGCCGAGGCATTGATGAGCTGCACCGAGAAGGCCAGCGCCACGCCCAGCATCACCGCGATGACCGCGGCGGCATTGCGCCAGGGGTGATGGCGCAGTTCCTGCCAGGAGAAGGTGCGAAGCAGTGCGCGCATGGAGCTCATTCTGCCCGCGCCCTGCGGCCGACATCATTTTTGACAATCGTCTTTCTGCGTTGACATTTTTTGATCTTCAGAACGATGCCTGAGAGGATTCGAGAGATTGCGGTGCCGACCTGGCGCCGGGTCCTCAACAGACACTCAGGGAGATCAAGAAGATGAAAGTGAAGAGAGCCATGGTTCGGTGGCTTGGGCTGGCCGCATCCGCGACGCCGGTGCTCGCGTGCGCCTAGGACGGAACGCTCATGATCATCGCTTCCGCGGCCGACGGTTCCTATCTCGTCCAGCAGGCCGGGCAGGACTTCGCGCAGCGCACCGACAGGAAGAAGCTGGCCCAGCTC
>NZ_JBFTPS010000078.1:0-32563 GCF_056398605.1 Variovorax sp. 01T432
GGGCGCCGCGGTCATGGTCCAGCTGAGCTGGGGCGACTGCGCGAAGGTGTTGTACATGTAGCCCGAGACCTGGAAATCGGTCACGCCCACGTTCAGCGACGCGTTGTCGGCCACGAACACCGAGTTGGACTGGTTCGTGGAGTACGCGCCAGGGCTGCTGCCAGGCAGCCCGCCCACCTGCCAGTAGAACTGGTACGCGGGCGCCGAACCACCGAGCTGGGTGTCGGCGCGCTTGAACAGCGTCGGCAGGCCGGTGCTGCTCACGCCGTAGGACGCGGCATCGGGGCCGAAGCGATAGGCGATGCCGGCGTCCGTGCTCAGTTGGGCGGCCATGCCAACGTAGTTGGCCGCGACCACATTGCCGGAGGTATCGACGACGTCGCCCGACACGGGTGCGGGTGCGGGTGCGGGTGCCGGGGCCGGTGCGGGTGCGGGTGCGGGTGCGGGTGCGGGTGCTGGGGCCGGGGCCGGTGCGGGTGCGGGTGCGGGTGCGGGTGCTGGGGCTGGGGCTGGGGCTGGGGCCGGGGCCGGTGCAGGTGCAGGTGCAGGTGCAGGTGCAGGTGCAGGTGCGGGTGCGGGTGCGGGTGCAGGTGCCGGAGCGGGTGCGGGTGCCTGGCAAACGCGCGGGGCAGGCACGCCGGGGTTTCCAAATACGTCGGCGCTACACATCACTGCCACATTGGCGGGCACACCTCTCTGCACCCAATTGCTGCCGCTGCCGAAGCGCACATCGACATAGCTCGACAGCTTGAATATCTGGCCCTCAGCGGCTACTTGCACATAACCCGTGGGCGCAGGCGCTGGTGCCGGCGCCGGTGCGGGAGCGGGTGCCGGTGCCGGTGCCGGAGCGGGTGCCGGTGCGGGGGCTGGCGCTCTGACTCTGGTCTTGGCGCTTGTTGCCCCAATGTCAGCGACCGCAGTACCCGCCGTGTCCGCGACCGTGGTGCCGGTCGCATCCGCAGCAACAGCAGGCGAACCTCCGCCGGTACTCCCCCCGCCTCCGCCGCAAGCAGCCAGGCTGGACAGGATCAGCGCATGTAGAGCAGAAGTCTTAATTACGTTCACGTCGATTCCTCGCCATTGAAATAACAAACGGCATATAAGAATCGTCACGTAAGCAACCACTTCTTACAAGTTGAGCTTTTTTCTACAGTGCGGGGCCAGGACCCCGGTTACACCGCAAGAAACGACTTCAAGCTCTTTGAGAAAGCTGTTGCTGGGATTAGGTTTTCGAACTCGCCAGGGCGAAAGACCACGCCTTTGAAGCGTTCGGCCCCCTCAGTCTGGAGGCACGAAAGAACCGGAATTCGTGAAATATTCCCGTTGCAGCGCAACGACAAGCTATACAAAAGACGCTCGCCTGCCGATATCTACCGCCCCACAGCAAGGGCGAGACCGTCCGCCGAATCGGCGCGAGCCGCCTAACCCGGCTCCTCCCGGGTCGCCAGCGCCTCGATCCACACATCCAGCACGTGCTGCATGTCGGGGTGGACCTGCGCGTGCCGTACCAGCTTGTCCGTGATGGATCGCTCCGCATAGGCAGAGAAACTCCGCGTGCCGCCGAGAATCCGCAGGGCGTTCGACCAGTCGATCCAGGTCAGCCGCGTGTCCTCATCACGCGTCGCCTCGTGGCGCTCCTCGACGGCGTGGAGGACGGCCTTCAGCGCATCGCACTGCGCGGCGAGGAAGTCGCAGAGGTCGGCGGCTTCGTACAACGACGGGTGGGAACCCGTGGCCGCGAGCAGTCCACTGACCAGGCCCAGTTGGCCGCGCACGGCGTCGACCGTGTTCCATTCGTCTTCGGTGATGGTGTAGTCCATGATCGCGGCCTGTCTGTATGAGGTCTCTGCTCACGCTTATGCGGGTGGCGCAGGCTCCTGAATCACTACGATTCCGTCTGTAAGATCAATGAGTTGCGTGTGAGCTCGAGCCGCAGCCAGTCAGGCGAGCCGAGTTCGGGAGACGCTTCGCTCTCCGATGAAGAAGCAGGGTGTGCGGCGGTGCCGGGCGTGTGCGTCAAGACGCCGCACGACCAGAGCCCGTGCGCGTGAATTCATCGCGGGTCTTATCCCGGGTTCTGAGGGACATCTCTGCATCCTGGTTTGGGTGCGTCAATTGGCATTGACGCACGGGTTTGAGAACTTGTGTGAATGGATTATGGGCAATTTTTTTCCCATTTACAAGGGCAATTTATGACCCAATCGGAATCGCCGTATGCAGAGGTGGGCAAGCGCATCCAGAGGCTCAGAGGCAAGCTGACGCAGGCCGACCTCGCTCTGCGGTTGGGTGTCGATCGGAAGTCGATAACGGGATGGGAGACAGGCAAGAGGCTGCCGGATGGCAGCTCGCTGCTCGCCATGCGCCGCGATCTCGGCGCCGACCTCAATCATCTTCTAGGCGGCGGAGAGGCTGAACCTCTTGCGTTGACTTCAGAAGAACGAACATTGCTGGCCCATTGGCGCGCCTCGACGGACGAAGTTCGCAAGGCCGTACTCGGCGCCCTGGCGAGCGCAACACCCAATGGGCAAGATCACGCCTGAGAACACATCAACGCAGCCGTCCTGTGCAGCGTTGCCGATCGAGATGTATTCAAGCCGAACTCATCGAAACCGCTTCGTGAATTCGCGAACCACCCCGATCACCCTCGCCTTGCCGAGCGGCTTGATGGGGTAGCGCGTGTTCAATGGCTTGAGGTAGTAGTCCCCGCCGTCCTTGATGAGCTGCTTGAAGGTCGTCTGGTTGGCTTCGTTGAGCGCGATGACGAAGTCGCCGGGCAATGCCTCCATCTCGGGCTCGACGATGATGAGCGAACCATCCGGGAACGAATCCACAGCCTCGCTCACCATGCTGTCGCCATGCACACGCAGCGCGTAGGTGTGGCGCTTGATCGGAACGGTCACGGGCACGGTGTCGAACTTTCCCCGTGGCTTGAAGTTGTCGATGACCGTGTAGTTTCCCGCCTCGACCTCGGAAACCAACGGCACCTCAGCGCGCATGTCGAAGCCTTTGCTGATGTTCGAACCGCCCGAGACCAATTCGGCAACAGAGATGCCCAGCAACGCCGCGACACGTTGCTGGTTGCTGCGTTTGGGCGCCGTCCCGCCTGGTTTTTCCCATTGTTGAACCGCTCCGCGACTCACTCCGACGGCTTCAGCAAACTGCTGCTCGCTCATCCCGAGGCTACGGCGCCCTTCTCGGATCAGTTTGTGACTGCTCATAAGTCACAAGGCTATGCGCTCATGACGATAGAAGTTTAATCGGCGATAGACGATCTGTCAGCGAACGATAGCGCATGCCGTCGGGCGACAGGCCTTGCGAGCAGGCAGATGGAAGGGGAAATTCGCGCCCGGCTTGACGCCGCTCAATGTCGGCGGCCACGTCCGCGCTAGCCTCGCCTTCGATGCAGCGCTTCCCTGTCGATGATGGCCCCCACATGCCGAGCCAAGGCCTCGCGGCGGGAGAACTGTGCCGCATCTTCGATGTCGCGCGTCGGCTGAAGGCATCCGCGCTCAAGGGCAATGCGAGGCCGCAATTGATGGACAAGAACATCGGACTGCTGCGCTGGGCGCCCTCCGAACCGGAAAGCTGCATCGTCCATCGCGCCGGTCTCGACCTTGGCGCCCGGGTCGTCAAGGTCCGCCTCGGCGAGTTGCTGCGGCCTCTGGAGAACGAGTTGCCCGCCATCGCCCGGATGCTCGGGCGCCTCTACGATGCCGTCGATTGCGACGAGATGCCGGCCGGCGTCGCGGAGAGCATCGCAAGGCATGCGGGCATTCCCGTCTACAGCGGTCTCGACGGCCCGGAGCATCCGATGAGGGCCTTGGCGGACCTGATGAGCATTTGCGAGCATCGCGCACGAGAGGACGGCGGTGCAACGGTGCTCTTTGCCGGCGATGCGTTCACCCAGCGCGGCGACGCCTTCGTGCGGCTGGCAGAGCTGCTGGGCATCGGCCTGACGATCACGGCGAGTTCGCCGCAAGCGGCCCACGACGCAGCCCTCCTGGTTGACGCAACGGATCCCGTGCACTGGACGCTCCATGCGCCGGCAGGCCCGATCGACGAGGCCGAGCGAGACGAGAACTATCGCTACGTTGCCCAGGCCATCCTGATTTCAACGCTCATCGGCAGCTGAGTGAGCTGGATCGAACGGCCTCGCGTGTCGGTGCATTCACGCGGCTGGCGCACGACGCAATTCGCTCCTGGGATGCATCTGCGTGAAATTCCCCGCAATTCGGGGATAGATTTGCTATCGGTGCTATATTTTCTGAGGCGCCCGTCGGACGGCAGTCGATATCCGACAGTCCCGAAACGACTACCAAGGGAGCGAATTGATGCCCCACGGAGCAGAGCCTGGTCCCAGGCTACGATGGGCAGTCGCCTTCGAGCGGCTGCGAAATTCGATCCAGATGCGCGCATCTCCTCTTGGCGGGCAACCCAATGATGTCTCGCGCCTGGACCGGGGTGCGCTGGAGGCCGTGCGGGAAGCGCTATTCGACCTGACAGTGAGCGACGACCAGCCTTCTTCAGGCGGTGCGGATGGAGCGAGGCCCGCGGGCGTGGATGGACGCTTCTCGGCGCGCGAGGCGGCACGGGATCTCGCGGCCGCGTTGCGAATGCTGCGGCTGGAGACTGAAAGCGGCAACGGCGACGACGATCCTGCCGAGGGCGAACACGGCGTCGCCGCGCATGCACGCGTCACCCCGGCTCGGCGCCGCGTGGCCCAGCTTTGTGTCGACCTGGACGCGTTCGCCTGCCACCAGACACTGGTGCCCACGCGGATCGTGCTCCTGCCCTTCCTCAGCTCTCTGGCCCACCTGCTGCGGCTGTCGCTGGACCAGCGAATCGATGTCAGGGTGCAGGTTCCGCACGACTGTCCGCCGGCCAGGGGCGATTCGAGGGCCCTGGAGTCGGCCTTGATCCACCTGGCCCTCAACGCCCGGGACGCCATGCCGAAGGGCGGCATCCTCGGGTTTTCGGCTTCGGCGGCCCGCGCGGACTCGGGCGAGCCGATGGTCATGATCGTGGCCACCGACACCGGCACAGGCATGAGCGAAGAAGTCCTGCGCCAGGCAAGCGCGCCGTTCTTCACGAGCAAACGCTGCGATCGCTTTGCCGGAATGGGGCTGGCCGCGGTCGAAGGATTCGCCGTGCAGTCCGGCGGCCAGATGTCGATTCACTCCAGGCCGGGCCAGGGCACGAAGGTTGCCCTGCAATTGCCCGTGAATTGAGCGTGTCCGGTGACGAGGCCGTCCCCGATGAACCAGCGCCGCCTTCTCACCGTGACCGTTCAGCAACTCGCTTCGGGCGAGTTCACCTGGAAGCTGATGAAGCGACACGACAGCGGCACGGTGGAATGCATTGCCGAGTCATCGGACAGCTTCCCGGACTTCGACCAGGCGCTGGATGGCGGCTTCGCCGCGCTCGAGACGTTCTCCACGGGCCTGAGCCCGCGCGACGCCTGATCGCGCATGCGAAGTCGCGCGGGTCCTCGGCTCAGGCGCGCGGCTGGCCCATCGCCGGATCGCTGACCGAATGCCGACCGGTTTCGACCCGGCCGGCGAAGCGGCGGTAGTAGCTCGGGTCCGCGTCGCAGGTCACGGCAAAGTCATACCAGTAGCCGCTGTCGTCGATGCTCCAGTGCTGCTCCTCGTCGCCGTTGCCCTTGACGCGCACGATCCACGGGCCGTCATGCCGGTAGGCCATGGCCTGGATCGTGAACACGCAGCTCCGCTCGCCTTCGTTGCGCAGCTTCAGGTAGATGTCGCCGCGATGCACGTCGTAGCCGACGCGCACTTCGGGCTCGGGAGCATTGCGGGCGCGCAGGCGGTTGAGGTCGCCCTTGAAGTGGCGGTGGAAGCCGTTGGGCCCCAGCACCCAGAGGTCGTAGAGGCCGGCGTTGTCGGTCATCGCGGCCCAGTCGTCCTCGAGCCGCTCCTGCGCCTCCACCATGTAGCGGCGGGGCAGCCGGCCGAGGTTGAGCTTGTCGTACACGTGGAACACCGCCGCGGCCTTGCCGGTGTTGGCGAACACGAGTCGCACCCTGCCGTGCAGCGCATCGGCGCGCGCGCTCACGTGCAGCTCGTAGGGCAGCGCGCGCGAAGGCCGGGTGCCGGTCGGCTGGACGGGCAGCAGGGGATTGGCGGGGGGCATGATCCTGGCGAGCTTCTCCTGGTCGGCGCGCAGGGTGTCGGCTTCGAGCTTGGTCTTTCGCCCCGGCAGCGTCGGCAGGATCTCGTCGTTGGGCCGCTCGAAGTTGAAGGCGCTCATCAGATCGCCGCACACGGCGCGGCGGAAGGGGCTGATGTTGGGCTCCTTGACGCCGAAGCGCTTCTCGATGAAGCGCAGCACGGAGCTGTGGTCGAAGACCTGCGAGTTGACCCAGCCGCCGCGGCTCCAGGGCGAGATCACGTACATCGGCACCCGCATGCCAGGGCCGTAGACGCGGCCGTCGGGCTGCGGCTGGTTCGTCGTGCCGGGCGGGTTCGGATGAGTGAAGCGCTCGAAGGCCACTTCGGACTCTCGCAGCGTGGTCTTGCCCGCGGGCGTTCCGTCGGGATTGAGCGAGGGCGCCGAGGGCGAGGGAACGTGATCGAAATAGCCGTCGTTCTCGTCGAAGTTGACCAGCAGCACGGTCTTGCTCCAGACCTCGGGCACGGCCGTGAGCGCATCGAGCGTCTCCTGGATGTACCAGGCGCCCTGCACCGGGCTCGAAGGGCCGGGGTGCTCGGAATAGGTGGCCGGCGCGATGAGCCAGGACACCTGCGGCAGCTTGCCGTTCCTGACGTCGTCGCGGAAGCGGTCGAAGTAGGTCTGCGCATCCGCGATGTCGCCGGGCATGGTGTTGGCGATGCCCTTGTAGAGCGGGTTGCCGGCGTCGTCGCTGGCCGGGTCGTAGGCGGGCGAGAGGGCGTCGTTGCTCACCGGCTTGCCGGAGGCTTCGTTGGCCTTGCGGTATTGCTTGAAGCCGGCCAGCGGGTTGTCGCCGAAGTTGTCGGGCATGTTCTGGTAGACGATCCAGCTGACCTTGGCCGCCTGCAGGCGCTCGGGGTAGGTCTTCCATTCGTAGCCGAGGGTCGAGGCGTCGATGGAATCCCATTCGTTGTTCAGCGAGGCCACGCCCGCGGCGGTCGGGCCGTTGGTGCCGGTCCACAGGAACATGCGGTTGGAGTTGGTGCCCGTGTGCATGGCGCAGTGGTAGGCATCGCACAGCGTGAAGGCGTTGGCCAGCGCGAACTGGAAGGGCAGTTCGGCCTGCTCGAAGTAGGTCATGGCGCCGGCGGTCTTGTAGCGCGGCCACTGGCTCAGGCGGCCGCCGTCCCAGGCGTTCTGGCTGTCGGCCCAGCTGTGCGGGGTGCCGCTCGCGCGCTGCGCGTTGCCCTTGCTGCCGTCCAGGTGGTAGGGCAGCACGGGCTGGCCGGTGGCGTCGTTCTGCTGCCAGACGCTGCGGCCGTCGGGCAGCGGAATGGTGAAGCGGTCGCCGAAGCCTCGCACGCCGGGCAGCGTGCCGAAGTATTGGTCGAAGGAGCGGTTCTCCTGCGTCAGGATGACGATGTGCTTCACATCCTGGATGGTGCCGGTCTCGTTGTGCGCGGGAATCGCGAGCGCGCGGCGGATGCTCGGCGGAAAGGCGGCGAGCGTGGCGGCGGCGATGCCGGTGGTGGCGGTGCCTTGTAGGAATTTGCGGCGCGAGTTCATGGTCTTCTTCTCCTCGTTCTTGTGGCGTCAGGGTGCGTAGTGCACTTCGGGCGTGTCGGACGCCAACGAGGTGTCGGCCTTCTGGGCGGCGGCACCGGTGCCGCCGGTCGCGGCGGGGGCTCCAGCGCCCTCGCTGCCGCCGCCGCCGCAGGCGGCGAGAGCACAGGCGACGATCAACGCGCCCGTGATGGCGCGCAACAGGAAAACGGCTGTGTGCATGGACATGGGAAAGGTCCTCGGGTTGTCAGGGATGGGTGGGGATCGGCCGGGTCCGAAGGCTAGACAGCGGGCATGTCATGGGCATGACGCCGGCGCGGATCGCCGTTCACGACGGCTGCGCGAAACAGGCGCGAGAATAGGCGCGCAACAACCACGCAGGACCCCCCGATGCGACTCCTCCACACCATGCTGCGCGTTGGCGATCTGCAGCGCTCGATCGATTTCTACACCCAGGTGCTCGGCATGCAGCTGCTGCGCAGGTCCGAGAACCCGGAGTACAAGTACAGCCTTGCCTTCGTCGGCTACGAGGGCAACCCGGCCCAGGCCGAGATCGAGCTGACCTACAACTGGGGCACCGAGCGCTATGAGATGGGCACGGCCTACGGCCACATCGCGCTGGGCGTGCCCGATGCCTACGCGGCCTGCGAGAAGATCAAGGCCGCGGGCGGCAACGTCACGCGCGAAGCCGGCCCCGTGAAGGGCGGCACCACCGTGATCGCGTTCGTGACCGATCCCGACGGCTACAAGATCGAGCTGATCCAGCGCGCGGAAGGCGCCGCCGGCGGCGGCCTGCGCTGAGGCCCCGCCCGCTCAGCAGCCGAGCAGTTCCGCGAGCGCGATGATGTCGCGCGCGTGCAGCGTGTTGTCGGGCCGGGGCGAGACATCTTTCGGACGCGCGGCGCCGAACTCCAGCGGCCGCTCGATGTAGGCGGTGCGCAAGCCGCACACGCGCGCGGCCGCGAGGTCGTCGTGGTGCGCCGCCGCCAGCATGACCTGGTTGGGCGTCACGTCGAACACGCCGGCCACGCCCAGGTAGGTGCGCGGGTCGGGCTTGTAGGCCTTGAACACTTCGGCCGAGAGCACGCAATCCCACGGCAGGCCGGCGCGCTTGGCCATCTCGGTCAGCAGGCCGATGTTGGCGTTGGAGAGCGAGCAGATGATGTACTTGCGCTTGAGCCGCGTGAGGCCTTCGACCGCATCCGGCCATGCCGGCAGCCGGTGCCAGGCCTTGTTGAGATCGCGCTTCTTCGCCACGTCGAGGTCGTCCACGCCGAACTCGCGCAGCACGTCCTGGAGGATGCCCATGTGCAGCTCGTCGATCAGCGTGAAGCCGCCCTCGCCGGCCGCGAGCCGCTCCATGACGCTCTTCATCGCGGGCTGGTAGCCGGCGCGCCACGCCAGCGCGAAGGCACTGCCGTCAACGCCCGGCAGCGCGCGCTCGACCTCGGCGGCGATGCCGCCATGCCAGTCGACCACGGTGCCGAAGACGTCGAAGGCGATGACCTTGAGTTCGCCGGCATCGACGTCCGCGCCCATCGGCGTGCTCATCGCGGGAGCTGGCTGGCCTCGCGTGCCAGGGCCTCGATGCGCGCCCAGTCGCCGGCGGCGATGGCGTCGGTCGGCACGATCCACGAGCCGCCCACGCAGGCGACGTTGGACAGCGCCAGGAACTCGTTCGCGTTGGCCGCGGTGATGCCGCCCGTGGGGCAGAACCTGATGTCGCCGAAGGGCCCCTGCCATGCCTTGAGCATCGCGAGGCCGCCGGCCTGCACGGCCGGGAAGAACTTGAGTTCGGTCAGGCCGTCTTCCTGGGCCAGCATGATCTCGCTGCCGGTGGCGACGCCGGGCAGCAGCGGCAGGCCGAGGTCATGGCAGGCCCGGCCGACGGCACGCGTATAGCCCGGACTCACGCCGAACTTCGCGCCGGCGAGCGCCGAGGCCTGCGCATCGGCGGCGCTGCGGATGGTGCCGGCGCCGGCGACGGCCTCGGGCACTTCCTTGGCGATGATCTCGATGCATTCGAGCGCCTCGCGCGTGCGCAGGGTCACTTCGAGCATGCGGATGCCGCCCGCCACGAGGGCGCGCGCCAGCGGCACCGCGTCCTTCACGTCGTGCAGGACGATCACCGGGATCACCGGCGCGTCGCGCATCACTTCCAGCGCGGTCAATGTCTTGTTCACAGCCATGTGCAGGCTCCTTCTTCAGCGGTCAGCGCATTGCGGCGCATGCCGGCAAACAGATCGCGGCCGAGACCGAATCCGTTGGCGGCGCGTAGTTCTTCGGGCAGCGTGGCGTTCGTGCGCGCGGCCCATTCGTCTTCCGGCAGCAGCACGGTGAGCGTGCCGGCCACGGAGTCGAGGCGGATCAGGTCGCCGTCGCGCACCTTGGCGAGCGGGCCGCCGGCCGCGGCCTCGGGCGACACGTGGATGGCGGCGGGCACCTTGCCGGATGCGCCGCTCATGCGGCCATCGGTGACGAGCGCCACGCGAAAGCCCTTGCCCTGCAGCACCGACAGCGGCGGCGTGAGCTTGTGCAGTTCGGGCATGCCGTTGGCCTGCGGCCCCTGCCAGCGCACCACGCAGACCACGTCGCGTTCGAGCTCGCCGGCGTTGAAGGCCTGCTGCAACGCGGCCTGCGAATCGAACACGCGCGCCGGCGCCTCGATGACATGGCGGTCGTCGGGCACCGAGGACACCTTGATCACGCTGCGCCCGAGGTTGCCGCCGAGCAGCTTGAGGCCGCCGGTGGCGCTGAAGGGCGCGGAGACCGGCCGCGCCACTGCATCGTTCTTCGACGGCGCGGCGGCGTGCCACTGGAGCGCGTGCGCTTCCGACGGGGCGCCGGCCAGCGTGGGGATGTTCGCGAATTCGCGGATGCCGCCGGCGCGCACGGTCAGCACGTCGGCGTGCATCAGTCCGGCGTCGAGCAGCTCGCCGATCACGAAGCCCGGCCCGCCCGCGGCCTGGAACTCGTTGACGTCCGCGCTGCCGTTCGGATAGACCCGCGTGAGCAGGGGCACCACGTCCGAGAGTTCGGAGAAGTCGTTCCAGTCGATGAGGATGCCCGCGGCGCGTGCGACGGCGACCCAGTGGATCAGGTGGTTGGTCGAGCCGCCGGTGGCGAGCAGGGCGGCCATGGCGTTGACGATGGTGCGCTCGTCGACCAGTTCGCCGATGGGCGCGACGGCATGGGCGCTGTCGCCGGCGCGGCCGAGCACCGTGCGCACCGCTTCGCGCGTGAGCGCCTCGCGCATCGAATCCCCGGGCTGGATGAAGGCGGTGCCCGGCACATGCAGGCCCATGGCCTCCAGCAGCATCTGGTTGCTATTGGCCGTGCCGTAGAAGGTACAGGTGCCTTGCGAGTGATAGGCGGCCATCTCGGCCTCCATCAGGCCCTTGCGGCCCACCAGCCCCTGCGCCGCCTGCTCGCGGACCTTGGACTTGGCGCTGTTCGACATGCCCGAAGGCATCGGCCCCGCGGGCACGAAGACCGTCGGCAGGTGGCCGAAATGGAGCGCGCCGATCAGCAGCCCCGGCACGATCTTGTCGCACACGCCGAGCAGCAGCGCGGCGTCGAACATGTCGTGGGTGAGGGCCACCGCCGTGCTCATCGCGATCACGTCGCGGCTGAACAGGCTCAGCTCCATGCCGGGCGTGCCCTGCGTGACGCCGTCGCACATGGCGGGCACGCCGCCGGCGACCTGGGCCGTCGCGCCGAGGCGCCGGGCCTCATGCTTGACGATGTCGGGATAGCCCTGGTAGGGGGCGTGCGCGGAGAGCATGTCGTTGTAGGCGGTGACGATGCCGATGTTGGGCGCGCGTTCGGTAACCACCTTGAACTTGTCGTTGGCCGGGATGCCCGCCACGGCATGCGCGACGTTGGCACAGCCCATGCGGTCGGAGCCGCGGTCGCGGTTCCTGGTCTCGGCCAGGCGCTGCAGGTAGGCGCCGCGCAGCGTACGGCTGCGCTCGCGGATGCGATCGGTGACGTCGCGGACTGTGGGGTGGGTCGTCATGGCATGCTTCATCACGGTGAAGTGGGGCTACGCACGCCGGTGGCGTGGGGATGCATCGTACCAAGCCGGCAAGACCGTCGCCGCGCGGCCTGCCCCTTTCCTTGCGGGTGGGACGACGCCCGGGCCTCTCAATCGACCAGTGTCACCTCGACCCGGCGCGCCTGCGCGTCGTTGCCCGAACCGGCGGTGACCGCCGGCTTGCGCAGCTCGATCCTGTCGGCCGGCACGCCCAGCCCGGTGAGCACGTCGCGCACCATCTCGGCGCGCTTCTTCGCGAGTTGTTCGTTGATCGCGGCGTCGCCGGTCGTGTCGTGAAAGCCCGAGACCAGCGCCTTGCGGCCGGCCTCGACGCCCTTGATCACCGCGGCCAGCGCCTCGGCCGCGCCGGGCGCGAGATCGGCGCTGGCGGTGGCGAAATAGAAGTTCACGACACCGCCCTCGACGCGGATGCTCGCCCCGTCGGGGATCACCACCGTCACGGTTTCGGTGACCACGGCCACCGTGCTCGCGGGCGCGGCCGCGGCCTGGGGCGGGACTGGCGCCGAGTGGCTCCTGTGATAGAACACGATGCCGATCACGAAGAAGATCACGAGCGCGATCAGCCCGAAAAGAAAGGCCAGGATGAAGTTCTGCTGGCTGTCGTCGTCGCTGGTAGCTGACATGGCTCTGGCTCCGTATTCGAGGGGTCGGTAAATAATGGTGCGGTGAACCATGACCGCCAAATTGTAGGCGCCGCCCCACCGGCCACGGGCGGCGACCCCGGACCGCCCGGCCTGGACCCGATGCCCAAGCCCTTGCGCGACCCCCAACCGATGCTCGATCGGGCGATCGAGGAATGGGGTGGGCACGAGGATCTCTGGCTCTTCGGCTATGGCTCGCTGATCTGGCGGCCGGACTTCGGCTTCGTCGAACGGCACGCCGCGCGAGTGCACGGCTGGCACCGCGCGCTCAAGATGTGGAGCAGGATCAATCGCGGCACGGTCGACAACCCGGGGCTCGTGTTCGGCCTGCTGTCGGGCGGCAGTTGCCGGGGCATGGTGTTTCGCGTGCCGGCGGCGGATGGGCTGGAAACGCTCGGCCGCCTCTGGCTGCGCGAAATGCCCACCGGCGTCTACGATCCCCGCTGGCTCGACTGCATCACGGCCGTCGGCACGGTGCGCGCGCTGGCCTTCACGCTGTCGCGGCGCAGCCCGAATTTCACGGGCGAACTGAGCGAAGAGCGCTACCGGCACATCTTCCGCAGCGCGGTCGGCCGCTACGGCAGTTCGCTGGACTACGCGCAGCAGACGCTGCTGGAGCTCAGGCGCCACTCGATCCACGACGCCGCGCTGGCGCGGCTGGTGCGGCTCGCGCAGACGCAGCAGGTGCCGGCGCCGGCCGATTGCGGGGAGGCGCCCGCTCCGGTATACCCTGCGCCTTCTTCTTCGGATTCCTCCGATTCTTCCGATCCATCCTCCCAGGAGTAGCAGATATGCCCTGTCGTTTCGTCGCCCCCGCCCTCGCCCTTTTCGCGGCCAGCCTGCTCAGCGCTTGCGGCGGCATGGGCCTCATGGGGCCGGCGAGCGCCACCGCCGATCTCGCGCCGACGGCCGCCATCTCGCCGAACCCGACCGTGGGCAAGGTGACCTTCACGGCCATCGAACATGGGGTGCGCGTGGCCGGCGAGGTGAGCGGCCTCGCGCCGCGCACGGAGCATGGCTTCCACATCCACGAGAAGGGCGACTGCGGCGCCGACGGCAACGCCGCGGGCGGCCACTTCAACCCCGCCGGCGGCATCCACGGCAAGTTCGCCGCCGCCGGCAGCCATGCGGGCGAGCTGCCGAGCCTGGTGGCCGACGGCAGCGGCGTGGCGCGCTTCAGCGTCGACGACCATTCCATCTCGCTGACCGAAGGCGCGGCCAACAACATCGTCGGCCGCGCACTGGTCGTTCACCGCGACCGCGACGACTTCACGACGCAGCCGGCCGGCAACTCGGGCCCGCGCATCGCCTGCGCCCTGATCAAGAGGAACTGAGGCGCGGCAGGAGCAGTGCCTCGGCGCGCGCCAGCGCGTCGGGCGTGTCGATGTCGGTCACGATGCCGATGTCGTCGACTTCGATGTCGGCGACCGCGCCGGCCTCGCGCAGGGCACGCAGGACGGGCGCCGCTCCCTGGTTGCCGGCGAGAGCCGCGAGTGCTCCGCCGCAGCTCGCGGCGAATGCGACCGGGTGGCCGCGCTCGCCGCGGTAGCTCGGCTGGGCGGCCCGGATCGGGCCCGCCAGGGCGCGCGCAACCGTGCGCAGGGTCTCGGCCCGCACCAGGGGCAGGTCGCCGGGCAGGATCAGCCAGCCCGCCGCATCGGCGGTGGCGCGCACGGCGGCGGCGATGGAGTCGCCCATGCCCGGATGCCCCGCGTCTTCCAGGTGCCAGGGCAGGCCGCTCGCGCGCACGGCGGCGAGCGTGTGTTCCAGCACCGTGCGGCCGGCCAGCGGCGCCTGCAGCTTGGAGCCGCTGCCGCCCGCGGCGCGAAAACGCTCGCCGCGCCCGGAGGCGAGCACGATCACGGTGGGCAGGCGATTGGCGGCGGGTGCGTTCATGCGCCCGAGTATCTCCGCCGCGCAGGGGCAACTGCGCATGGGCAACAATGGCGCCATGAGTTCTCCCAACGACACCCTGGCCGAGCTGCGCAAGAGCTACGAGCGCGCCGCGCTCGACGAAGCCAGCAGCGCCGCGAATCCCCTCGATCAGTTCGAACGCTGGCTGGCCGAAGCCATCGACTCGAAGGTCCCCGAACCCAATGCCATGACCCTCGCCACGGTCGGCGGCGACCTGCGCCCCTCGACGCGCATCGTGCTCATCAAGGGCTACGGCGCGCGCGGCATCGTCTGGTACACCAACTACCAGAGCCGCAAGGGGCAGGAACTCGCGGGCAATCCCTGGGCCGCGCTGCAGTTCCACTGGGTGGAGCTGGAGCGCGTGGTGCGCATCGAGGGCCGGGTCGAGAAGGTCAGCGACGCCGAGAGCGATGCCTACTTCGCGAGCCGCCCGCTCGATTCGCGCATCGGCGCCTGGGCCAGCCCGCAGAGCGAAGTGATCAGCGGCCGGGACGTGCTGGTGAAGAACGCGGCGGTGGCGGCCGCCCGGCACATGCTCTCGCCGCCGCGGCCACCGCACTGGGGCGGCTTCCGGCTGGTGCCCGACCGCTGGGAGTTCTGGCAGGGCCGCAAGAGCCGCCTGCATGACCGGCTGCGCTACCGCCTGGAAGACGGCGCGTGGCTGCGGGAGCGGCTGGCGCCCTGACCCCGCCGCCTACAGCCGGCCGACCACGGCCATGACGACCGAGAGCGTGACCAGCGCCAGCACGGTCGACACCGCCACGCTGGCGGTGACGAGTTCTTCCGCCACCCGGTAGCGCTGCGAAAACAGGAACACGTTGGCGCCGATGGGCAGCGCCGCGGCCACCACCATCACCTGCAGCGGCACGCCGCGCAGGCCCAGCAGCCAGCCCAGCGCCGCCACCAGCAGCGGATGCACCACGTTCTTCACCAGCGCCTGCGTCAGCGCGCCGCGCCAGTGCGCGCCGATCGATGTCAGCCCGAGCGTGATGCCCACCATCACCAGCGCCACCGGGCTGAAGGCCTGCCCGAGCAGCGCGATCGGCGTATCGATGACCTCGGGCATGCGCATGCCGCTCCACGCGAAGGCAAGCCCCGCGATGATCGGCAGCGGCACCGGATGGACGATGGCGTTGAACAGCGCCCGCCCGATGGTGAGCATCATCGGCCGGCGCGCCTCCCCGCTCGCGGCCGCGTGTTCGTGCGCCACGGCGAGTTCGAGCACCACGGTCGCGCTGGTCAGCAGCACCAGCGAGTGCAGCGAGATCAGCGTGAGCAGCACCACCATGCCCTCGGGCCCGTAGGCCAGGCCGACCAGCGCGATGCCGATCATCACGGTGTTGCTGTAGGTGTTGGCCAGCGCGATCACCGCGGCGGTGCGGTTGAAGCCGCGCCACAGCATCGTGGCGGCGAAGATCAGCCCGGCCCCGAGGAAGTAGGCGGCGACCGGCCGCAGGCTGAGCTGCTCCACATGCACGGTGCTCATCGAGCGGAACAGCAGGGCCGGCGCGAGCAGCATGAAGATGAGGTTCGACAGGTCCTTGATCGCGGCGCCGCGCACCCAGCCGCGCCGCCCCGTCAGGAAGCCCGCCGCGATGAGGAGGACGACGGGCAGGAGGGAGGAAAGGACGGAAGAATTCACCGGGCGAGGATACTCAACCCGCCAGTACCTCCACGCACGGCGTCGACACGGCGCCCGCCGCACCCCGCGTTCGCGCATCCAGGCCTTTCAGTGCGCCACGCTGGCCACCGAGCGCGCCAGTTCGCGAAGCAGCGAAGCGCCGTCGCCGCGCCAGGCACTGCCATGCATGCATGCCAGCGTCTGCGGCTTCTCGCCGGCCAATCGCTCCAGCACCGCCGCGGTGTGCGGCGCGTGCGCGAAGTAGTCCATCGCCTTGCGGAACGCCTCGCTGGGGCCGAGGATGTCGCCCTCGGTCAGTGCGATGTCGCCGCTGCCGGGCTGCGTGAGCAGGTCGCCGCAGAAGAAGGTGCGCGTCGACACGTCCATCATCAGCCCGCACTCCCAGGCGTGCGGCATGTGCGGGGTGTCGAACCAGCGCATCGTGTGCCGGCCCAGCGGGAGCAGCTCGCCATCGGCGAGCGCCCGCGGGGCGCGATCGGCCAAGTCGTTCATCGACACCATGGCCGCGACCTGGCCGCACAGGGGGACGGCCTGCGGCGCGACCGCGAGGAACTCGTTCATCGCGCCGCATTCGTCGGCTTCCACATGCGACAGGCCGATGTAGCGCAGCCTCTCGAGCGGGATCACGCGGCCGACCGCTTCGCTCACCAGCGGGAAGAGCTTGCGCGGGCCGGTGTGAAAGAGCAGCGCTTCGTCGTCCACGACGAGGTACTGGTTGAAGCTGAAGGCCTGCCCGCCAGGGAGCGCGATCGGCGTGTTGATGCGGTAGATGCCGTCGCCGATTTCCTCGGCGCTGGTGCCTGACTCGGGGTTGGTGACCATAGTGACCTCACGCAGGGTTGCACGAAACGGACACCGGTACTCTCGCCGATTTCGCGCACCTTGGGAAGATCGGCTCGGCCGCGAAGCCGCCGTCAGCGCCTCGGGGAGCCGCGGGTGGGCAACTTCATCTACCTCGACTGCACGTACTCGGCCACCGCCTTCATGTCGTTCGCGTCGAGTTCCTTGATGACGCCGTGCATGACCGGGGAGTCGCGAAACTTGCCCTGGATCACTTCGAGCTGGCGCAGCACATAAGCCGCGTGCTGGCCGGCCAGGCGCGGGAAGATGGCATTGCCCTGGGCCGCATCGCCATGGCATGTCGAACAGGCGACGATGTTGCGCGAGGGGTCGCCCTTCTCGAACAGGCTCTTGCCGCGGGCGATCAACTGCGGATTGCCGGCGATGCCCGCGCCTGGCTTCTGAGCGGCGTAGTAGCGCGCCAGGGCCTCGATCACCGAATCTTCGAGCAAGGTGGCCATGCCCCACATGTAGTCGTGCGCGTCCTGCTCACCGCGCGTCTTGCCCTTGAAGGCCTTCAACTGGGCGACCAGGTAGAGCTCCTGTTGACCCGCAAGACGCGGAAAGAGCGGAGAGGTGCTGACGCCGGTCGGTCCGTGGCAGGACGCACAGATCGATCCGGCCACCTTGCTCGCGGTCTGGTCGGCATCGGCCAGCGTGCCTTGCGCGAAGGCAAACGCCTGCGCGGTCAGCAAGGTGCCGGCCACCAGGGCTCGCGCCAGGACCATCATGCGGGATTGAGTCATGTGTTGTCCCCGGTTCAGTAAGCAAACCATACGTTGAAGAACAAGGTGTTGTTGTCGCTGGGTCTTCGCGTCGTCACGCCGTCGTAGCCCACGCCGCCGCCGTTGAACTTGGTGTAAGCCGTGTACTGCAGCATGAGGCGGATGTTCTGGACCGGCACGTAGTCGAGTTCGAGCACGTAGCCCCTGCTGTCGGGTTTGCCGTTGAAGCTCCCCGTGACGGGCGCGGGCGCGTACAGGTTGGGATCGGCGCTGCCGTTCAGGGAGAAGCTGCTGAGGGTCACGCCGTACTTGCGGTCGTAATAGTAGGAGGCCTTCAGCCGCGTCGAATTCAGGGTGTCGGTCGGGTTCGCGGTCAATCCCTGGGCAAAGCTGGAAGCGTAGTCCTGGTGCTCGTTGACGTACCGAGCCTGCAAGGTGATCGTGTGCGGGTTCGTGATGTACTGGTACTGCGCATCGACGCCCTTGTCCGTGAAGCGATCGGTGCCGCTGTCGGGATTGGTGTTGTCGACAAACCGATCCACGCGCATGCCGAAGGCGCCGAGCATCAGCGAATGGGGACCCCACTCCTTGTTGTAGGCAAAGCGCGCGTAGGGGTTCGTGCCGGACAGGCGCGCGACCGCCCCCGGCGTGCTGGTGTCCTGGCCCGCGCGCAGGATCGAGAGACCGCCATCGGCCGTCCGGTAGGCGGTCAGCTCGCCATACCAGGTCCTGTCATAGAAGCCATACACGCCGATGCCCGCGACCTGCTGCGCCAATGCACCCTCGATCTGCGTTCCGGCCGTGGGCCCGACCGCCGTTGGAGACGCCGTGAACGGATAGCCGAACGCCGGGGAGCTGTTCCAGACGTCCTGCACCGTCGGGTTGTTGTGCAGGGTCAAGCCGTAGAGGAACTTGACCGCGCCCGCGTCGGCGCTGGCGTCACCGCTGGTATTGCCCTCCCCGCTCGTGCGGCCGAGGATGCGGCCGATCCAGCGAATATCGGTGTTGTCGATGCCGCTGTGACCGACGCTCGTGCCGTCCGTGCTGTAGTTGCGCGAGTAGGTCCACTGCACGAAGCCGCCGATGTTGTCCGTCGCCTTGCCCGCCAGGAACGCGCTCGCTCCGTTGAGCGCGACGTTGCGGTCGCGCGCGGTCACCAGCGTCCCCGTGCTCGTGCCGTCGTCGTTGTTGCTGATCGACGTGCGACCGATCTGGGCCATCATCGCCAGCGGCACGGCCTGCCGGACTCCGATGGTGTAGCCGGACAGCTTGAACCATCGACCGTAGGGCGTGAGCTCCGGAAAGCTCACATGGCAAGCGACGCAGTTCTGTCCGGTCTGGCGCGCAAACGCGGGAACCGCATTGGCCGACGAGGCCGCGAGCCCGAGGGCGGCGGCACACAGCGCCGAGGCGATCCACTTCGTGAACGAGACATGCGGCATGGTCATCGTGTCCTCCTCAATGCGTTTCGGGTGGAACGCCTACAGGATCACTCTAGACCCTGAATGCATGAGGGATATGGATGATTTCACCCGTGTTGCCACCGGGCGACGCCTTCACTGGAAATCAACCGAGGTCAGCTTCCCGGCAGCATGTGCGGAGGGCGATCGCGATGCGGGAGCGGGCGCGGCCGCCGCGAGCGCGGCAGGCATCGGGACCGCCTACGGAAACATCCGGCCGTCGAAGGCGAACGGGTTGCGCTCGACCGTCAGCAGGATGGATCGAAAGGCGGGATGGTCGGGATTGAGCAAGAGGTTGTTCTCGCCCGGCTCGACCGCCGAGGGCACCCACAAGCCCAGCGCATGGCCGCTGCGCCGCCACTCGATGCCGGCCTGCTGGGTCAAGGCTTCCCGAGCGATCCAGTCGTCGGCCAGCGCCATCATGTCGCGCACGTCTTCGAGTGGCGCGCCCCCCGGCAGGTCCAGACGCAGCAAGGGCTGGTTCAAAGGCCGGACGCCGTTGCTGTGCACACGCTTCTCGAGCTGGCAGATGGCGCGGCTGCCGCCGGCATAGACCACCGCATGGCCTTCGGGTGGCGGCAGGTGCCAGCGGCCGGGCGCCAATGTGGACCCCTGCGCGAGCTGGTCGAGGCGCAAGGCCCTGGTCGTGCCGATCCGCCAGACCGAGACGCTCAGACAACGCCCCCGTGCTCGATGGCATTCAGGATCGAGCGGACCTTTTCGCCGCCGTACTCGTTGCCGGCAAATTCGGCCGGCGTCTTGTTGTCGAGCAGAGGATGCGGCTTGGTCATCCACGTCGGGCCCTCTTCGCCGAACACCTCCACGGCGCGCACCATGAGGTCGGCCTGACGGAACATCCGCTCCGTCAGGACGGGGTCCATCTCCTTTTCCGGCGGGGTTCGGGACAGCGTCGACGCATTGACGCAGAGGGACAGCCACAGGTCCTTCCGGCGAGGCAGGCGCGAGGCCTTGAACCAGGCCTCCAGGACTTCGGCGTGCACGCTCTCCGACGCGTAGTGCGACACGGCATCGCGGTCGAGGCGGATGGAGTCGCTGTAGAGGAAGAAGTGCTTCGGCCCGCGCGCCGGCAGCCGATGCGGCGTCCGCGATGCCGAAAACGCGTGATCGAAGACCTCGTCGAATTCCATCGCGATGGCGCGGGCGGGCGAATGGGCCGGCACGGCGGGCGCCGCATTGGCGGAGCGACGGCCGCGTCTGGCCGGGGCTTCATGTTTCGGCATGCCGCGACCTCAGCATGGTTGCATTTGCAATGCAACACACTTGCAAATGCAATGCCACGGCATCGACGCCGGCCCGAACGAGGAGGAATGCGGCATCATCCGCGAACGAACAGGAACTCTCATGCCACGATCCGACAGCCTCCGCGCCGCCGCCGCGTACTTCGATGAAGGCGGCTTCTTCGAGGACCTGCGGCGGCGCGTCGCCGTCCGCACCGAGAGCGACACCGGCACGGCCCCGCCCGCGCTGGAGGCCTACCTGCGCGACGACCTGGGGCCGCCCCTCGCGGCGATGGGTTTCGAATGCGAGCGGATCGCCAATCCGGTGGCCGGTGGCGGCCCCTTCCTGATCGCGCGCCGCGTGGAAGATGAAGCGCTGCCCACCGTGCTCAGCTACGGGCACGGCGACGTCGTGAGCGGCCAGGATGCGCAGTGGCGCGAGGGGCTGAGCCCCTGGACGCTT
Source organism: Variovorax sp. 01T432 (assembly GCF_056398605.1). Classification (NCBI taxonomy): domain Bacteria; kingdom Pseudomonadati; phylum Pseudomonadota; class Betaproteobacteria; order Burkholderiales; family Comamonadaceae; genus Variovorax; species Variovorax sp. 01T432. The sequence goes on from NZ_JBFTPS010000078.1 coordinate 20,673, forward strand.
ACCATCGAGGGCGACCGCTGGTACGGCCGCGGCAGCGCGGACAACAAGGGACAGCACACCATCAACCTCGGCGCGCTGGCCGCGGTGCTGAAGGCGCGCGACGGTCGCCTGGGCTACAACGTCACGCTGCTGTTCGAGACGGGCGAGGAGGCCGGGTCGCCCGGCCTGCATGCCCTGTGCGCGCGGGAGCGCGACAAGCTGCGCGCCGACCTGCTGATCGCCTGCGATGGTCCGCGCGTCAACGCCCGCCGCCCGACCGTGTTCCTCGGCTCGCGCGGCGCCGTCAATTTCAGCCTGCGGGTGCGCAGCCGCACGCGCGGCTACCACTCGGGCAACTGGGGCGGGGTGCTCGCCAACCCCGGCATCATCGTAAGCCACGCGGTGGCCTCCCTGGTCGACGCGCGCGGCCGCATCCTGGTCGAGGCGCTGCGTCCGCCGCCGGTGACCGAAGCGGTGCGCGCGGCGCTGGCCGACATCCGCATCGGCGGCGACGCGGACGATCCGGCGCTCGACGAAGGCTGGGGCGAGCCGGGCCTGAGCGCCGCCGAGCGCCTGATGGCCTGGAACACCATCGAGGTGCTCGCACTGGGCGCCGGCGCGCCGCAGCGGCCGGTCAACGCGATTCCGCCGGAAGCGGTGGCGCATTGCCAATTGCGCTTCGTGGTCGGCACGCCCTGGCAAGACCTCGCCCGGATCGTGCGCGAGCACCTCGACGCACACGGGTTCCGGCAGGTCGAGGTGCAGGTGACGATGGCGGGGGCGGCGACACGTCTGGACGTGGAGAACCCCTGGGTCGAATGGGCGCAGGACTCCATCGCGCGCAGCTGCGGTCAGCGCGCCGACCTGCTGCCCAACCTGGCGGGCTCGCTGCCCAACGACGCCTTCGCCGTGCTGCTGGGCCTGCCGACCTTGTGGGTGCCGCATTCCTATCCGGCCTGTTCCCAGCATGCGCCCAACGAGCACCTGCTGGGCTCGGTGGCGCGGGAAGGCCTGCAGATCATGGCCGGGCTCTATTGGGATCTGGGCGAGGCCGGTGCGGCGCCCTGGAAGGCCGGCGCGCTCGCCTCCTGAGGCCTGAAGCGGCCGCGGCCGCACGCGGTCAGTGGGACGCGAGCACCGGCTCTTGCCTCTTCTTGCGTTGCGGCGCGGCGATGGCGGGCTGCTTCCCGCGGGGCGCCTGGGGGGCGGCAAGGGCCGTGCGCGCAGGCGCGGCCGGGCGATCGGCTGGCGCGTGGTCGAGCTTGAAGACGCCGACGATCTGCGACAGGCTGCCGGCCTGCTCCTGCAGCGATTCGGCCGCCGCCGAGGCTTCTTCCACCAGCGCCGCGTTCTGCTGCGTCACCTGGTCCATCTGCGAGATGGCCTGGTTGATCTGCTCGATCCCTGAAGTCTGCTCCTGGCTAGCCGCCGTGATCTCGCCCATGATGTCGGTCACGCGCTTGACGCTGTCGACGATCTCTTCCATCGTCTTGCCCGCCTCGGCCACCTGCTTGCTGCCCTCTTCCACCTTGTCGACCGAGTCGCCGATCAGCGTCTTGATCTCCTTGGCCGCCGCGGCCGAGCGCTGCGCCAGGCTGCGCACTTCGGAAGCCACCACCGCGAAGCCGCGCCCCTGCTCGCCGGCCCGCGCGGCTTCCACCGCCGCGTTCAAGGCCAGGATGTTGGTCTGGAAGGCGATACCGTCGATGACGCCGATGATGTCGACGATCTTGCGCGAGGACGCATTGATCGAGCCCATGGTGCCAACCACCTGCGACACCACGCTGCCGCCCTTCACCGCCACTTCGGAGGCCGAGACGGCCAGCTGATTGGCCTGGCGGGCGTTGTCGGCGTTCTGCTTGACGGTGCTGGTGAGTTCTTCCATCGAGGCCGCCGTTTCCTGCAGCGAACTGGCCTGCTGCTCGGTGCGGGAAGACAAGTCCTGGTTGCCCGAGGCGATCTGGGTGCTGGCGGTCGACACGTTCATCACCACGCCGTGCACCTGCTGCAGCGAGCCTTGCAAGGCGGTGCGCATGAGGTCGAGGGCGTTCAGCAGGCGGCCGGTCTCGTCCTGGGCATAGCGCGTCTCCGGCGTGCCCGTGAGGTCCATGTCGGCGATCGAGCGCGCCATGGTCTCGGCGCGGCGCAGCGGATGCGTGATGCTGCGGCCCAGGAACCAGGCCAGCAAGGCGCCCAGGATCAATGTGGTGGCGGAGCAGATGACCAGCAGGGTGCTGGTCTGGGCCCGCTGGGCTTCGGCGCGTTGCGCGGCGGCGTCGAGCTTCTCGCGCTGCTGGTCGACCACCTGCTGCACGCCGGCGATGTAGGCCACCGAGGTGGGCTGGAAGCGCGAGTCGAAGACGCGGTTGGCGCCTTCGAGGTCGCCCGCCTGCTTGAGCTTGCTGACCTCCTCGCGCGAGGCGAGGTACTCCTTGCGGAAGCCGCCGACCTTCTCGAGCAGCTGGCGTTCCTCGGGCGCGGTCAGCTTGGCCTCGATGAACTTCTGCAGATCATTGGTGGCCGCGATGGAGGAGGCCGTCGCCGGTGCGAAATAGGCGATCAGGCTGGAGTCGCTGCTCTTGGCGATGGCCGCCGCGCGCTGCACGCCGGAGGTGGTGTAGCGCAGCCAGTCCGAGCCGGCGCGTTCGGTCTTGACGTTGTCCTGCACCATGGTCTCGATCTCCTCGCCCACCTGGCGCAGCTTCAGCACCGCGGACACGCTGGTGGCGAGAAAGAGGACGAGGATCGCGCCCAGCACGATGGCCAGGCGCTTGCCGATCGAGACATTGCTCAAAAACATGGTGGAGACTCCAGAACACAAGGGGGACACGGAAAAGCCGGCATCGCCGCCGCCCGTGGGCTCTGATGCCCCGGCGACGGTCGCTACAGGGCTATATCGGCGGTTGGGGCGGAAAGTTGAGGCCTGCGCTGGATTTCTCGGGAACGGGCGCGGCATCTGGCCGACTGGCTCCAGCAATTGCCCCGATCTGGTGCCACGGGCGTGCGCCCGCGGCTCGTACGCTGCCTGCTTCGCTTTCCGCACCCCGAATGGAGACAGATTCATGACCCAGCCATCCAGCCCCCCCGACACCAAATTCCTGCGCGCATTCGCAGACGCCTGGAATGCCCACGACATCGACGCATTGATGTCCTTCATGAGCGACGCCTGCGAGTTCCATGCCGTTGGCGGCCCCGACCTGCTCGGCCGCAGCTTCGTTGGCCGCGAGGCCGTGCGCGCGGGCTTCCAGCTTGCCTGGCAGACCTGTCCCGACGCGGCCTGGCTCGACGGCGATCATTTCGTCTGCGGCGACCGCGGCGTGTCTGAATCGACCTTTCGCGGCACCAAGGCCGACGGCACGCGCATCGAAGCGCGCATGGTCGATGTCTTCACCTTCCTGGACGGGCGCATCGCGGTGAAGAACGCCTATCGCAAGGATCGCCCGCCCGTCCGGACCGTGTGAGCGCGGGAGCCCCATCATGGACATCAGCGCACGACATCTTGCGCCCCTGAACCCCTACGACCCGCGGTACGACCCGCTGGTGGCGCCCCACCCGGGCCAGGGCCGCGACTACGCGCCGACCTACTGGGTCGGCACCGCCGGCTCCCCGCCGCCCGACGACGGCCCCATCCTGCGCGACACCGACGCCGACGTGGTGATCGTGTCAAGAGCCTGGTGGCCGAAGTGCCCTGCGACGCCCAGCCCGGGGGCCACCTGTACGTGGCGCACCGCGACAAGAAGATGGACTTCCTGCGCAACGAGGCCAGGATCATGCGCGAGGTCTTCGGCTACGACACGCGCATGCTCGGCGCCGAGGAGCTGCGCCGCGACTACTTCAACGAGGCCGAGGCCCGCGGCGCCATGCACGAGCCCGACGGCATCGGCGTGCACCCCCTCAAGCTCGCCCACGGCTACCTGCGCATGGCGCGCGCCCTGGGCGTGAAGGTGCATCCGGCAAGCCCCGTGACCGGCTTCCACACGCGCAACGGCGTGCACTACCTGCAGACCCCCGGGGGCACGGTGCGCGCGCGCGCCGTGGGCTTCGCCACCGGCGGCTACACCAGCAACGGCCTGCACAAGAGCCTGGACTCCAGGATCATGCCGATCCTGTCGAACTCGCTGGTCACCCGCGCGCTCACGCCCGAGGAGCTGGCCGCGACCAACTTCCGCACCACCACCTTCGTGACCGACACGCGCACCCTGCGCTTCTACTACCGCAAGCTGCCCGACAACCGGGTGCAGATCGGCAGCCGCAGCGCCATCACCGGCGCCGACGCGCCCGACCCGCGCCACATGCACATGCTGGTCGAGGGCCTGCACCGCAAGTTCCCCGCCCTCAAGGGCATCCGCATCGACTACTCCTGGTGGGGATGGGTGGATGTGAGCCACGACATGATGCCGCGCGTGATGCAGCCCGACGCCAAGGAGAGCGTGTTCTACGCGCTGGGCTACGGCGGCAACGGCGTGAGCTTCTCCGCGCATGCCGGACGCCGCATGGCCGAGCGCATCGCGGGAAAGAAGAGCAAGGTGTTCGAGCTGCCGATCTACAACTCGCCCCTGCCTTACCCGAACGTGCTCAACCTGGTCGAGTCGCGCGCCTTCGCCCCCTTCCGCCGCCTCGGGCAACGCGTCCTCTACCACTGGTACCACGCGCGCGACGAGTGGGCGTCATTGGCGAGGTGAGTCGCGCTGTCCATCGGGCTGCCATCGGACAGCACGATCAGCAGGCGCCGCGCCTCGCTGCGGCTTTCCAGCCGGGCGCAGGCCCAGTCCACGGCCTCGCCGTCGATCCCCTCGCGAAACAGATCCGATTTCAGCAGCGCCGCAATGTCGGGCCGTGCCCGGCGCCACGGCGTGTCCGCGTCCTTGAAGATCAACCGGCAGACCTCGTTGAGCCGGCCCGGGTGCCTGGGCCGGCCGGCCCGCTGCCAGTCGCGCAGCGCGCGGCCTCCGTTCCACGCGGCGGTGGTGAAGCCGAGCACCTCGCCCGCGACGCCGGCCTGCTCCAGCGCGCGCGCGAACACATCGACCCACATGGCGACCGGTTCAATCTGCTGCTTCATCGAACCCGAGCAGTCGATGAGAAAACTCACCACGCAATCGGCCGCGGGCTCCTGCCGTTCGATGCGGAACAGGCGCCGCTCGCCCGGCGAGGTGATGAGTTGCGCAAGCCGCCGGCCGTCGATGCGGCCCTCTTCCTGGGAGCCGTCCCACTCGTTGCGCGCGGGCACGGCAAGCAGCGCCTTCAGCTCGCGTGCCAGGCGCGCGATGTTGAGGCCCTGGCCCGAGATGCGGCGGTCGAGGCGTTCGCGGTATTCCCTCAGCAATGCGGCGCGCACCAGGGTTGCCGCCCTCACTTCCATGTCGTGGGCGGTGGTGAAGATGCGGTAGCCGTCATCGGCGTCGTCGGGCACGCCGATGCCGCCGGGGCTCGGGCTGGCGCCTGCGTCGTCCTCGTCGCCTTCGAAGTCCATCCAGAGGCTGAGCAGCTGGCGTTCGTCGCGGTCGTCATCGGATGCGTCGCCTCGGTCATCGCCGGCTCCGCCGGCGCCATGGATCATCCGCGCGACCGCGGTGGCGATCGCCTGCGCATGCGCCGCATAGGCCGCCTGGTCGGCCCGCTGCCTGCGCAGCCCGGCGAGATCGTGGCCCAGCACCGGCGCCAGCGCCATGCGCGTGGCTTCGATCGCGCCTTCGCTGGCTTCGAGCACGGGTTGCGCCGTCACGCGCGCACGGCAGATCTGGGCCAGCGTGTAGAGCAGGATCCCCTTGGCCGTCTCGGTCAGGCCGCTGTGGTGAAAGACCAGCGACCACTGTTCGTGGCGAAGCGTCAGGTTGTGCACGAGGCCGGGCATGCAAGCCGGTGCTTGAGCTTCGACGCGGATCTGTTCCAGCAGCTCGAACAACATTCGCGCGAGCGGGTCGACGGGGCGAAGGCTCTTGTGCAGCCCGGCGTCGGACAGCGCCAGACGCAGCGCCATGCCATCGGCCGCGCCGCGCAGGGAGCCGAGGTCCTCGCTTTCAGGGGAGGATTGCAGGTGCGGCGCGAACGGCGGCAACGCCCGCCGGCCGCGAAACAGGCGGTGGCCGCGAAAGTGCAAGGCCGCATCTCCGGTCAACGCGCGGATCGAGGCTGCGCAGAGTTCCTCGATCTCCCGATGGTGCCGCGCCGCCGCTGTCCGTGACACGCTCACCGCATCATTCCAGTGGGGTCGCGAGCTCGCGCGACTCTTCGAGTTCGCGGTCGAAGCAGCGCTGAAAGTATTCGGCCACGACGGGGCGCTCGGACTCGTCGCATTTGTTGACGAAGGAGAGCCGGAAGGCGAGCGCCGGATCGCGGAAGATCTCGATGTTCTCGGCCCAGGTGATCACGGTGCGTGGCGACATCAGCGTCGACAGGTCGCCGACGGCGAAGCCCTTGCGGGTCAGGTCGGCCACCGCCACCATCGAATCGATCAGCGCGTGGCCGGCCGCATCGGCGAATTTCGGCACGCGTGCCTGCACGATGGCGATCTCCTCGGCGCGCGGCAGGTAGTTGAGCGTCGCGACGATGTTCCAGCGGTCGATCTGCGCATGGTTGAGCCGCTGCGTGCCGTGGTAGAGGCCGCTGAGGTTGCCCAGGCCCACGGTATTGGCGGTGGCAAACAGGCGGAAGCCGGGGTGCGGGCTGATGACTCGATTCTGGTCCATCAGCGTGAGCTTGCCGTCGCGCTCCAGGATGCGCTGGATGACGAACATCACGTCGGGCCGCCCGGCATCGTATTCGTCGAAGATCAGCGCCACGGGGCGCTGGAGCGCCCAGGGCACGATGCCCTCCTGGAACTCGGTGACCTGCTGGCCGTCGCGCAGCACCACCGCATCCTTGCCGATCAGGTCGAGCCGGCTGATGTGGCCATCGAGATTGACGCGCACGCAGGGCCAGTTCAGCCGTGCCGCCACCTGCTCGATGTGCGTGGACTTGCCGGTGCCGTGCAGGCCCTGGACCATCACGCGTCGATCGCGCGCGAAGCCGGCGAGCAGTGCCAGCGTGACCTCCGGGTTGAAGCGGTAGGCGCTGTCGATCTCGGGTACGTGGTCTTCGCCCTCGCTGAATGCCGGCACCCGCAGGTGGGTGTCGATGCCGAACACTTCGCGCACGGAGACCGTTCGATCGGGGCGGGATTGATTCAGCTCGGTCATGCCGCCTTCTCCAGCAGCGCCGGGCGGCTCATCAATACCGAAAGCGCACAGGAGGCAACGCGACTCGCCACGGAATCGGAGCGGCTGGTGAGGACGACAGGCACGCGCAGGCCCAGCACCAGGCCCGCACATTCGGCATTCGCCAGGTAGACGAGTTCCTTGTAGATCAGGTTGCCGGCCTCGAGGTTGGGCACCAGCAGCACGTCGGGCCGGCCGGCGACCGGCGAGCTGATGCCCTTGTTGCGCGCCGACCTGGCCGAGATCGCGTTGTCGAAGGCGAGCGGTCCGTCCAGCAGTCCGCCGCGGATCTGGCCTCGATCGGCCATCTTGCACAGTGCCGCCGCATCGATGGTGCCGGGAATGGCCGGGTTGACTGTTTCCACCGCCGACAGAATCGCCACGCGCGGCGTCGCGATGCCCAGGGCGATGGCGAAGTCGATCGCGTTCTGCGCGATGTCGCGCTTGTCGAGGAGCGCGGGGGCGATGTTGACCACACAGTCGGTCATCAGCAGCGGCCGCGCCACGCCCGGCACATCCATCAGAAACACATGGCTGACGCGGCGGGCGGTGCGCAGGCCGGCTTCGCGGCTGAAGGTGGCGCCGAGCAACTCGTCGCTGTGGAGCGCGCCCTTCATGAGCGCGGCCGCGCGGTGATCGCGGCACAACGCCACGGCCTTCGTGGCGGCCGCGCAGGGATCGTCCGCGGTGTCCTGCACGACATAGCCTGCGATCGACACGCCGGCTTGCGCCGCCGCGGCCTCGATGCGCGCGCGCGGGCCAACGAGGATGGGGTTGATCAACCCGGCCTGCGCCGCGCCGTGCGCGGCTTCGATCGAGGCCGCGTCGCAGGGATAGGCCATGGCGATCGCAATGGGCCCCTGCGCGCGGGCCTGTGCGATCAGCGCCTGCAGATGGGGGCGTTCTTGCGTCGGCGCCGGAGTCGTCTTCGGCTCGCCCGCGCTCGCCATGGGGTAGGGAGGAAACATCGTTGGCCTTGTCGGGACGTGTGGATGAAGGGACGGGAAATGCCGGGCCGAGGGCAGCGCGCCGCCCCCGGGCTCCGGGTGAAAAGGGAGTCGCCAACCGCCGAAGCGACGGTGGCAAGACCTCAGACGTAGTCCTTGTACTTCTCGAGGAAGCGCACCGGCTTGGCCAGCGCGTCGCGGCGGAAGGGGTCGCCCAGCTCGCGCGTGCACATGATCTCGACGATGCAGGTCTTGCCTTCGTTCATCTGCATGTCGATCGCCTTCTTGAGCGCGGGGCCGACGTCTTCCAGCTTGTCCACGGTGATGCCTTCCGCGCCCATGGCCCGGGCGATCTCGGCGAAGCTCTGGTTCTCGAGTTCCCCCGCGACGAAGCGACGGTTGTAGAAGTCGACCTGGTTCTTCTTCTCGGCACCCCACTGGCGGTTGTGGAACACGACCGCGGTGACCGGGATGTTGTGGCGCACGCAGGTCATGGTCTCCATCAGGCTCATGCCCCAGGCACCATCCCCGGCGTAGGACACCGCGGGGCGATGCGGCGCGGCAACCTTAGCGCCGATGATGGTCGGGAAGGCGTAGCCGCAGTTGCCGAAGCTCATCGCCGCGAAGAAGCTGCGCGGCTTCTCGAAGCGCAGGTAGCTGTTGGCCACCGAGTTGATGTTGCCGATGTCGGTGGACACCATCACGTCCTCGGGCATGGCCTTCTCCAGCTCGCGCAGGACCTGGCGCGGGTGAAGGTAGTGGCCGCCGAAGGGCGTTCTTTCCTTCTTCTGCTCCTCGATCATGTCCAGGCTGAACGGGTCCTTCTCATGGGTCCACTCGTCGAGTTCCTTTTCCCACGCGGCCTTCTCGCTGGCGATCTTGTCGGCGCGTTCGGCCTTGGTGGCGTCGCAGGCCAGGGTCTTGCCCTTCAGCCGGTTGGTCAGCGCGGTGGCGGCCGCCTTGGCGTCGCCGCAGATACCCACCGAGATCTTCTTGACCAGTCCCAGCATCTTGTTGTCGGCGTCGATCTGGATGATCTTGGCGTTCTTGGGCCAGTAGTCCATGCCGTGCTGCGGCAGGGTGCCGAAGGGGCCCAGGCGCGAGCCGAGCGCGACGACCACGTCGGCCTGCGCGATGAGCTTCATGGCGGCCTTGGAGCCCTGGTAGCCCAGCGGGCCGCACCAGAGCGGGTGGCTGCCCGGGAACGAGTCGTTGTGCAGGTAGCTGTTGACCACCGGAGCGCCCAGACGTTCGGCCAGGGCCTTGCATTCCTCGATGCCATCGGCCATGACGACGCCGCCGCCGGAGATGATGACCGGGAATTTGGCCGTGGCCAGCAGCTCGGCCGCTTCGTTCAGGCTCTTCTCGCCGCCGGGGCCGCGGTCGAGGCGGGAGGGCTTGGGGATCTCGGCGGTGATCTCCCCGTAGAAGTAGTCGCGCGGGATGTTCAACTGCGTCGGGCCCATTTCGGACATGGCGCGGTCGAAGCAGCGGCCGGTGTACTCGGCCATGCGCGCCGGGTGCGTCACGTGGCCCTGGTACTTCGTGAACTCCTGGAACATGGGGAGCTGGTTGCACTCCTGAAAGCCGCCCAGGCCCATGCCCATGGTGCCCGTCTCCGGGGTGACGATGACGACCGGGCTGTGGGCCCAGTAGGCCGCGGCGATGGCGGTGACGCAGTTGCTGATGCCGGGGCCGTTCTGGCCGATGACCATGCCGTGGCGGCCGCTCACGCGGGCATAGCCGTCGGCCATGTGGCCCGCGCCCTGCTCATGCACCACGGGGATCAGGCGGATGCCCGCGGGAGCGAAGATGTCCATCGCATCCATGAAGGCGGAGCCCATGATGCCGAACATGTCGGTGACGCCGTTCGCGACCATGGTCTCCACGAAGGCCTCGGAGGGGGTCATTTTCTGGGGGCCGATGGCGACGGTACGGAGGTCGATGCTGGGTGCTTGCTTGGTCATGATGTTGATGTCTCCAATGGGTGTCAGGGGTACAAGGGGCCGGTTGGGAATTCGGTGGGTTCTTGAATGCTACGAAGGGCGCGGGCGGCCCGGTGGGGCCAGGACGCAACCATTCATGGGGCCAACGGCGGATCGGACAGCGCCGCCTTCAGCGTTCGAGCACGGTGCCCGCGCACGACGCCGGCACCGACCGGCGGCCGAGGAGGGCTCTCACGCCGTAGGCGAGCAGGAGGATGCCGAGACTGGCAATGCCGAGCAGCAGTGGCTGGCGCTGTTCGGGGATGAAGGCCATCGCCACCACGATGCCGACCATGCCGAAGATTGCGACGTAGGTCAGGTATGGGTAGCACCACATCCGCACGCGCAGGCGTTCCGGCGCTTCGCGCTCGAGCCTGGCCCGCAGGCGCAGCTGCGACACCGCGATGAGCACGTAGACGAAGATCGCCACTGTGCCGTAGGAGTCGACCAGGAACTGGAAGACCCGGTCGGGCGAGACGTAGGACATGACCACGGACGCGTAGCCGAACAGGGTGCCCACCAGGATGGCGCGAACCGGGACGCCGTTGCGGCTCAGCCGCGTCAGGCCCTTCGGGGCATCGCCCCGCTTCGTCAGGGCGAACAGCATCCGCGAGGAAGCGTAGAGGCCGGAGTTCAGGGCGGAGAGCACCGCCGTCAGGACGATGGCGTTCATCACCTGCGCAGCGCCGGGGATCCCCATCGCCGCCAGGGCGCTGACATACGGTGTCGTGATCGCAGGCGAGTTCCACGGCACGATGGCCACCACTAGGAGGATCGAGCCGACGTAGAAGATCAGCACGCGGGTGATCACCGAATTCGTGGCCTTGGCGACCGCCCTCTCGGGTTCCGCCGCTTCCGCAGCGGCGATCGTCACGATCTCCGCGCCGAAGTAGAAGCCGGTGGCGGCGACCGCTCCGGTGAGGATCGGAACGATGCCGTTGGGCGCGAAGCCTCCATGCGTCGTGAAGTTGACGAAGCCGGGAGACGCGACCGGACTGGTCGCGGGCCACAGACCCAGGACGAAGAGCGTGCCGAGGAAGAGGAACACGATGATCGCCGCGACCTTGATCGAGGCGAACCAGAATTCGAACTCGCCGTAGGATTTCACCGAAACCAGATTGGTCAGCGTGAGCAGAACGATCAAGCCCAGCCCCAGCATCCACTGGGGCACGTCCGGCAACCAGAACGACACCAGCTTTGCGCCGGCCACGGTCTCCACCGCCACCACGATGACCCAGAAATACCAGTACATCCAGCCCGTGAGGAAGCCCGCCAGCGCGCCGCCGGAGGGCCGGTCGGAAAAGGCGAGCCGCGCGTACTCGTAGAACGAGCCGACGGCTGGCAAGGCCACCGCCATTTCGCCCAGCATGCGCATGACCAGCACGACGAGCCCGCCGGTGATCAGGAACGAGAGGATGGCCGCCGGTCCGGCTGATCGGATGACGACCGAACTGCCGACGAACAGGCCGGCGCCGATCACCCCTCCCAGGGCGATCATGGTCATGTGTCTTTGCTTGAGGCTGTGTTGCAGGCCCGATGAGGGCCGCGGATCGTCTTGTGGATGCATGGATGTCTCCTTCTCGTTGACCTATGTGGCGCGGATCGGCCTTGCTGCCCGGCGGCAAGATCACAAGTGCTCGTCGCGCGCGTGGTACCAGTGGTAGAGGACGCGTTGCCCGAGGCGGCGGAAGGGGGCGAAGGCGCGCGACTCGACCAGGTTGAGCACGTTCGGGTAAGGCAGGGGCGAGTTGTAGATCGGCAGCTCGAACACCTTGCTCTTCTTT
>NZ_JBFTPS010000079.1:0-37436 GCF_056398605.1 Variovorax sp. 01T432
GGCGCGGCGATGGTGATGGTCATGCCGCCCTACCACGGCGCGACCTTCCGCGTGCCCGAGGAACAGATCCACGCGTTCTATGCCGTGCTGTCCGACGCGATCGGCATTCCGATCATGATCCAGGACGCGCCGGCCAGCGGCACGGTGCTCTCGGCGCCGTTCCTTGCGCGCATGGCGCGCGAGATCGAACAGGTGTCGTACTTCAAGATCGAGACGCCCGGGGCCGCGTCCAAGCTGCGCGAACTCATCCGCCTGGGCGGCGACGCGGTCGAAGGGCCGTGGGACGGCGAAGAGGCGATCACCCTGCTGCCGGACATGGACGCGGGAGCGACCGGCGCCATGACGGGCGGCGGCTTCCCGGACGGACTGCGGCCGATCATCGACGACTACCTGGCCGGGCGCCGCGCGCAGGCCATCGCGGGCTACGAGCGCTGGCTGCCGCTGATCAACATCGAGAACCGCCAGTGCGGGCTGCTGGCCGCGAAGGCGCTGATGAAGGAAGGCGGCATCATCGCCTGCGAGGCGCCGCGCCATCCCTTCCCGGCGCTGCATCCGGCCAGCCGCTCGCTGCTGATCGAAACCGCCGCACGGCTGGACGCGCTGGCGCTGCGCTGGGCGCGCTGACCGCCGGGCCCACCGGGTCGGGCCATGCCCCAGAATGCGGGATCCAACGTCCCGCCACCTGAAGACATGCCACGCATCTGGATCGACACCGACCTGGGCTTCGACGACCTCGCCGCCGTATTGACGGTCCTGCACACGCCGCCGTGGGGTGTCGAGGGCATGTCGCTCGTCGCGGGCAATGCGCCGCTCGAAGTGGTGGTGGACAACGCCTTGCGCGCGGCCGCCTTCTTCGGCTGGGGCTTTCCGATCCACGCGGGCTGCGCCCGGCCGCTGGCCGGCGAACTCGTCACGGCGCAGAACATCCTCGGCGCCGATGCCATGGTCTCGGCCGGCCGCAGCCTGCCCATGGCGCGCGCGGCGCTGGCCTCCGGCGATGCGGTGGCCGCGCTCATCGACCATCTCGCCGCCGCGGCCGAGCCCGCCACCGTGCTGGCGCTGGGGCCGCTCACCAACATCGCGACCGTGCTGCGGGCGCGGCCCGACCTGGCGGCGCGCATCGGGCAGCTCATGTGGATGGGCGGCAGCGCCGGGCCGGGCAACCACACGGCGGCGGCGGAATTCAACGCCGCCGTCGACCCCGAAGCCATCAACGTGGTCCTCGATGCCGGCGCGCCCCTGCGCATGGTCGGTCTCGATGCCTGCCGCCAGGTGCGCGTGCACGCGGGCGATGCCCAGGCGCTGCGCGCCATCGGCTCCGACAAGGCGCAGGTGCTGGCCGACCTGCTGCTCGGCTACGTGCGCATCGCCAGCCCCGACGGCAGCCTGCCGATGGCGCTCTACGACCCCACCGCCGCCGCCGCGCTGGTCGCGCCCGAAGGACTGGTCTTCCGGCCGGCCCACGTGGTGGCCGAATGCAAGGGCGAGCACACCCGCGGCATGACGGTGGTCGAGTGGCGCGTGCCCCGGCGTACCACGGCCAACGCGCAGGTGGCGAGCCTGGCCGACGAGGCCCAGCTGCGCCGGGTGGTGCTGGACGCGCTCGCCGCCTGCGCCTCGGCCCCGGGCTGATCAGCCGCGCGGCACCCAGCCCTCGGGCACGGCCTTCAGCAAGGGGCTCTCGAAGACGCCGACCACCCGCGCGGCGCGTTCCGCGCCCAGCCTTTCGGCCCACCGCCGGCCCTGCAGCATCGCGACGCCGCAGCCCACCACATGGCCGCCGAGCGACTCGATCAGGTCCCATGCCGCGAGCAGCGTGGTGCCCGTGCTGATCGTGTCGTCGACCAGCACCAGCCGCCGGCCTTCGATCAGGGGGCGCAGATGGGGATCGAGGTAGATGCGCTTGCCGAGCACGGGCGAGGTGATCGAATGCACCGGCGCGGACAGCGCCTCCTCGTACCAGAACTTGCGCGAGTAACCCATCGGGACGTAGCGGCTGTGGCCCAGCGCCCGCGCCACCACGGGCGCCAGCGCGAGGCCCAGCGTGGGCAGGCCGATCACGAGTTCGGGCCCCAGCGCCGACAGGCGCGCCGCCAGCATCGCGCCCAGCGTCTCGACCACGTCCAGCGCCGCGTGGTTGAGCAGCAGCGAAGCCACCGCGTACGCCGGCTCGCTCGCGAGCTGGCGGATCGGCAACATGAGCACGCGGCCGTCGGGCAGGCGTGCCGGATAGCCGAACTGCCAGGGCGGATCGAGCCGGTCGACCGCATCGGCCGCGACGATGTGCTGCCAGTAGCCTGTGGTGGGTTCGGTGAAGTGGTGGGTCATCATGGGGCTCCGTTCGGCGCGAACTGGCGTGAGGGATCGGGAACCGGCGTGGCCGCCAGCAGCCGCCGGGTGTAGGGATCGCGCGGCGCGTTCAGCACCGCGTCGGCATCGCCGCTTTCCACCACGCGGCCCTGGTGCATCACCATCACGCGGTCGGCCATCGCGCGCACCACGCCCAGGTCGTGCGTGATGAAGAGGTAGGCGAGCTGGCGCTCCCGCTGCAGGTCGAACATCAGCTTGAGGATCTGCGCGCGCACCGAGACGTCGAGCGCCGACACCGGCTCGTCGGCGATGATCAGCGCCGGGTTCGACGCCAGCGCGCGCGCGACGCCCACGCGCTGGCGCTGGCCGCCCGAGAGCTCGTGCGGCAGCCGGTGCCGGAAATGCGCGGCCGGCAGGCCGACCTGCTCCAGCAGCGCATCGACTTCCATCGCCGCCGCGCGGGCATCGAGCCCGCGGTGATAGGTCAGCGGCAGCGCCACGCTCTGGCCGATGCTGCGGCGCGGATTGAGCGAGCCGCCCGTGTCCTGGAACACCACCTGCACCTCGCGGCGGAAGCTGCGCGCCGCCGGACCCGAGCGCGCCGCGATGTCCATGCCCTTGTAGAGGATCGTTCCCTCGCTCGGCGCCGAAAGCCCCAGCAGCATGCGGCCCAGCGTGGTCTTGCCGCTGCCGCTTTCGCCGACCAGCGCCAGCACTTCGCCGGCCTCGATCGACAAGGACACGCGATCCACCGCGCGCTGCATCTGCCGCTTGCGCAGAAGCCCGCCGCTGCCGCGCACGGGAAACAGCCGGCTCAGTTCGCGGGCCTCGATCAGGGGTGGGGTCATGGCCTGGCTCATGCGGATGCGGCCTCGCCGCGCCGCCAGGCGTCGGCGGCCATGGCTTCGTCGCTCAGGTGGCAGCGGTCGGCACCGCCGCCATGCGCGCGCGGCAGCGGCTCTGTGGTGTCGCAAAGGCCGGTACGCGCGATCGGGCAGCGCGGGTGGAAGCGGCAGCCGGCGGGCCAGTGCCCGGCGATCGGCACGCTGCCCGGAATCGAGAACAGCGAATGCGCGCGCGAACGCGGACTCAGGATGCTCCCGAGCAGGCCCTGCGTGTAGGGGTGGCGCGGCGCGGCGAACAGCGGCGCGACCGCGTTCGATTCGACGATCTGCCCCGCATACATCACGTGGACGCGCTGGCAGGTCTCGGCCACCACCGCAAGGTCGTGCGTGATCAGCAGGATGCCGAGGTCCAGCTCCTTGCGCAGGCGCGTCAGCAGCTTCAGGATGCCCGCCTGCACGGTGACGTCCAGCGCCGTCGTCGGCTCGTCGGCGATCAGCAGCGCGGGCCGCATCGCCAGCGCCGTCGCGATCAGGATGCGCTGGCGCATGCCGCCGGAGAGCTCGTGCGGATACTGGCGCGCGACCCGCGCCGCGTGGGGCAGCTCCATCAGGTCGAGCAGTTCGAGCACGCGCGCCTCCAGCCCCTCGGTGCGGCCGTGCGCGCGCAGCGGCTCGGCGATCTGGCGGCCGACCGGCATCAGCGGGTCGAGGTAGCTCGTCGGGTCCTGGAACACCATGCCCACGCGGGCCCCGCGCACCGCCCGCAGCCCGGCGGGCTCCATCGTCGCCAGATCGCGGCCCTCCAGCAGGATCTGCCCCGCCGCCACGCTCGCCAGCGGCGAGGGAAAGAGCCGCATCACGGCGAAGGCCGTCATCGACTTGCCCGAGCCCGATTCGCCCACGAGGCCCACCGCCTCGCCGCGGCGCACCGTCAGCGAGACGTCGTTGACCACGCGCAGCGCGCTCGCGCCCTGGCGGATGTCGACCGACAGGCCGCGCAGGTCGAGCAGGAGGTCTTCATTGCGCGCTTCGCTCACTTCGATCCCCCGCGCGGGTTCAGCGCGTCGTTGAGCGCATCGCCGAGCATGTTGAATGAGAGCACCGTCAGCGCGATCGCCAGCCCCGGAAAGGCCGACATCCACCAGGCGCTGCGCAGGTATTGCTGCGCGTCGTTGAGCATCGCGCCCCAGGACACGTGATTGGGGTCGCCCAGCCCGAAGAAGCTCAGGCTGGCCTCGATCAGGATCGCCATCGCGATGTCGAGCGAGCCCAGCACGATGATCGGCGCCGCCACGTTGGGCAGGATCTCGCGCGCGATGATCGCGCCATGGCCCATGCCCGCCACGCGCGCCGCGTCGACGAACTGCGATTGCGCCAGTGTCGCGACCGAGGCGCGCACCACGCGCGCGAGCTGCGGCCAGGAGAGCGCCGCGATCACCACGATCATCTTGAACACGCTGGTGCCGAAGAGCGCGATCACGATCAGCGCCACCACGAAGCGCGGCAGCGTCTGGAAGAACTCGGCGATGCGCATCAGCACCGTGTCGAGCCAGCCGCCGAAGTAGCCCGCCAGCGCGCCCGCGATCACGCCCGCGACGACCGCGCACATCGCGCTGAAGACACCGACGGTGAGCGAGATGCGCGTGCCGTAGACCACGCGCGCCCAGATGTCGCGGCCCAGGTCGTCGGTGCCGAGCCAGTGGCCGGGCGAGAGCGGTTCGAGCAGCGAGCTGTCGCCGCCGCCGAGCGGGTCATACCCCGTGACCAGCGGCGCGAACACCGCCAGCGCGAGCAGCAGCACGAGAAAGGCCAGCGCCAGCACCGTCGTCGGCCGCCGCAGCAGGCGCCGCCGGAAGCCGGCCTTGACGAAGGGTGTGCCCACCGCGGGCGTGGCGATCGGGGTCAGCGTGGCTTCGTTCATGCGCGTTCGATCCGGGGGTCGATCAGCCGATGCACGATGTCGGTGAGCAGGTTCGCGATGACGACGGTGACCGACACCATCAGCAAGATCGCGAGCATCACCGGATAGTCGCGCCTGGAGATCGATTCATAGAGCAGGCGCCCGATGCCGGGCCAGGCGAACACGGCCTCGATCAGCGCGGAGCCCGCGAGCACGAAGCCGACGTTGTAGCCGATCACGGTCAGCACCGGCGCGGCGGCATTGCGCAGGGCGTGCACCACCACCACCGTCCACTCGGAGGCGCCGCGCGAACGCGAGGCGAGGATGAAGTCGGCATTCATCACCTCCAGCATCGCGGCGCGCGTGATGCGCGTGATCAGCGTCAGGTAGCGCAGCGACAGCGCGAAGGCCGGCAGCGCGAGGTAGGACAGGTGCTGGACGAAGCCCTCGAAGCCCGGCAGCGCGCCGCGCACCGGGTTGTTGCCTTGCGAGGGCAGCCATCCCAGCCCGATCGCGAACACCAGGATCAGCAGCTGACCGAGCCAGAAGTCCGGAATGGCGTAGCCGGCCGAGGAGACGCCCTGGATCGCCGAGTCGACCAGCCCCCGCCCCGAACGCGTGGCGGAACGCGCCGCGACGACGCCGAACACGATCCCCATCACGCTCGCGAAGCCGAGCGCGGTCATGGTGAGTTCGAGGGTGGCGCCCAGGCGCTCGATGATCAGCGACGCCACCGGCTGCTGGTTGGCGAACGAATAGCCGAAGTCGCCCCGGACCACCTTGGCCAGATAGCGCAGCAGCTGGACCCACACCGGCTGGTCGAGCCCGAACTCGCGGCGCATCTGCGCGAGGTATTCGGGCGGCGCGGGAAAGTCGCCCACCAGCAGCGTGATCGGATCGCCCGGCGTGAAGGCGATCAGCAGGAAGTTCAGCACCACCACCGCGAGCAGCAGCGGAACGGCGTGCAGCAGGCGGCGCAGGATGAAGGCGGCCATGTCAGCGGACCGTCGCTCGGCGCGCGGGGCTCATCAGTCGGCGCGCTTCACGCCGGCCCATTGGTCGCGCGCGTCGAGCGCCGGGAACACGCCGCTGAGCTTCCGGCTCGCCGTGTCCACCGTCTCCTCGTCGAACAGCACCAGCGTCGGCAGATCCTCGTTGAGGATCACCTGGAGCTCCCTGTAGAGCTTCGCCCGCCGATCGCGATCGGTCGCCGTGGCGGCCTGGCCCAGCAGTTCGTCGACCTTGGGGTTCGAATAGCCGCTCGCGTTGGTGTTGGGCGCGGTGCCGGTGTAGGTGTTGTAGAGCCGCGTGTAGCCGATGGCCGGATCGCCGGCGGAGAAGTAGGAGCCCAGCATCAGGTCGTAGTCGCGCTTGGCGAAGACGCGGTCGTAGTAGACCGAGCGCTCCAGCGGCTCGAGCTTGACCTCGAGGCCGACCTGGCGCAGGTTGTCCTGGATGATCTGCGACTGCGAGCGCATCTGCGCGCGGCTGACGTCGAAGGGCATGCGCACCGTCGCGCCGCCGGGCTTGACGCCGGCCTTCTCGAACAGGGCCCTGGCGCGTGCCGGATCGAGGGGGTACTTCTTCGCGTAGCTCACCTCCTCGTTGAAGAGCCACTTGAAGCCGTCGCCGAAGGCGCCCGCGCCGGGCCGGGCGATGCCGTTCATCACCTGCTTGACCAGCCGCTGGCGATCGATCGCCAGCGCCGCCGCATGGCGCGCTTCCGGCTTCGAGAACAGCGGCGACCGCGTGTTGAACATCAGGAAGTACAGCGCCGGAATGTTCACGCCGCGGCGCGGCGCCAGGTTCTTGTCCGCCAGGATCCGTGGGACGTCGGGCTTGGGCGTGTAGAAGTCGAGCAGTTCGTCGACCTCGCCGGTCTGCAGGGCCGGCACCCGGTTGGCGGCCTGCGGAATGATCTGGAAGATGATCGATTCGAGGAAGGGCTTGTCGCCGTCCCAGTACTGGTCGTTGCGCACGAGCTTGATGCTCGCGCCGTGCTTCCATTCGCCGAACTTGAAGGGCCCGGTGCCCACCGGCCTCTGATTGGCCGGGTTGGTGCCGATGTTGCCGCCTTCGTAGAGGTGGCGCGGCAGCATGGGCGCATCGAACACCGTCATCTGCGAGAGAAAGGGCGCGTAGGGCTTCTGCAGCCGGATCACGACGGTCAGCGCGTCGGGCGTGTCGACCTCCATGCCGAGGCCCTTGAACACCGGCGCCGCGCGCGGGTGCAGCTTGCCCACCACCTCGGTCAGCGTGAATTTGACGTCCGCGCTGCTGAAGTCCTTGCCGTCATGCCACTTCACGCCCTTGCGCAGGGTGAAGCGGTAGGTCTTGCCGTCGGGCGAGACCGTCCAGGCCGTGGCCAGCGAGGGCCTGGGGTTGTATTGCGGGTCGAGCCACACCAGCCCTTCGAGGATCTTGGCCGAGACGTCGCCGGCGGCGAAGTCGGTGGTGGTGCCGAGGTTCAGCGTCGGCGGATCGGCGTCGATCACCAGCACGGCGGTGCCCCTGCCGGTGGCGGCGCGGCCGTGGCGCGTGGTGGCCAGGCCGCCGGCCAGGGCGAGCGCGCCGAGGCTGAGCTGGCGCCGGGTGAGCAAGGGGAAGGAAGGGGCGCGGTGGGTGTCGGTGGTGTCGGTCATCGTGGGAAGAAGGCCATCGTGGGCGGACATTATTCGAAGCAATTTCGAGGCCATCGGGCCGCCTCCATTATTGGCGTGGAAAATGCGGCTCCAATGCAGCGTCAAGGCGGTTTCGATGATCTCCGTTCCCATCCACCCCGGCATCCAGGCCTCGACCGAGGAAATGGTCGGCCTGCGCCGGCAGATCCATGCCAACCCCGAACTGGGCTACGAGGAGTTCCAGACCAGCGACCTGGTCGCCGAGCGGCTGGCGCGCTGGGGCTATGCGGTGCACCGCGGCCTGGGCGGCACGGGCGTGGTGGGCACGCTCAAGCTCGGCAACGGCCCGAAGCGGCTGGGCCTGCGCGCCGACATGGACGCGCTGCCGATGACGGAGACCACCGGCCTTTCGTGGGCCAGCCGCAGCCCGGGCCGCATGCATGCCTGCGGCCACGACGGCCACACCGCCACCCTGCTCGCGGCCGCGCAGCTGCTGTCGGCCACGAGGAGCTTCGATGGCACGCTGCACCTGATCTTCCAGCCGGCCGAGGAAGGCCTGATGGGCGCGAAGCGGATGGTCGAGGAGGGACTCTTCGAGCGCTTCCCCTGCGACGCGGTGTACGCGTACCACAACGAGCCCGGCTTCCCGGCGGGGCAGTTCGGCTTCCTGCCGGGCGTGATCTACAGCGCGTCCGACACGGCCGTCATCACCATCGAGGGCAAGGGCGGCCACGGCGCGATGCCGCACACCACCGTCGACCCGGTCATGGTCGCGGCGCACTTGATCCTGGCGCTGCAGACGCTGGTCTCGCGCGAGGTCGACCCCAACGACATGGCGGTCGTCACGGTGGGCGCGATGAGTGCCGGCAAGGCCCCCAACGTGATCCCCGCCAGCGCCGAGCTCAAGCTGTCGGTGCGCGCACGCAAGCCGGCGGTGCGCGCCTTCCTGCGCGAGCGCATCATCGCCATGGCCCAGGCGCAGGCGGCCGTGCATGGCGCCACGGCGACGGTGGACTACCAATGGAAGCTGCCGCCCTGCGTGAACGACGAGGCGGCCACCGCCTTCGCGCGGCAGGTGGCGATCGCGTCGATGGGCGAGAAGGCGCTGATCCCGGACATGGCGCCGCTGCAGGCCAGCGACGACTTCGCGTTCATGCTCAACGCGGTGCCGGGCAGCTACTTCATCGTCGGCAACGGCGACGGCCGGCCCGGCAGCGGGCCGGGCTGCATGGTGCACAACACGGGCTACGACTTCAACGACGAGATCCTGCCGAGCACGGCGAGCTACTGGGTCGCGCTGGCGCAGGCCTATCTGCGCTGAGCGCGCACGCCCCTCAGAGCACTTGCTGCTCGGTCACCAGGAAGGCGGTGATCTCGGCCAGGAATGTCTTCGCATGGGCCATCGTCTCCTTGCCGGCTTGCGAAGCGAATGCCGCCTCCAGCGTCGAGGGGTTCTCGAACCAGAGTTCGACGATGCCGTCGATCGGCAAGTCGTCGTAGCCGCAGGGCCGCCCCTTCTCGCGTTCCCGCGCGACCACGACGTTCTGCCTGTACGCGCTGACGCCCGGCATCTTGCGGACAAGATCGCCGTGGACCGTCCATTCGCGGCGGAAGTCCTCCTCGCTGACGTCGGCACGCCGCTTCAGGGTCGAGATGCGCTTGAGCAGGCGTGCGCGCGCCTGCGCCCCGGGCACTTCGATGACCACGCGCTGCCGGGCGGTGACGATGTGCAGCCCCCCCAGGAAGTGCCGCTCGTCGGCGATGAGCTCCGCGGCGAGATCGCTGTCCTTGAACGCGTGGCTGGCCTGCCCCTCGTCGTCGAAGCACAGCTGCGAGAAGCCGTCGAAATCCCAAGGCCCGCGCGCGAAGTCGATGCCGCGCTGCAGTCGCTCGGTGACGGCGTTCTGCCAGTAGCCGCGCAGGCCGGGCGCGCGCGCGGCCAGCAGCGCGTGCCTGTCGCGCCAGTAAGACCTGAAGTCTTGCGTCGACCAATCGGACTTCTTGCGGATCAAGCCCATTCTCACGTTCATTGCGGTGTCTCCTGGTGGGTGTTCGATTCGATCCGGTCGGCTGCCGCCTGGGCGCGGGCGCGGGCAAGGCCCGGCGCGCGCTTGGCAAGCCACACGCCGTGCCGCACGGGCCAGCGCTCGTAGTCGGGGTCGACGCCCAGGGTCATCGCGGCGTGATGCGGCCAATAGGGGTCGAACAGGGCTTCGCGCCCGAGGGCGATCAGGTCGGCCTTGCCCTGCGCGAGCACCGCTTCGGCCTGGCGCGCATCGACGATCATCCCGACCGCCTGCGTCCTGACCTGGGCCTCGTGCCGGATCCGCTCCGAGAACGGCACCTGGAAGCCCAGCCCGCGCGGCACCGGCAGCGCGCGCGTCTCTTCGGTGAGGCCGCCCGACGAGCAATCGATGACGTCGACGCCGCACAGCACGAGTTCCCGCGCGAGGACGACCGAGTCCTCGAGACTCCATCCGCCCTCGCTGCCGTCGACGGCCGAGAGGCGGCAGAAGAGCGGCTTGCCCACAGGCCAGGCCGCGCGCACCTTGCGCGCGATCTCCAGGGCCAGCCGCATGCGCCCCGCGAGGTCGCCGCCCCATTCGTCGCCACGGAGATTCGAATGCGGGGACAGGAAGCTCGCGACCAGATAGCCGTGGCCGAAGTGAAGTTCCACGACGTCGAAGCCGGCCTTCCCGGCGCGCAGGGTCGCATCGACAAAGGCCTGCACGACCTTCGCGATGCCGTCGGCGTCCAGCGCCGCCGGCGCCGACCAGCCGGGCCCGGCCGGCAGCGCGCTGGGGCCCAGGCGCTCCCAGGGTTGCGCATCGGCAGCAAGGCGCGCCGGGCTCAAGGCCGCGCCGCCTTCCCACAAGGGCTGGCTTCCCGCCTTGCGCCCGGCGTGCGCCAGTTGAACGCCGATGGCCGCGCCGTTGGCGTGAACGAAATCGACGACGTCCTTCAACGGGTCGATCTGGCTGTCGTCCCACAGGCCCAGATCGGCCGTCCCGATGCGCCCGCGCGGATCGACGGCGGTGCTCTCGGTCAGGATCAGCCCCGCGCCGCCCAGCGCGAACTTGCCGAGATGCACCAGGTGCCAGGGCGTCGCCCGCCCGTCGATCGCCGCGTGCTGGCACATGGGCGAGATCACGATCCGGTTGTTCAGCACCAGTTCGCGCAGTTGAAGGGGCTGGAAGAGAAGAGCTTCGGTGGATGGCATGGCAAAGGGCCTGTGGATCAGCGAACGACAACCGGGCCGGCCGCGGGTTGCCGCGTGCCCAGGTAGGTGCCGCCCATCACGGCGAGAAAGCCGGCGAGGTGCCAGAGCGTCAGGCGCTCGCCAAGCAGCAAGGCGGCGAATCCGACGCCGAAGACCGGCACCCAGTAGAGAAAGACCGAGGTGCGCGCGACACCGATCCGCGCGATGGCGCGATTCCACACCAGGTTGGCAAGGGCCGAGGCCATCACACCCGAGAACAGGATGAGCGCCCAGGCGCGCCAACCCGGCAGGAGCGCCGCCGCGCCGGGCGTCGAAGCGTCCAGCACGGCATGCACCGAGAGCAGCAGGGAGCCGACGAGGTAGATCGCCCAGCTGATGGTGAGCGCATGAAGATCGCGGGCCAGGCGCTGGACGATCGCGCCGCCCGCGGCAAAACTGACCACCGCGGCCACCAGCATCAGGTCTCCCGCGCCGGCGCTCGAGAGACCCGCGCCCGGGTGGCTCAACACCACCGCCGCCACGCCGGCAAAGCCCAGCACGACGCCGAGCAGGCGCCGCGGGCTCAGCCGTTCGCGAAAGGCCAGCGCGGCGAGCAGGGCCGACACCAGCGGGCTCAAGGCCATGATCAGCGCGCCGTTGGTGGCCGTCGAACGCAGCAGGCCCTGCGCGAACAGGATCTGGTTGAGATACACCATCAGCAACGCGCAGACGACGATCGCGCCGCACTGGCGCACACTGAGCGAGGGCCACCCGCGGCCTTTCCAGCGCACGACGAGGCTCAGCGCGGCGCATGCCACGACCATTCGCAGCGCCGCCAGGGTCGCGGGATCGAAGGACGCCGTCAGGACCTTCACGGCCGCGACATTCAAGCCCCAGACGGCCATCGCCGCGACCAGTGTGGCCTGGACGGCGAAGGAATCCGGTTCGCGCGAGGACATCGCTCAGGCCTGCCCGAGTCGCCTGTGATGCCGTCCGACGAGCATCGCGAACGCGCCCGCCAGGAGCACGATCCCCAGCGCGGAAGATGCGAAGACCAGGGATGACGAGAAGCGGTCGACCATCCACGCGGCCCCGAGAATGCCCAGCGACTGCCCCAGGAACAGCACGCATGCGAACAGCGAGACAGCGGTGCCGCGCGCGGCGGGGGCCATCTGGGTTGCATGGGTCTGCAGGGTGTTGTGCAAGGCATAGAAGCCGAAGCCGGCCACCAGGCAGGCGGGCAGCGCCAGGAGCCATGTCGGCGCGAATGCGATGGTGGCGAACGCAAGGCCCATGCAGGCGCCACCCAGCCGCGCCAGGCCGCTTTCGCCGAAGCGGCTGAGCAATGCGCGGGCGCAGCGGCTGTACGACAGGCCACCGACGCCGTAGAGCGCGACGATCGCGCCGGCCGCCGGCATCGCCAGATCGAAGCTCGCATGCAAGTGGGTCGGAATGAAGGCGATCGCGCTGAAGGCCAAGGCGCCTTCGATGCAGGTGACGAGCAGCACCGTGCGTGCCCAGGGAAGCCGCAGCACGCCCAGCGCCCGGCTGGCGGCGCTTCCGGCGTCTGCCGATCCCGCTGGCGCAAGGCGGCTCGCCTGCCGGGTCAGCATCGTTCCGCAGATCAGGAAGACCAGCCCGAGGATGACGAACGCCGCTCGCCAGCCCCACAACTGCGCGACGAGTGCGCCGAGCCACTGGCCGCAGATCATGCCGAACACGGTCGCGCCGAGCAGCCTGGCCAGCACTTCCTGGCGAGCGTCATAGGGCACGCTGTCGCCGATCCAGGCCATCGTCAAGGGAATGATGCCGGCCGCCGCCATCCCCGACAGGACGCGGCTGGCCACCAGCCAGTCCAGACTGGGCGAGAAGGCCGCCGCCGCGCTGCCCAGCGTGCCGGCCAGGGTCGCAAGGCCGACCACGCGTGCCTTGCCGTGGCGATCGCCGAGCGGCCCGTAGAACAGCTGGAGCACGCCATAGGCCAGCGCGAAGCCGGAGATCGCGCTGGCCGCCCTCCCCGTGGTCGTCGAGAACTCCGAGGCCAGCAGGGGAAGCATGGCGTCGCAGACGCGCATGGAGGCCATGCTCGCGAACGCGCACGTGCCCAGCAGCCAGAGCATGCGCGAATGGACGGCCCGGGTGCTCATCGGCGCGGCATCGGCGCTTCAGCCTTCGAGCGTCTTCCACATTTCGATGTCGCGCTCCGCGGTCCAGATGCGCGGGTCGGCGTGCTGCGTCGCCTCGTCGTAGCAGCGCGTGACGTCGAAGGGCATGCAGTGGTCGAAGATCACCCAGTGGCCGTACTTGGGCTTCAAGGCGGCATAGGTGTCCTTGTAGACCGCGTTCAGGTCCTTGCCCGCGGCCACGCCCTTCTGCACGTTCCAGCTTGCCCAGCCACAGCGTCATTTTTCCGGTGAAGGTCATCGTGGGCCAGGTCAGGCCCGGCGGCACCGTCTCGACGTTCTGGAACAGGCGCGGGAAGCGGCCGATCTCGCTCGCCTTGTCCTGCTCGCCGCGCTCGACGATCAGGTCGCGCGTGTCCTGGCTGGCGATGATGTGCTCGGGCTTGTAGGCCRCCGCGCCCAGCACGCGCACGGCGTGGTAATGCGTCAGCACCACGTACCGGATCGGCTTGTCCGTCACTTCGCGGATGCGGCGCACGACGTCGGCGGCCATCGCCGGCGTGGCCTGGGTGTCGGCCACCAGCACGCAGTCGTCGCCGATGACGATGCCGGTGTTGGGGTCGCCTTCCGCCGTGTAGGCCCAGGCGTGCTCCGAGATCTGGCTGAAGGTGATCTTCTTCTCTTCGAGGTCGGCCTGGCTGGCGAATCGACAACAACGACCGCGCGCAGCGCGGCATCCAGAGCATCGAGGTGGGCGGCCAACTGCTGCGCGCCCTGGTGCACCACGGCCGGCCGATGGCGCTGAAGGATCTCGCGCGCGAGGCCGAGATGTCGCCCGCCAAGGCGCATCCCTACATGGTCAGCTTCGGCCGCCTCGGCCTGATCGAGCAGGACCGCATCAGCGGTCACTATCTGCTTGGGCCGCTCGCTTTGCAACTGGGGTTGATCAGTCTGCAGCAGGCCAACCCGGTGCATATCGCGACGCCGCTGATCGCCGAGCTGGCGCAGGAGATCGGGCAGACGGTGGCCATCGCCGTGTGGGGCGACCGCGGCGCGACCATCGTGCGCATCGCGGAGTCGCCGGCGCCGCTGCACGTGAACATGCGCCATGGCACGGTGTTCTCGCTGACCAACACCGCCTCGGGCAGGCTCTTCGGCGCCTATCTCGATCCGGAGGTCGTCAGGCAGTTGCTGGAGGAGGAGCGCCAGCGCGAGCACAAGCTTGCCGCCGACGCGCCGCGGCGCGGCATGCCGCCGGTGCAGCCGCTGCCGAGCTGGAGGCTGTTCGAGGCGCAACTGCGGGAGGTGCGCGCCAAGGGACTGAGCCGCTCCGAAGGCGAGATCCTGCCCGGCGTGAATGCCATGGCGGCGCCCGCCTTCGACCACACCGGCGCCATCGCGCTGGCCCTCGTTGCCATCGGACCGGCTGCCGTCCTCGACACGAAGTGGAACGGCGAGGTTGCGCGCGCCCTCAAGGCCTGTGCGGATCGGGTGTCGCAGCGGCTGGGCGCGACGGCTTCATCGCCTTGAGGCGCTCGATGCTTTCGGCCGGCCAATGGTCGCTGCGGCGGTAGTACTCCCGCATCGCCGGCGTGCCGGAAGGCAGGACGACCCAGGGCTGACGGGACATCGTGAAGATGTGGATGTCAGGCGGCAGGTGGTCCGGCTCGTCGAGCGTGCCCACGCGCACGAAGCTCACTGCCTCGCCGGCACCCGCGTAGTGGCTCCATAGCGCGATGTGGCAGCGGGTACAGCGCGCGATCTTCTGGCCCTTGCCGCTCAGGGACGGCGTCGGCACGAGTTCGAGCGCGTCCGCGCCCTGGAGCAGTTCGACGCGGTCGGCCTCGATCATCGCGTTCAGCGCGAAGGAAGCACCCGTCTCGCGCTGGCACCAGCGGCAATGGCAGCAGTGCACGAACAGAGGACGGGTCGTCATGCGGTAGCGCACCGCGCCGCAGGTGCAGCCGCCATCGAGCGGGAAAGGATCGACGCCCGCCGTGCTCACTTCGAGCGTCCGTCGTAATGCTGGACGGGGACCGCGTCGAGGTCGATGCCCTCCAGGCAGCGGATGTTGATGGCCGCCATCCGGCTGCCCCTCGGATCGGTGCCGTCCGCGTAGGGGTGGATGCCGCAGGTCTTGCAGAAATGGTGCTCGATGACGTGCTTGTTGAACAAGTAGGTGCCGAGATTCTCGCTCTGCGGCGTGAGCAGTTTCATCTGATCGCGCGGCACGAACCACAGCAGCGAGCCCTTCCGCTGGCACATGGAGCAGTTGCACGCCATGGCGCCCTTGAGCTCACCTTCCACCTCGAACGCGATGTTGCCGCAGTGGCAGCTTCCCTGGTATTTCATGCTTGCCTTCCTTTCATGCACGATGGGCCGAAGCGAGCAGCTTCAGTCCCAAGCCCATCATGACGGCACCGGCCACCCTGTCAGCCCAGGCCTTGCAGCGGAGGTAAGTCCTTTGAGGCCCCGTGGAGGACAGCGCCAGTGCGACCAGCGCATACCAGCCGGTTTCGAGCATGAAGACGATGGCCACGATGCTCATGTCGAAGGCGAGCGACGTCGACGGAGGCAGGAAGGCAGCGAAGACGCTGGCGTAGACGATGGCGGTCTTGGGATTGCTGATCTGCGTGGCCCATCCGAGGAGCACGGCGCGCGCGGGGGTGCGGTTCCCGCGGCCTCGCTCGGGTGACGCATCCGTCAGTGCCAGCGGCTGCGTCGCGCCCCTCCAGATGCGCAAGCCAAGGTACGCGAGATACAACCCGCCCGCCACTTTCAGAATGAAATACAGCGTGGGGATCGCCAGAAGAAGACCCTGCAGCCCCGCCAACGCGGCGACGGCGAAACAGGCCCCACCGATGCCCATTCCGAGGGCGGCCGCGACACCCTGGGCGCGCGACAGCGAGACGGCGGTGCGGGCCACCATCACGAAGCTGGGCCCCGGACTCATGACACCGACGGCCAGCGCACCCGCGATGCCCAGGAGGGGAAGTGTTGCTTGCATGGCGCAACGATAGCCGAATCCGCCCCGCCCGCGCGGCTCGCGTCAGGCCATGAATCCGATGTCCTTTGGGTAGTCGATGCCGTTCACCGTGCCGCCGAAGTTGTGGAGGTTCGGCAGGATGCCCGGCAGGTCGGCGTCCGGCACGCCGAACCACTTGGCGAGCGTCGCGCCGTACTGGTCGACCGATGTCGTGGGAATCAGCCGACCCTGGCCCACGTGACCGTCATAGCCTGCCAGCTTCGAGTCATTGTTGATGCTGACCACTTGCGGAGTGCCGTAGAGCTGCTTGCCCTTGACGGCGCCGCCCACGATGAAATGGTGGCCGCCCCAGCCGTGGTCCGAGCCGTCGCCGTTGGAGGCCAGCGTGCGGCCGAAGTCGGAGGCGGTGAAGCTCGTGACCTTGTCGGCCATGCCCTGCGCGACCATCTGGCGGTGGAACGCGGCCAACCCGTCGCTGAGCTGCTGCATCACGCTGGCCTGGCCGGCGATCAGGTTGTCATGCAGGTCGAAGCCGCCCATCGAGACGAAGAACACCTGGCGCTTGGCGCCCAGCCCGCTGCGGCCGCGGATGATGCGCGCGACCATCTTCAGCTGGCTCGCCAGGCCGGTGTTGAGGCCGGCGAAGGTGTCGGTGGCCAGGGTAGCCGGCGCGATCGCCGCGGTGACGGTGGTTTCCGCATCGACCGAGCGCTTGGTCACGCGGTTGTATTCGTTCTCCAGCGTATGGCTGCGTGCTTCCTGCACGAGTTGCGCCATCGCGGCCTTGACCGCGGTCGAGCCGTACACGCTGGAGCCCTTCACGCTGTTGATGCCGACCGCGCCGCCCGTGCTCACCTGGTATTGCAGCGCGGTATCGCCCGACAGGAACACCGTGTTGCCCGCGACCGAGATGCAGGTGAAGAGCGAATTGGTGTTCTGCGAGAGCATCACGTCGCCGAGATTGCCGCCCCAGCCGATGGTGGAGCCCTCAGGCGATGACGATTGCCAGGTCGACTGCTGGTCGTTGTGCGAGAACAGCTTGGGCGGCTGCGGGTAGAGCCTCTTGTTGCTGTTGTTGTACTGGTCGCGCGTGAGCGGCACCACCAGGGGGCCGACGTTGAGCTGCACGGCCACCTTGCCGTCGGTGTTGAAAAGCCCGGCCAGCTGCGTCATCGACGGATGCAGCGCGTACTGCCGGCCATTGGCGAGCGGGGTGGTGGGCGTGAGCAGCGTGGCCGCGAGATCGGCCTTCGCGATCGCGATGCCGCCGGAAGCCTGCGGCACGCGGATCGTGCTGTAGGCGTTGTAGCTGAGATCGTCGTAGGTAACGACGGTGTTCGCATAGTCGTTGCCGCCGAACATGAAGACGCAGACCAGCGCCTTGTAGTCGTCGCCGGAGGCGGCCTGGGCGGCGGCCTCGCCCATCGCGGCGAGGTTGAGCGCGAAGGGCAAGGCGGTGCCCGCCATGGCGAGCTGGCCGGAACGGCGCAGGAAGGCACGGCGGGTGTGGGCTGCGGGGTCGATCAGGTGCATCGCGCGCTCTCCTACTTCTGGATCAGGTATTGGGGCGAGGCCATCACCATCAGCACGGCCGCGTAGACGCGGTTGAGCTTCGCGGCGTCGGTGCTCGTGGCGGTCAGCGCCGGCGTCGCGAGCGCGCCGGTGATGAGCGCCACCGTGGCGGCGGAAAGCTGGTTGCCGGTGAGCAGGAGGTTCAGCCGCCGGACCAGCGCGGCCGGGTCGAGCGCGAGCGCGAGTTCGCTCGCGTAGGTGGCGTTCACATCCTTGGTGTTCTTCGGCAGCGCAGCCTGCATGTAGTTGAGGT
This sequence comes from Variovorax sp. 01T432, assembly GCF_056398605.1. NCBI lineage: Bacteria > Pseudomonadati > Pseudomonadota > Betaproteobacteria > Burkholderiales > Comamonadaceae > Variovorax > Variovorax sp. 01T432. Next base: position 17,810 of record NZ_JBFTPS010000079.1, read on the forward strand.
AGCCGCCCACGCTCGTTTCATTGACGAGCTGGAACTCGGGCGCGACCATCTTGGCGCTGGCGATCGCTGTCGAAGGCGGCACGTAGCCGGGTCGGAAGTAGTTGAAGACCGAGGGCGAGCGCAGCGGGCTCTGGCCCAGCTGGTCGTTGGGGCGCGAGAGGTCGCCGATCTTCCAGTTGCCGGTCGCCGACGCGGCGCCGCAGGTGCGCGCCCATTGCACGAAACGCAGCATCGGTTCGCGCAGGCGTCCGAAGTTCATGTCGGCGAGGGAGGCCGGGCTGCGCGCTTCGTTGTCGAGCAGTACGGCGGCGAAGACGCTCTTCATGTCGCCGCGCACGCCCGCGCCGTTGTTGGAGAAGACGTCCGCCACGCGCTTCACGTAGGCCGCGCTGGGGTTGCTGGTCACGAGACGCTGGATCAGCTGCTTGCAGATGAAGGGGCCGACGTTGGGATGATTGAACAGCGCGTCGAGCGCGATCTTGAGCGCGGCCTTGCCCTCGGTGCCGGCCGGCACGGTGGTGCCCAGGAAGCTGGCCTGCAGCGTCGAGTGCCGGGAGGCATTGAGCGTCATGGGCCGCTGGGTCCAGGCGTTGCTCTCGAGCGTGTAGGTGGCGCCGGGTGGCGTGAAGGCGCCCGCGGTGCCGCTCTGCTCGGCGGCGCGGATGTCGAGGTCGTAGCCGGTGAAGACGCGCGCCAGATTGGTGACGTCGTCCAGCATGTAGCTGTCGAGCGGCGTGCCGTCGGCGGCGGTCTTGAGGGTGCCGTCGGCGTTGAGCTGGTAGAGCCCGATGGTCATGAGTTGCATGACCTCGCGCGCGTAGTTCTCGTCCGGCTGGCGGCCCTGCGCGTTTTCCTTCTGGTTGCCCCGGGTGTTGAGGTAGTAGCCCATCGCCGGATTGAGCGTCACGTCCTCCAGCAGCTGGCGGAAGTTGCCGGTGACGCCCTTGACCAGCGTGTCCCAGTACTGGGCCATCATGAGATCGGGCCAGTTGGAGCCGATGCCGCTGGCCGAGACCACGAAGATCTCGCTGAGAACGAGCGCCATGCGCTTGCGCATGCCGTCGGGCGAGGTCATGAGCTGGTTCCAGATCATGTCGTCGGTGAAGACGGTGTTGTAGGGCTTGCTCGAGAGCCACTCCCAGCCAGTCTGGCCGGGCGGGCCGTCGACCTGCTGTCCGAGCCACGGCAGATAGCCCTGGGCGCGGACCGCGGCGATGTCGGCGTCCGACGCGCCGAACTGCGCCTGCAGGAGAAAGCGCGCGGCTTCGTCGTCGGTCTTGGCCTGCGTGTAGACGTAGGTCTGCGCGGTAGGCGTGCTTTGCAGTGCGGTCAGCGATCCGGCCGGGGTCAGTCCGCTGGCGCCAACCACGCCACCGCCGCTGCCACCGCCGCCGCCGCAAGCAGCGAGCGCCGCGGACGCCGCCACTGCGGCTGCCAGGGCCTGGGCGCTGTGGGGCGAAGCCGCCATCCGACCCGCGCGCGTTTCGTCCGCGCGCACCAATTCCTCGGCCACTTCGGCGGGGCCGCTTGCGATTTCTTCGACCATGGATTCCTCACTCCTCGGCGCTCAGGCGCCATTCTTTCGAAGGCAAGCGCCATGCCTGGGATTCGCCGGGTCCGAAGGCGTCCAGGAATGAAAAACAAGACAACAAGTGTTAGATGATGTGACTTTTTTCGTCACATCGATGCCACCGGTCCTTGCCGGTGACGCGGAATGTCGTTCAGGCCTTGGCGGCTTCGAGCGCGTCGCGGGTCCGGACGGCCTCCCGGCGGGCTGCGTCGGCGAAGTCGTCGCCGGCCGAGGCATAGCAGATCGCGCGCGAGGAATTGACGACGATGGGCGCGTCGGCGCGCCATCCCGCGCGCACAGTGGCCACCGCGTCGCCGCCCTGGGCGCCGATGCCGGGAATGAGCAGCGGAACCGTGGGCGCCAAAGCCCGGACACGCTCGATCTCGGCCGGGTAGGTGGCGCCGACCACGAGGCCGAGTTGCCCGTTCACGTTCCATGGCCCCTGGGCGAGCCGTGCGATGTGCTCGTAGAGGAAAGGTTCGCCTTCGACGCTCGCGAGGCGCTGACCCTGCAGGTCGGCTCCGCCAGGATTGCTGGTCCGGCACAGCAGGAAGGCGCCCTTGCCCGGGTGACGCAGGTAGGGCTCGACCGAGTCGAAGCCCATGAAGGGCGACAGGGTGACGGCATCGGCGCCATAGCGCTCGAAGGCTTCGCGTGCGTACTGCTCGGCGGTCGAACCGATGTCGCCGCGCTTGGCGTCGAGGATCACGGGCACGTGCGGCGCGTTGCGGCGCAGGTGCTCCATGAGCTGCTCCAACTGACCCTCGGCGCGATGGGCGGCGAAGTAGGCGATCTGAGGCTTGAAGGCGATGGCAAGGTCGGCGGTGGCGTCGACGATGCGCGCACAAAAGTCGTAGATCCTGCTGGCATCGTCCTTGAGGTAGGCCGGGAATTTCGTCGGTTCGGGGTCGAGGCCGACGCACAGCAGCGAGCCGTTTTGGCGCTCGGCGGCGCGCAGCTTGTCCAGAAAGGTCATGCCGGGAATTCTAGGCGGCGGCCGTCCACCGCCACCCGGTGCGTTCAACCCGTGCGGAGCAGCTGCTCGGCGGCCAGGCACAGGTCGGCCCAGGCGCGCGCCTTGTCGGCCGGGTTGCGCAGCAGGTAGGCCGGGTGGTAGGTCGCGATGACGGGCAGATCCGGGATGTCGGGCGCCAGGGCCAGCCGCGCCGCCTGACCGCGCAGCTTGCCCAGCGGCTCGCCGCTGCGAAGCAGGCTTTGCGCCGCCAGCGGGCCCATCGCCAGCACGACGCGTGGCGCGAGCGCTGCCACCACCTCGGCGAAGCTCTCGACGATGGGGCGCGGGCTCCCGGGTTGACCCGAGGCCACGCCGCGGTGCGTGCGCATCAGGTGCACGCTGGTTTCGCCGGCGTGCAGTTGCAGCGCGCGCAGCATGTTGTCGAGCAGCCGGCCGGCGTCGCCCGCGAAGGGTTCGCCATGACGGCCGTCGAGTTCGGGCGGCATGTCGGCAACGACCAGCCAGCCGCCGCTGGCGGGACCTTCCTCGCCGTAGAGCCGACGGGATGCCTCGATCAGGATCGCCGCGCCGTGCGAGGGCATCGCGACGGGCGAGCGGGCCGCCGGGGCCGCGACCGGAGCGGGCACGAGCGTGGGAGGGGGCGCGATGACTTGTGCGGCGACGGCCACCACGGCAACGGCGGGCTCGGCGACAGGCGCCTGCGCCCGAGGCTCGGCGGCCTGCGCGACCTCCCCGACCGGCCACCAGACCTTGACACCCATTTCATCGAGCATGGCGCGTTGGCGCGCATCCAGGTTCATCGTTCCCGCGTTCATTTCAATGCACCCCATGCGCTGTTCGATTCGTTGAGCCGCAGGCTCATCACAACGGCGTCCTCGCGGCCGTTGCCGAGCGCGGGATAGTAGCCCTTGCGCACGCCGACGCGGCGAAAGCCGTTGCGCTCGTAAATAGCGAGCGCACGCAGGTTGCTGGCGCGCACTTCGAGCCACAGCCACTGGGCATCCTGGCCGCGCGACCAGCCCGCCAGCGCCTCGAGCATCAGGGGCGCCCAGCCCTGGCCCTGGAAGGGCGGCGCGACCGTGAGATTGAGAAGGTGAACCTCATCGACGCCTTTCATGGCGACGAAATACCCGATCATGGTTTCGTCGCCGGTGCGAGCCGCGGGCCGGCCCCACAACGCGCGCGCACCGCCCGGCGGCAGCTGCTCGGCGTCGAAGGCAGGCACTACGAGGCACTGGCAGTGATAGCCAGCCGCCAGCGAATCGGTGAAGTTGGCCGCAGTCCAGGGATGGGTGAAGGCGGTTTTTTCGATTGCGCACACCGCCGGAATCCGCTCGATGGTGATCGGTTCCAAACGCGCTTCGCGCGGCTGCTGAAGGACTGCACTCATGATTTGATGGCGGCCGCGGCCTTGATGGCTGCGCGCTCCTCGGTGGTCTGCGCCACTTTATCGCGAACGTAAAGCGGCCATGCCTCGGCGGGCGCGACGGTGCGGCCGGCAGCAAGCAATTCAGGGGCCAGCCGCAGCAGGGCCGTGGCGGTCGGCAGGACTTCATGCCGCGCAGCAGCTGGAGGCAGCCGGTCGCCGTAGGCGGCGAAGGCATTGCCGGCCAGGGCCCAGCCGGGAGGCACGGCGAGTTGCTCGGGCGCGAGGAGTTCGGCCTCGCCCGCGCCGGCATCGCCGAAGTCGTAGCGCGCGGCGTAGACCTGGTCCATCCTCGCATCGAGCACGGCCACCACGCGCGCGCTGCCGAAGCGGTGGCGCGCCTCTTCGGCCACGGCGTGCAGGGTGTCGATGGGCAGCAGCGGCACGCCGGCGCCGTAACCCAGGCCCTGAGCGACCGCGCAGGCCGTACGCAGCCCGGTAAAGGAGCCCGGGCCGCGTCCGAAGGCGATGGCGTCGAGTTCGGCGAGCTTCAGCCCCGCATCGGTCAGCAACTGCAGGATGAACGGGATCAGCGTCGCCGAGGAAGCCGCGCCGCCGGCGCCGTTGTGTTCGAGCAGCCTGTCGCCATGGCGCACCGCGATCGAGAGCGCCTCGGTGCTGGTGTCGAAGGCCAGGAGCTTAATCATCGCCAGGATTATCGAGGGGCGGCAGGCGCTGCGCAGCAAAGGGCCAACGAAAGCTTCCAGCCCGACGGCGGCCCGGATAATCGCCCGATGCCCCTTGCCCCGCACATCGCCATGCGCCGAGCCCGTCGCGCGATCTCTTTCGTCCTGCTCCTGAGCGCCATGGCCTGGACGGGCGCCAGAGCCCAGGGGCTGCCGAACGAAGTCGACGCCGCGCTGGCCCGCGCCAAGGTGCCGCGCGATGCCGTGACGATGCTGGTGGCCGATGCCGACGGCGTGCGCGCGCCCCGGCTCGCGTGGCGCGCGCAGGTTCCGGTCAATCCGGCCTCGATCATGAAACTCGTCACGACCTATGCGGCGCTCGATCTCCTGGGGCCCGCCTTCACCTGGACCACGCCGGTGTATGTCGACGGCCCGGTACGCAACGGCGTGCTGGAAGGCAACCTCTACATCCAGGGCCAGGGCGACCCGAAGCTGGTGCTCGAGCGCCTCTGGCTGCTGCTGCGCCGCGTGCAGGGGCTGGGCATCCACGCCATCAACGGCGACATCGTGCTGGACCGCAGCGCGTTCGAGGTGGCTGAATCCGATCCGTCCGCCTTCGACGGCGAGGGCCAACGGCCCTACAACGCGGCGCCCGACGCGCTGCTGATCAACTTCAAATCGGTGGTGATGACCTTCGTGCCGAACCGCGACACGCAAACCGCGCAGGTCAATTTCGAGCCCGCCCTGAGCGGCGTGGCCACCCAGGCCACGGTGCCGCTCTCCAGCGGCGACTGCGGCGACTACCGCGCCGCGCTGGCGCCCGCTTTCACCGACCCGGCGCGCATGAGTTTCGCGGGCAGTTATCCGGCGGCCTGCGGCGAGAAGGTGTGGGCGGTCGCCTATTCGGACCCGCGCAGTTATGCGGCGCGCGCCGTCGGCGGGATGTGGGCCGAGATGGGTTCGAAGCTCAAGGGCCAGGTGCGAGAAGGCCGCGTGCCGCCCGATCTCAAGCCGGCCTTCGAGGCGGCATCGCCGCCGCTGGCCGAGGTGATCCGCGACATCAACAAGTACAGCAACAACGTGATGGCGCAGCAGCTCTTTCTCACGCTCGGGCTGCAGCAGCAGAAGCGCGGGACGGTCGAAAGCGCGCGCGCCACGGTGCGCCAGTGGTGGAACGACCGCATCGGTACCGGCGAAGGCCAGCCGTTGCTGGACAACGGCTCGGGATTGTCGCGCGAGGAGCGCATCAGCTCGGCGGCGCTCGCGAAGATGCTGCAGGTGGCCTGGCGCTCGCCCGTGATGTCCGAACTGATGTCCTCCCTGCCCGCGTCGGGGGTCGACGGCACGCTCAAGAAGCGCGCACTGCGCTCGGGCGGATCGGCGCACCTCAAGACGGGCTCCCTGCGCGATGCGGCGGGCGTGGCCGGCTATGTGGACGGCGCCAGCGGCCGGCGCTATGTGGTGATCGCGATCGCCAACCATGGCAATGCCGGGGCCGCGCGGCCGGCCTTCGATGCCCTGGTCGACTGGGCGGCGCGGGACAACTGAGGCCGGCGGTCACGGGCGCGACTTCTGTGACGGATCGGGGCGGGATTTCCCTGGGCTGGCTTCGAAAGGCACGGGCCTAGGATCGTGCGGCTGTTCAAGAACCACAACAACTGCATGGAGGCATTCATGAAGTGTCTGTATCTTCTCGGCGCCGTCGCGACGGCGGCCCTGCTGGCTTCCTGCGGCGGGGGTGGCGATAACGGCAGCGCGGGGCCGGTCACCGGCTTCCTCAAGGAGCCGGCGGCGACCCTTGCCACGGTGACGGCCGCCCAGATCGACGCGAGCACGGCGGCCAGCGGTCTGCAGGCCCTCGCCGGCAAGGCCAAGTGCGACGTCAAGCTGATCTCGCTCAACTACGCCACCCTCGGGCCGAAGTCCGAATTCACGAACGCTTCGGGCGTGCTGCTGGTGCCGACCGGCACCTGCACCGCCGAAGCGCCGCTGATCGCCTACGCCAAGGGCACGGATCTGCAGAAGCCACGCACACTGGCCAATGCCCAGGACCCCGAAACCCTCCTGCTGATGGCGATGTATGCCGCCCAGGGCTACGCGGTGGTCGCCACCGACTACCTGGGCTATGCGAAGTCGAGCTTTCCCTATCACCCGTACCTGCACGCCGATTCCGAGGCGCGCTCGGTGCTGGACTCGATCCGGGCCGCGCGGTTCGCGTTGCTCGGAACGGACTCGAAGCTGTCGGGCAAGATCATGATCACCGGCTATTCGCAGGGTGGGCACTCGTCGATGGCGGCGCAGCGCGCGGCCGAGCGAGACAACGCCACGGAGTTCAACGTGGTGGCCGGCGCCCACCTTGCGGGGCCTTACAACCTCTCGGGCTCCTTCAAGCTCACGCAGGCGATCCTGGGCTATCAGTTCTTCGTCCCCTTCCTGGTCACGTCGTACCAGAAGGTGTACGGGGACGTCTACGCCGACGTCAACGTCGCCTTCAAGCAGCCTTATGCCGCAACCATCGAGAACCTGTTGCCCAGCCCGACCCTGAACGCCGCGACCCTGGTGTCGACCGGCGCGCTGCCGGGCGCCCATGGCGAAACGCCGAACCAGGCGCGCGATGCCCTGTTCCAGCCCGCCTTCCTGCTGGACGTGCAGACCAACAACAACAACGCCCTCTACAAGGATGCGCAGAAGAATGATTTGTTCGGCTGGAGCCCGCGCGCCGCAACACTGTTGTGCGGCGGAGCCGGCGATCCGACGGTGCCTCCCTCGGTGCACATGGTGCCGATGAAGGCCGACTTCGACGCGCGCGGCGTGAAGACGGTGTCGACGGTCGATGTCGACGCGCAGATCCAGGCGACCTACGGGCCGGGCGGCGTGGCGCCGACCGACCCGACTTCGGCGGCCTATGCCACCTACTTCGGCTCCTACCACGGCACTTACGAGCCGCCCCTCTGCCACGCCAATGCGCGGGCGCTCTTCGACAGGCTGAAATAAGCTAAGCCCCAGGCTTGCCCACTTCGTGTGGCCGCCTCCCCCTTGCAGGGGGCAATACCGGCGGCCCGGCGAAGCCGGTTCCGCGGTATTTCTGGGATGAACTCCCGGCGTGCGCTGGGGCCCTGGTCGCCCCCTGCAAGGGGGAGGCGTCTACGCGAAGGGAGTAAGCCCAGTGGTGTTCATGCCGCCGCTCGCTGGAGCCTGTCGCGCACGCCTTCCCAGTCGGGATCGGGGGGCGGCGTTTCCACCCAGATCAGCTTGACGCCCTTGGCGTCGAAAGCGCGCAGCACCGCGAACAGCTGCTGTGCCGCGGCCGCCGCATCGTCCGGCATGCGGCGCTGCAGCACCCCCGCCGAGCGGAGCTTGAGCGCCGTTCGCGACCAGACGGCCATGTGCGCGGCATTCGGGCCCAGCATGTCGAGGCCGGTCTGGATCGACGCCGCATCCATCAGGCGCAGCTTGGCGCTCGGGGCATAGTGCGACTCGAGCGTGCCGGAAGCGCGCGGATCCGGCGCCGCCAGCTCGTGCTTGTCGCGCAGCCGCTCGCCGCAGGCCGCCTCGATCTGCGCGCGCGTGATCGCGCCCGGGCGCAACAGCACCGGCGCGCCACGGCTGCAGTCGACGATGGTGGACTCGATGCCCACCTCGCAGGGGCCGCCGTCGATCACCAGGAGTTCATCGCCGAACTCTTCGCGCACGTGCTGCGCGGTGGTCGGGCTCACGCGGCCGAAACGGTTGGCGCTCGGACCCGCGACACCGGGAACGCCCTGCTCGGCGCAAGCCGCAAGCAGGGCCTGACCCACCGGGTGCGAAGGACAGCGCACGCCAATGGTGTCCTGCCCGCCGGCGGCCGCGACTGCAACCCCCGGCTGGCGCGTGACGATCAGTGTCAGGGGGCCGGGCCAGAAGGCCAGCACCAGTTTCTGCGCGAAGTCCGGCAGCGGCTGGGCGAAGCGCGAGAGCGCCTCTGTCCCCTTGATGCCGGCCGCGACGTGAACGATCAGCGGATGGTCGCTCGGCCGGCCCTTGGCCTTGAAGATGCCAGCCACGGCGGCATCGCTGGTCGCATCGGCGCCCAGGCCGTAGACGGTCTCCGTGGGGAACGCGACGAGCCCGCCCGCGCGCAGCACGCGCACGGCCTCGCCGATGGCGTCGGGCTGGCGGCCGTCCCGGATCATCGTGCTCACTCAGAAAGGGGGATCGCCAGACCCAGCAACGCGGCAGCGAAGTCCGCCGTGCGGCGAACCGCGTCGATGTCGATGCCCGTGATGTTCAGGTGCCCCATCTTTCGGCCGCGGCGCGCCTCGACCTTGCCGTACAGGTGAAGGTGCGTGCCGGGCAGCGCCAGCACGTCGGCCCAGCGGGGCTCTTCCTGCACATCGCCGTCGATGAACCACAGGTCCCCCAGAAGGTTCAACATGATCGCCGGGCTGTGCTGGCGCGGCGGGTTCATCGGCAGGCCGGCCAGCGTGCGGACCTGCAGCTCGAATTGCGAGACGTCGCAGCCGTTCATGGTCCAGTGGCCGCTGTTGTGCGGGCGCGGGGCCATCTCGTTGACGACCAGCGAGCCGTCGGCCAGGACGAAGAACTCGACGCAGAGCACGCCCACATAGTCCAGGCCCTGCGCGATCGACTGCGCCGCCTCCACCGCTTGGCGCGCGGTCGCCTTGTGCATGTTCTGCTCGTGCACCTCGGTCACCGCGAGGATGCCGTCGCGGTGCAGGTTGCGCTGCGCCGGGAAATGCACGACATGCCCGTCCTGTCCGCGCGCGACGATGACCGAGCATTCGAAGTCCAGCGGCAGCAGCTTCTCGAGCACGCAGGGCACGCCGCCGGCATCTTCCCAGGCGGCGGCCAGTTCCTCGCGCGTGGTCACGCGCCGCTGGCCCTTGCCGTCGTAGCCGAGCCGCGCCGTCTTGAGGATGCCCGGCAGCAGGTCCCAGGGCACGGCCGCCAGCTGCGCGGCAGTCTCGATGACGGCGTAAGGCGCGCAGTCCACGCCACAGCGCACGAAGTGGCTCTTCTCGCGGATGCGATCCTGCGCGATGCTCACCGCCGAAGCGCCCGGCGCCACCGGTCGCGCCGCGGCGAGGTGCGCCAAGGAAGGGGCGGGCACGTTCTCGAACTCGGTGGTGATGGCGTCGGCCAGGCCGGCCAGCCGCGCGAGCCCGTCGACGTCGGTGTAGTCGGTATGGATGTGGTGATGGCTCACGCGCCCCGCGGGACTGTCGGCATCGGGGTCGAGCACGGCCGTGAAGTACCCCATCTGCTGGGCCGCGTGCACGAACATGCGGCCCAGTTGTCCGCCCCCCATGACGCCAAGCGTGGCTCCGGGCAGGACGGTGCTCACAGCGCGCCCCCGCCCTGGGGCGAGAACGACGGCACGGCGGCTGCCTCGGCCGGCGGCAGCGTCATCGCGCGGGCGGCCTCGGTCTGCTTCGCGCGAAAGGCGTCGAGCTGCGCGCGCAGCGCCGGGTCGGACACGGCCAGCATCGCCACCGCGAACAGGGCCGCATTGGCCGCGCCGGCATTGCCGATCGCGAAAGTCGCCACCGGCACGCCCTTGGGCATCTGGACGATGCTGTAGAGTGAATCCACGCCCTGCAGGTGCCGGCTGGCGACCGGAACTCCCAGCACCGGCACGGTGGTCTTGGACGCCAGCATGCCCGGCAGATGGGCGGCGCCGCCGGCGCCCGCGATGATGGCCGCGAGGCCGCGCGGGGCGGCGCTTTCGGCATAGGCGAACAGTTCGTCGGGCATGCGGTGGGCCGAGACCACCCGCGCTTCATGCACGATGCCGAATTGCTGGAGAATCTCGACGGCGTTGCGCATCGTCTCCCAGTCGGAGTTCGAGCCCATCACCACGCCGACCTGGATTGTTTGCTTCATGGTTTCAATTTTACGTTTCACCCCCAACTTCCCGCGATGACCGACATCACCCTCGAAAATTTCCAGACCGAGCTCATCGACGGCTCGATGACCACGCCGGTGCTGCTCGACATCTGGGCCGAATGGTGCGGACCGTGCAAGCAACTCGGCCCGGTGCTCGAAAAGCTGGAGCTCGAGTACGGCGGCAGGTTCAAGCTGGCCAAGCTCGATGCCGACAAGGTTCCCCAGATCTCGCAGCAATTGAGCCAGATGTTCGGCGTGCGCAGCATTCCCTTCTGCGTGATGTTCAAGGACGGGCAGCCGGTCGACGGCTTCGTCGGCGCGATCCCCGCCGACCAGATCCGCGCCTTCCTCGACAAGCACGTGCCCGGCGCGGACGAGGCCGAGGCCCTGGCGCACGAAGACTCGGCCCAGGCGGCATTGGCGGAGGGCGACACGGCCGGCGCGCTGGAAAAGCTGCAGAACGCGGTGGCGACCGACCCTGCCAACGACGACGCGCGCTTCGACTACGTCAAGCTGCTGCTGAAGGAAGGCCGCCTCGACGACGCCAAGATCGCATTCGCGCCGGTGATCGCGAAGACCACGCTGGTGCGCCGCTTCGATGCGCTGCAGCGCTGGATGGACGCGATCGATTTCTCGGCGCCGGCGACGGGCGCCGCGCCGAGCCTGGCCGATGCCGAGGCGCGCATCGCGGCCAACAAGCGCGACTTCGCGGCCCGCTTCGACCGCGCCCGCCTGCTCATGAGCGCGCAGCGCTGGACCGACGCGATGGACGAATTGCTGGACATCCTGATGCGCGACAAGAGCTGGAACGAGGACCTGGCGCGCAAGACCTATATCGCCATCCTCGACATCATCGAGCCGCCCAAGGTCAAGGTGGCGGACGGCCAGATTCCGCCGGACGATCCGACGATTGCCAGCTATCGGCGCCGGCTGAGCAGCGTGGTGCTGAGCTGAAGAAGCGCGCCGGTTTGTGCAAGAAGCGACTTTCGGGTCGCTTTTTGTTGAGCTCTATCGGGCGTGGCGACTGGCGGGGGCGTGGCGTTGGCGCGCCGGGCCGCCTCGCATACCATGGAGCCGATTTCATTTTGTTGCACAAGGAAGACCGGCCATGCGTTACCTCTCCACCGCGTTGCTCGTCGCCGCGCTGACCAGCGGTTGCGGCAGCGGCATCAGCCTCGACGAGCCCATCGAAGGCCCCCTGTGGCGCCTCGAGCAACTGGGCGACCAGCCGATCCCGCCCGGCAACGATCCCCAGCGCGATGCGCAATTGCAGTTCGAGAGCAACGGGCGATTGAACGGCTCGGGCGGCTGCAACCGGGTGTCGGGCGCCTTCGAGCGAAGCGGCTATTCGCTCAGGCTGAGCCAACTGGCCTCCACGCGACTGGCCTGCGTCGATCCGGCGCGCAGCGCCAGTGAAACGCAGTTCTTCGCCGCCCTGCAGGCCACGGCGAGCTACCGGCTGGAGGGCCCGTCGCGGCTGGCGCTCCTGGATGCCGGCGGGCGGACCATCGCCACGCTCGGCCGCGCCGGGCCGCGCTGAGGGCATTCACCACCGCATCGGCAAGGGCTTGGCCAGCACCAGCTGACGCTCGCGGCGCGCGATGTAGCCGCCGCCTTCCAGATCCTTCAGCAGCCGGCTGACCATTTCGCGCGAACACCCGATCTCGCTCGAGATGGCCTGGTGCGTCAGGCGCTCGGCGATGCAGCGGGTTCCGTCCGGCAGCGGCCGCGAGCGAACCTCGAGCAGGCGCTTGAGGCGGCTGTACACGTCGAGCAAGGCCATGCTGCGCGCGCTCTCGGTCGCCATCCTGGCCCGCTGGATGAGGCGCACGATCAGCGCCATGGCGAATTCCGGCTCCGTTGCAATGTGCCGCAACATGGTCTCGCGCGTGATGACCGCGCAGACGGTCGGCTCCGCGGCCTGCACGCTGGCCGAGCGTGGGCCGCCGTCCAGCGACATCTCGCCGACGTATTCGCCGGGCCCGTGCAGGCCCAGCGTCACCTCCCGGCCCCGAGCGTCCGAGACGAAGGCGCGCAGCCGGCCAGAGAGCACGATATAGATCGAATCGCCCTTGTCGCCCTCCTCGATCAGCACGGCGTGCGTGCGGTAGCGCCGCTGCACGCCAAGCTCGGCGAGCTTGCGCACCTGCAGCGTCAAGGCGGCGGCGGGGTCGGCACGGGAGGCGGCGGGCGGCATGCGGGGACTATACGGCCCGCGCCGCGCCCGCCGGCGTCGCGCGAAAGACTCAGTCCATCGCCGAGAGCCGCAGCGCGGACACGATCTGCGGCATGCGCGAGACGCGATGGACGACTTCGCGGATGCTGCTGCTGCCGGTCTTCTGCCTGACGTTCTTGATGTGCGTGCGAACGGTGGACAGCCGGATGCCTTGCAGGCCTGCGATTTCCTCCGCCCGCTGACCGGCGCAGAGTTGCTCCAGCACGCTCTGCTCCGCCTTGGTCAGGCGCTTGGCGCGCGCGAACATCTGCATGGTGAGCATCTCGCAGCCGGCGCGCCGGCTGCACATGATCAGCACGGTGTCGATCGCATCGCTGCCCGGCAGCGCGGCCAGCGGAATGAAGGCCAGTGACAGCGTCTCGCCCGCGTGCTCGAGTTCGACGATGCTGCGGCAGTCCCGCTCCGCATCCTTGAGCGCCTGGCGCAACCTGGGCTGCCAGAGAGGGTCGCCGGTGCACAGCATCCCATCGACGCTGCGAAGCGCCCGCGCCGCCGCGAGCTCGCGCCGCGCCGGATGGTTCGCGTGCAGGATGCGGCCCGTCAGGTCGACCAGGACCAGGCCATGGTCGATCTCGTCGAGCACCCGGGCCATCATGCTGGCTTGGAGGGCGTCGGGCGTGGGCAGGTGCTGGGCGGCCTCGGCCTGGAAGGGCTGAAAACGCTGGTCGGCTGTGGGATTCATCTCGCTTACCTCATCCGTGTTGGTGAGGAAAGTGTCCAGAATCCTGCCCCCGATGGGTGGTGACTATTGCCGCCGGGTTTGTGACTTTTTTACATCCCGCCGACGGCCGGCGGACTCAACCGGTCAGCCGCTCGAGCGCTTCGCGGTACTTTGCCGCCGTCTTCTCGATCACCTCGGCCGGCAGGCGCGGCGCGGGCGGCGTCTTGTCCCAGGGCTTGCCGTTGATCTTGGTCGCCTCCAGCCAGTCGCGCACGAACTGCTTGTCATAGCTGGGCGGGTTGGCGCCGGCAGCCAGCGCCGCTTCATAGCCTTCGACCGGCCAATAGCGCGAACTGTCGGGCGTCAGCACCTCGTCCATGAGGACCAGCGTGCCGGCCTCGTCGAGGCCGAACTCGAACTTGGTGTCCGCAATGATCATTCCCTTGGTCAGCGCGATCGCCGCCGCCGCCTCGTAGATCGCGATGCTGGTGTCGCGGATCTGCTGCGCCAGCGCCGGGCCGACGATCTCCACCACGCGCTCGTAGCTGATGTTCTCGTCGTGCGCGCCAGCCGCCGCCTTGGCCGCCGGGGTGAAGATCGACCGCGGCAGCTTGCTCGCGTTGGTCAGGCCCTCGGGCAGCGGCACGCCGCAGACGGCGCGGTTCTCCTGGTATTCCTTCCAGCCGCTGCCCGCGAGATAGCCTCGGACCACGGCCTCGACCGGGATCGGCTTGAGCCGCTTGACCAGCATGGATCGGTCCTTGACCTGGGGGACCTCCTCCGGCGCGACCACGCTTTCGGGCGCATCGCCCGTGAGATGGTTGGGGCACAGGTGGCCGAGCCGGTCGAACCACCAGAGCGCCATCTGCGTGAGGATCACGCCCTTGCCGGGGATCGGCTCGCCCATGATCACGTCGAAAGCCGAAAGGCGATCGCTCGCGACCATCAGGATGCGGTCGGTGCCGACGGCATAGTTGTCGCGCACCTTGCCGCGCGCGAGCAGGGGGAGGCTCTGGATGGAAGAGGTATGGACGGTGGTCATGGCGATGTGACTGTGGAGCGAGCGAAAGACGTCGGAGATTGTGCGCGCGGCGCGGCGCGGCGCAGAAAAAAGCCACCGCGAAGGTGGCTTCTGCGCGAAAGCGGGCCGTTCAGACCACTTCTTGTGCCAGCTCGCCCTTGGCGTACCTGGCGGCGACGATCTGCAGCGTTTCGCCCTTGATCTTGGGGCCCTGGCCCTCACAGCCGAACTGCACGTAGCGCTGGCGAGCGATCTGCTTGGCGGCTTCACGCGCGGGCTTGAGGTAGTCGCGCGGGTCGAACTTCTCGGGGTTCTCGAACAGGAATTTGCGGATTGCGGCCGTCATCGCGAGGCGGATGTCGGTGTCGATGTTGATCTTGCGCACGCCGTGCTTGATGGCTTCCTGGATTTCCTCGACGGGGACGCCGTAGGTCTCCTTCATGTTGCCGCCGTATTTGCGGATCTCGGCCAGCAGGTCCTGCGGCACGCTGGACGAGCCGTGCATCACCAGGTGCGTATTGGGAATGCGGCGGTGGATTTCCTTGATTCGGTCGATCGCGAGGATGTCGCCGGTGGGCTTGCGCGTGAACTTGTAGGCGCCATGGCTGGTGCCGATGGCGATGGCCAGCGCATCGATCTGCGTGCGCTTGACGAAGTCGGCCGCCTGTTCCGGGTCGGTCAGCAACTGGTCGCGGGTCATGGTGGCGTCGGTGCCATGGCCGTCTTCCTTGTCGCCGCGCATGGTCTCCAGCGAGCCCAGCATGCCGAGCTCACCCTCGACCGTCACGCCCACGCGGTGCGCCATGTCGGCAACCTTCTTCGTGACATCGATGTTGTAGTCGTAGCTGGCGATGGTCTTGCCGTCGGCCTGCAGCGATCCGTCCATCATCACCGAGCTGAACCCCAGGTCGATCGCGCCCCTGCACACGTCGGGGCTCTGGCCATGGTCCTGGTGCATGACAAGGGGCACGCGCGGCCAGCTTTCGATGGCGGCTTCGATCAGGTGCTTGATGAAAGGCTCGCCGGCATACTTGCGCGCGCCCGCGCTGGCCTGGAGGATCACGGGGGCGCCAACTTCGTCGGCGGCCGACATGACGGCCTGTACCTGTTCGAGGTTGTTGACGTTGAATGCCGGAATGCCGTAGCCATTGGCGGCGGCGTGGTCGAGCAATTCGCGCATCGAAACGAGTGCCATGGAAGTTACCTCGCGGGAGATCTGGGAATGGAAGGAGGATGAAAGACTGCCTCAATTCTACCGAGCAGCCTTGTGGGACAGGGCCGCCTCCGGCCCCGTGAACGACACGATGGGTGCCGGGCCGGCCGCTCAGCGGACCCGGCAGATCTTCAGCATGTTGGTGCCGCCCGGCGCACCCATGGGCTCGCCGCAGGTGATCGCGTAGACGTCGCCGGTCTGCACGATGCCCCGCTTCTTGAGGTGGGCCTCGGCCTGTTCGAGGGCCGTATCGCGGTCGCTCTCCGGATCCATCAGCAGCGGACGCACATTGCGGTAGAGCGCCATCTTGCGCTGCGTCGAAAGCCGCGAGGTCAGGGCGTACATCGGGATGTGGGCGCGGTGGCGGCTCATCCATAGCGGGGTGGAGCCCGACTCGGTCAGCGCGACGATCGCCTTGGCGCCGAGGTGGTGCGCGGTGAAAAGAGCGCCCATCGCGATCGACTGGTCGATGCGGGTGTAGTTCTTGCCRCTGAAATCGGCATCGAGCTGGAGGTCTTCGGCGGCTTCGGCGGCTTCGCAGATGCGGCTCATCTCCTGCACGGTTTCGAGCGGATAGCGGCCCGATGCGGTCTCGGCCGAAAGCATCACGGCATCCGTGCCGTCGAGCACCGCATTGGCCACGTCGCTGACCTCGGCGCGGGTGGGCACCGGGTTGGTGATCATCGACTCCATCATCTGCGTGGCGGTGATGACGACCTTGTCCATCTCGCGCGCCATGCGGATCATCTTCTTCTGCAGCGCCGGCACGGCCGCGTTGCCGACCTCGACGGCGAGATCGCCGCGCGCGACCATGATGCCGTCGCTCGCGCGCAGGATTTCCTCCAGCTTCGGGATCGCCTCGGCGCGTTCGATCTTGGCGATCATGCCCGGCTTGTGGCCGAACTCGGCGGCCGCGACATTGCAGAGCTGGCGCGCCATTTCCATGTCGGTGGCGTTCTTCGGGAAGCTCACGGCGACGTAATCGGCCTGGAAGCTCATTGCCGTCTTGATGTCTTCCATGTCCTTGGCCGTCAGCGCAGGCGCCGTCAGGCCGCCGCCCTGCTTGTTGATGCCCTTGTTGTTCGAGAGCTCGCCGCCCAGGCGCACGGTGGTGTAGACGGCCTCGCCCTTGACCGCATCGACCGTGAGCACAATGAGCCCGTCGTTCAGCAGCAGGCTGTCGCCGGGTTTCACGTCGCGCGGCAGATCCTTGTAGTCCAGGCCCACGGCATCCACCGTGCCCGGCTCGGTGCGCGATGCGTCGAGCACGAACTTCGCGCCCGGCTCCAGCCACACCTTGCCCTCAGCGAACTTGCCGACACGGATCTTCGGGCCCTGCAGGTCGGCCATGATCGCCACTTCGCGGCCGGTGCGGCGCGCCGCCTCGCGGACCATGGCGGCGCGGTTGATGTGGTCCTGCGCGGTGCCGTGGCTGAAGTTGAGCCGCACCACGCTGACCTTGGAGTTGATCATCTGCTCCAGCAGTTCGGGCGTGTTCGAGGCCGGCCCGAGCGTGGCGACGATCTTGGTGGCGTGGCGGGGAAGGCGGGGCGTGCTCATTCTTCGGGTCTCCGGTTTGTGTCTTTTGTCTGGCTTTGTCCGGCCGCGGCCGCTCAGCCGGCGGCGCGCTTGGCGAGGATCTCGAAGGCCGGCAGCGTCTTGCCCTCCAGCACTTCGAGGAAGGCGCCGCCGCCGGTCGAGATGTAGCCGATCTTGTCCTCGATGCCGTACTTGGCGATGGCGGCCAGCGTGTCGCCGCCGCCCGCGATCGAGAAGGCCTGGCTCTCGGCGATGGCCTGGGCGATCACCTTGGTGCCGTTGGCGAAGGCGTCGAACTCGAAGACGCCCACCGGGCCGTTCCACACGATGGTGCCGGCTTCGCGCAGTTGCGCAGCGAGGATTGCGGCCGTCTTCGGGCCGATATCGAGAATGAGGTCGTCGTCCGCCACGTCGCTCGCGTCCTTCACCGTGGCCGCCGCATCGGCTGCGAAGGTCTTCGCCGTGACGACGTCGACCGGGATGGGCACTGCCGCGCCGCGGGCGCGCATGGCGTCGATGACGGCCTTGGCCTGGTCGATGAGATCGGGTTCGGCGAGCGACTTGCCGATCTTCAGGCCGGCCGCCAGCATGAAGGTGTTGGCAATGCCGCCTCCGACGATGAGCTGGTCGACCTTGTCGGCCAGGCTCTTCAGGATGGTGAGCTTGGTGCTGACCTTCGAACCCGCGACGATGGCGACCAAGGGGCGCCTGGGGTGCGCCAGCGCCTTGGTGATGGCATCGATCTCTGCGGCCAGCAGCGGGCCGGCGCACGCCACCTTGGCGAATTGCGCGATGCCGTAGGTGGTGGCCTCCGCGCGGTGCGCGGTGCCGAAGGCATCGTTCACGTAAATGTCCGTCAGGGCGGCGAGCTTGCGCGCGAGCTTTTCGTCGTTCTTCTTCTCGCCCTTGTTGAGGCGGCAGTTCTCCAGCAGCACGACCTGGCCGGGCGCGACCTGCACGCCGTCGACCCAGTCGGACACGAGAGGAACGTCGCGGCCCAGCAGTTCACCCAGGCGCCTGGCGACAGGCGCGAGCGAATCCGCGGGCTTGAATTCGCCCTCGACAGGACGGCCGAGATGGGACGTGACCATGACGGCGGCACCCGCATCGAGCGCCTGGCGGATGCACGGCACCGATGCGCGAATGCGCGTGTCCTCGGTGATGTGACCGGCGTCGTCCTGCGGCACGTTGAGATCGGCGCGGATGAACACGCGCTGGCCGGCGACTTTGCCTTGCGCGCAGAGATCGGTGAATCGAAGGACGTTCATGGATAGGGCGGAGGTTGGAAGCAAGAAAGCGGACTGCCTTGGCAGGCAAGGGCCATTGTAGGTTTCGACGGATCGAGCGCGGTGTCAGCCCGCCGGACCCGGTTGGCCGACGAAATGCGCCAGCATCAGGACAAAGCCCCCCGCGCCGGGTCTCAGCCTTGGCCCTCTTCGATCGGCGCCATCCCGGCAAGGCGATCCGGGCGCTCCGAGGGCACGGAAGGCAGTGATGAGGCCAGGGCCTCGGCGGTGCCTCGCAGATTGGCCAGCCGCTGTTCGGGCTCGGCCACGCTGGGCAAGGCGCCGGCGGACACCGAGGGCATGGTGTCGAGGATGGATTGCTCCAGGCGCTCGCGCAGCACGCCGAGCCGCGATCCCCGGGGGTCTTCGGTGGGCACGGGGGGCAGCGAGTCCAGGCGGGCCAGGGTCTCGCGGTCGTCGCGCCCGGCGTTGCGCGCCGCTCTCGCCGGGATGGCGGGCCCGGTGCTGTGCACGGGCGGGACCGCGCCAGCGATCGTTGCGGTGGGTTGGCGCGCGTTGGCCTGTACCCGTTGGGTGTCCTGCGCCATGGCGGCGTGCTCGGCGCCGGCGCGCTGGGCCTGCACGGCCGCGTCGCGCGCGGCGGCATTCGCGACGGTGGCCTGCGCGTGCGCGCGCAGGCGGCGGTCCAGGCTCTGGAGCATGTTGCCCACTTCCGCGCCGGTGAGGTCTTGCAGTATGCGATGGAAGTCGGGGTGGTCCTGCTCGCGATAGGGCTGGCCGGTCTCGGCGAGATGCCGGCGCACGGCCTGGCCCTCGGGGATGGGCAGCAGGGCCTGACTCACTGCCTCGACGAGCTCACCGGGAGCGGTGGAGGGGATCGCGTGGGCCGCTGCGGCATGGCTGGCGGCGCCGACGGGATCGAGCATCGCGCTCATGGGCAGGTGGGCTGGAGCGAGGCTCCTGCGGGCCCCGCGCGAGAGCCTGTCCCACTGGCTGTCGATGGCGTCGCGCACGGCGGAATGGATCGAGGCGGTGGCGGCTTCCTCGCGCTGGCGCTCGGCCCATTGAAGCTCCTGTGCCGCGCCGCGCTGTGCATCGGCCGCGCGCGCGGCGCGGATGTCCACCTGGCCCAGGGCCTGAACGACGTCGCTCAGTTCAGCGCTTGCCTTGGGCATCGCGGGCAGGTCGAGCGCCTGGCTGGCCTTGCGCTCGATGGCGTCGAGCTT
>NZ_JBFTPS010000080.1:0-23280 GCF_056398605.1 Variovorax sp. 01T432
CCTCACTACGCCCAACGCGAAACAACAACGCGCGCTCGATCTGCTCCAGCAGATCCGTCTGTAGACAGAAACCGGAACCCCAAACTCACGCCAAGTGCTTGTCGTGCAAAGACAAACTCGCTCGGCGATTGGAGGAACTTCGGCCTAGAGAAAGCGCTCCAGCAGCTTGCGCGAGCCGCGGTCCAGCGCCTTCACGTCCGGGATGCGGAACTGCACGCCGTGCGCGCTCGCGATCAGCAGCGCGCCGCCTTCCAGCCGGCGGATGTCTTCCTCGGCCTTCAGCACGAAGCTGGTCTCGCCGCGGTCGGTGCTGACCCGCCAGGTGCTCGGCACGCCGAAGCTCGACACCTTGTGCAGCTTCTGCAGCGTGGGCGCGAAATCGCGCGCGGCGAGTTCATGCGCGAGCAGCGCGCGTGATTCCCGGGGCAGCGCGTCGAGGCGGTCGAGCCACACGAGTTCGCGGCCATCGCCGCCGACCAGCGAAATGCCGTCGTCGGGGGCCGTGAGCGGAAAGGCACGCACCGGCACGACGCCTTCATGGCGCGTGCCCTGTGCATCGACCAGCACCAGGCGCCCGAAGGCATCGCGTTCCAATTGGATGTCGTTCATGCTTCCCCCGCCGGATGGGCCGCATGGCCGCCGAGTGCCACCGCCACCGAGGCGCGCTCGGCCGCGGCACCCGCGCTTTCATCGTCCGCCTGCCGCAGTTGCGCCTGGTACAGACGCCAGTAGGCGCCCTGCTTTTCCATCAACGCGTCGTGCGGCCCCACTTCGACGATCTCGCCGCGGTCCATCACCACCAGCCGGTCGGCCTTGCGAAGTGTCGAGAGCCGGTGCGCGATCGCGATCGTGGTGCGGCCCTGCACCAGGTTGTCCAGCGCCTTCTGGATCTCCTTCTCGGTCTCGGTGTCCACCGCCGACGTGGCCTCGTCCAGGATCAGGATGCGCGGATCGATGAGCAGCGCGCGGGCAATGCTGATGCGCTGCCGCTCGCCGCCCGAGAGCCCTTGCCCGCGCTCGCCCACCAGCGAGTCGTAGCCGTGCGGCAGCCGCAGGATGAAATCGTGCGCGTGCGCGGCGCGGGCGGCCGCCACGACCTCCTCGCGCGTGGCCTCGGGCTTGCCGTAGGCAATGTTCTGCGCGATCGTGCCGAAGAAGAGAAAGGGCTCCTGCAGCACCAGCCCGACATGGCGCCGGTAGTCGGCCACCGCGAAGCGGCGGATGTCGGTGCCGTCGACCTTGATGGCGCCGTCGGTCACGTCATAGAAGCGGCAGATCAGGTTGACCAGCGTGCTCTTGCCCGAGCCGCTGTGGCCGACGAGCCCGATCATCTCGCCCGGCTCGATCACCAGGTCGAGGTCGCGGATCACCGCGCGGCTGCCATAGCGGAAACCCACGTCGGCCATCTCGATGCGCCCCTGGATGCGCTCGATCTTCACCGGGTTCGCCGGCTCGGGCACGTTGCTCACATGGTCGAGGATGTCGAAGATGCGCTTGGCGCCGGCCGCCGCCTTCTGCGTGACCGACACGATGCGGCTCATCGAGTCGAGCCGCGTGTAGAAGCGCCCGATGTAGGCGATGAAGGCCGTCAGCACACCCACCGTGATGCGGCCACGCGCCACCTGCCAGATGCCGAAGCCCCAGACCACCAGCAGGCCGATCTCGGTGAGCAGCGACACGCTGGGCGTGAAGAGCGACCAGGTCTTGTTGAGCTTGTCGTTGACCTGGAGGTTGTAGGCATTGGCGGCATGGAAACGGCGGGCCTCGCGCTTTTCCTGCGCGAAGGCCTTGACCACCCGGATCCCGGGGATCGTGTCGGCCAGCACGTTGGTCACCTCGGACCAGACACGGTCGATCTTCTCGAAGCCGGTGCGCAGCCGGTCGCGCACCACGTGGATCATCCACGCGATGAAAGGCAGCGGCACCAGCGTGACGACCGCCAGCAGCGGGTTGATCGACACCAGGATCACCGCCGTCATGGCGATCATCAGCACGTCCGTCAGAAAATCGAGCGCGTGCAGGGAAAGGAAGACGTTGATGCGGTCGGTCTCCGAGCCGATGCGCGACATCAGGTCGCCGGTGCGCTTGCCGCCGAAGTAGTCGAGCGGCAAGGTGAGCAAATGTTCGTAGGTGGTGGTCCGCAGGTCGGCGCCGATGCGCTCCGACACCAGCGCCAGCAGATAGGTCCGGGCCCAGCCCAGCGCCCAGCCCGCCAGCGCCGCGGCCAGCAGCGCGCTCAGGAACAGCACGACCTTGGCGATCGCGATCTGCTGCCCGTTCTGGAACGGAATCAGGATGTCGTCCATCAGCGGGATGGTCAGGTACGGCGGCACCAGGGTGGCCGCCGTCGAGGCCAGGGTAAGGACAAACCCTGTGATGAGCTGCTTGCGGTAAGGCTTGGCGAAGCGCCCGAGGCGCAGCAACACCCAGGTGGACGGCGGGGCCGGGAGTTCGGGTTCGATCGCCAGCCCCTCTTCCGCTTCGGCCGCTTCGGCCGCCGCCGGAACCGCCGCGCCCCCGGCCCGCTGCCCGAAAAGCTTCTGCAGCCGCAGGGCCGCCGGCTGCTGCGTCAGAGTGAAACGCCAGCGCGCCAGGCGCGTGCGCGCGTCGAACAGGTCGAGCGTGCCGATGCCGGCATGGTCGGTCAGCTGCAGCGCCAGCCCCGCGCCGCCCAGCGGCCACTCGGCCCATGCGCCGCCGGAATCGCGCGCGAGCAGGCGCCGATCGGTCAGCGCCACGAGGCCGGAGGCAAACCGAAGTTCTCCGTCAAGGTCAACCGGGAGGGTCGCGAGAACGTTTTCCGCGTCAGTGAGCCGGCTTTTCAGAGCTTCTGAGGCCTCCTCCGCTTCGCCCTCCGGGGTGCCGACTGGATCTTGATGTTGCATTGTGTTTCTATGTCTCTGGCCCTTGGTGGGACCCTTCATGGCGCTTGCCGGGCGCCGATTCTGACCGATCGCCATGGGCGCGCTTGAGAGCGCCGCCGTGCTCGGTCAAAGCACATCGAACGTTTCCATGAGCCGTTTCGACGACATCCGCCTGCTTCGCATCAACTATTTGCGCGGCCCGAACCTCTGGACCTACCGTCCCGTGCTCGAGGTCTGGCTCGACCTCGGCGCGCTGGAGGACTACCCCTCCAACAAGATCGACGGCTTCACCGACCGCCTGACCGCCCTGCTCCCGGCCCTGATCGAGCATCACTGCGGCGTCGGCGAACGGGGCGGCTTCATCCAGCGCCTGACCGAAGGCACCTGGTCGGGACATGTGCTGGAACACGTCGTGATCGAGCTGCTCAACCTGGCCGGCATGCCGACCGGCTTCGGCCAGACGCGCAGCACCTCGCAGCATGGCGTCTACCGCATGGTGTTCCGCGCGCGCGACGAACAGGTCGCCCGCGTGGCGCTGGCCGAGGGCCACCGCCTGATGATGGCCGCCATCAACAACGACCCCTTCACCGCCGCCGACGTGCAGCGCGCGGTCGACGCGGTCAAGGCCAAGGTCGAGGACTGCTACCTCGGCCCGAGCACCGCCTGCATCGTGGGCGCCGCCACCGACCGCGGCATCCCCCACATGCGGCTCAACAGCGGCAACCTGGTCCAGCTCGGCTACGGCGCCAGCCAGCAGCGCATCTGGACCGCCGAGACCGACTACACCAGCGCCATCGGCGAATCGATCGCCAGCGACAAGGAACTCACCAAGTCGCTGCTCGCGAGCTGCGGCGTGCCCGTACCCGAGGGCCAGGTGGTCGCCAACGCCGAGGAAGCCTGGGAAGCGGCCCAGGACATCGGGCTGCCGGTGGCGGTCAAGCCCTCCGACGCCAACCACGGCCGCGGTGTCTCGCTGGAGCTCAACACCCGCGAGGAGATCATGGCCGCCTTCGCCGTTGCCGAGCCCGAGGGCAGCGACGTGATGGTCGAGCGCTTCATCCGTGGCCACGAGCACCGCCTGCTGGTGGTCGGCGGCCAGGTGGTCGCCGCCGCGCGCGGCGAGATCATCACGGTCACCGGCGACGGCAGCGCGACCGTGGCCCAGCTCATCGAGAGCCAGCTCAACAGCGACCCCCGGCGCGGCGCGGAAGAGGAATTCCCGCTCGACTTCATCGACATCGCGACCGACGCCAAGCTCCAGCTCGAACTCAAGCGCCAGGAACTGGATGCGACGGCCGTGCCCGCTGCCGGCCGCGTCGTCACGATCCAGCGCAATGGCAACATGGCGATCGACTGCACCGACCTGGTTCATCCCGAGGTTGCCCATGCGGCCGTGCTCGCCGCCCGCGTGGTGGGCCTGGACATCGCCGGCGTCGACCTGGTCGCGCAGGACATCGGCCGCCCGCTGGCCGCACAGGGCGGCGCCATCGTCGAAGTCAATGCCGGCCCCGGGCTGCTGATGCACCTGAAGCCGGCCGTCGGCTCGCCGCGCCCGGTGGGCCGCGCGATCTGCGACCATCTCTTCCCGGACGGCACGCCCGGCCGCATTCCCGTGATCGGGGTGGCCGGCTCGCGGGACACCGCCGTGCTGGCGCGCCTGGTCGCCTGGCTGATCGGCCTGGGCGGGCGACACACCGGCCTGGCCTGCGGCGACGGCCTGTTCCTCGAACGGCGCCGCGTCGACGCGCGCAACAGCGCCCACTGGGCGGCCGGACGACGCCTGCTGATGAACCGCGCCGTGCAGGCCGTGGTCATCGAGAACGGCGCCGAGACCATCCTGCGCGACGGCCTCGCCTATGACCGCTGCGAGGTCGGCATCGTCACCGACCTCGACGGCGCAGAGGCGCTGTCCGAATTCGACATCACGCAGAGCGACCATCTGGTCAAGGTGCTGCGCACCCAGGTCGACGTGGTGCTGCCCGAAGGCACCGCCGTGCTCAACGCCGGCGACCCGCGCGTGGCCGGCCTGGCGCCCCTGTGCGATGGCGATGTGATCCTCTACAGCGCCGATCCGCAGGCCGAGGCCCTGACCAAGCACCAGTCCGCCGGCGGCAAGGCCGTGCTGGTGCGGCAGGACCGCGTGGTGCTGGCCAACGGCAGCAGCGAATCCTTCCTGCCCGGCCTGGGTCGGCTGACGATCTGGCGCGCGACGCACGCTGGTGTCAGTCTCGAAAGCCTTCTGGCGGCGGTCGCCACCGGTTGGGCGCTGGGCATTCCGCTCAGCCTGATCGGCGCCGGCGTCGAAGCCTTCGAGGCCGACCTGCAGGCCGCCCTGGCGTCGCTGCAGCTCTCCCAGACACTGCTTTCGCCTGATCAACAGCTGGCCTAGATGATGCGCACCCCCAGGCTTCGCGCACTTCGTGTCGCTTCGCCTCCCCCCTTGCAGGGGGCAACACCGACGGCCCGGCGACGCCCGTTCCGCGGTATTTCTGACATATGGGCCGGCGCTGTGCTGCCCTGGAGCAATTGATGGAAGTCACGCGCGTCCGCGCTCTTCGCGGCCCCAATCTGTGGAGCCGGCACACCTGTATCGAGGCGATCGTCAGCTGCATCGGCGACGAGAACGCCCTCGGACGGCTGCCCGGTTTCGAAGCCCGCCTGCGCGCGCTGTTTCCAACCATCGGCGAACTGCACCCGATCGTGCTGGGCCAGCCGCTTTCGCTCGCGCACGTGCTCGAAAACGCCGCCTTGGCCCTGCAGGCGCAGGCCGGCTGCGCGGTGAACTTCGGCCATACCGCCCGCACGGTCGATGAAGGCGTCTACCAGGTCACCTTCCAGTACAGCGAGGAAGCGGTCGGCCGGCGCGCTCTCGAGCTGGCCAAGCAGCTCATCGATGCCGCGCAGGGCGGCACCGCATTCGATGCGACCGCGGCCATCACCGAGCTGCGCGACCTCGACGAATCCGAGCGCCTGGGCCCGAGTACCGGCTCCATCGTCGACGCGGCCGTCGCGCGCGGCATCCCCTACCGGCGCCTCACGCGCGGAAGCCTGGTGCAGTTCGGCTGGGGCTCCAAGCAACGCCGCATCCAGGCCGCCGAGGTCGACAGCACCAGCGGCGTGGCCGAAGCCATCGCGCAGGACAAGGAGCTCACCAAGCAGCTGCTCAATGCCGCCGGCGTGCCGGTGCCGCTGGGCCGCCCGGTGAGCAGCGCCGACGACGGCTGGGCCGCGGCGAACGAGATCGGCCTGCCCGTGGTCGTGAAGCCGCAGGACGGCAACCAGGGCAAGGGCGTCACCGTCAACATCACGACGCGCGAGCAACTGCAAGCGGCCTACGATTCGGCGGCCGTCCATGGCGAAGTGATGGTCGAGAAGTTCCTGCCGGGCTTCGACTTCCGCCTGCTCGTGGTGGGCGACAGGCTGGTGGCGGCCGCACGGCGCGACCCCCCGCAGGTGATCGGCGACGGCAGCAAGACCGTGCGCCAGCTGGTCGACACCGTCAACCTCGATCCGCGCCGAGGCGAGGGCCATGCGACCTCCCTCACCAAGATCCGGCTCGATGACATCGCCGTCGGCCGCCTCGAAGCGCAGGGCCTCACGCCCGACAGCGTGCCCGCGCTGGGCGAACGCGTGGTGCTGCGCAACAACGCCAACCTCTCGACCGGCGGCACCGCCACTGACGTGACCGACACCGTGCATCCCGAAGTGGCGGCGCGCGCCGTCGATGCCGCGCAGATGGTCGGCCTGCACATCTGCGGTGTCGACATGGTCTGCGAGAACGTCCTGCGTCCGCTCGAGGAGCAGCATGGCGGCGTGGTCGAGGTCAATGCCGCGCCGGGCTTGCGCATGCACATCTCGCCCTCCTTCGGCCGCGGACGCGCCGTCGGCGAAGCGGTGATGGACACGCTCTATGCCCACGGCGACGACGGCCGCATCCCGGTGGTGGCCGTGACCGGCACCAACGGCAAGACCACGACCGCCCGCCTGATCAACCACCTGCTCGCCTCCAGCGGCCTGCGCACCGGCATGACCAACACCGACGGCGTCTATGTCGACGGCCGGCAGACCGACAGCGGCGACTGCAGCGGCCCCAAGAGCGCGCGCAACGTGTTGCTGCATCCGGACGTCGACGCGGCCGTGTTCGAAGTGGCGCGCGGCGGCGTGCTGCGCGAAGGCCTGGGTTTCGATCGCTGCCAGGTGGCGGTGGTCACCAACATCGGCAGCGGCGACCACCTCGGCCTCAACTACATCACGACCGTCGAGGACCTCGCCGTGCTCAAGCGCGTGATCGTGCGCAACGTGGCGCCCGGCGGCTACGCGGTGCTGAACGCGGCCGACCCGAACGTGGCGGCCATGGCGACCAGCTGCCCCGGCAGCGTGATCTTCTTCGCAGCCGACCGGCAGCATCCGGTCATGGCCACCCACCGCGCCCAGGGCAAGCGCACCGTCTATGTCGACCAGGATGTGCTGGTTGCCGCCGAAGGTTCGTGGCGCGAGCGCATTCCGCTGCGCGACGTGCAGATCACGCGCAACGGCACCATCGGCTTCCAGGTCGCCAACGTAATGGCCGCAGTCGCCGCCGCCTGGGCCGTGGGCCTGGACTGGGACACGATCCGCAGCGGCCTTGCGAGCTTCATGAACGATGCCGCCGGCGTGCCGGGCCGCTTCAACGTGATGGACTATCGGGGCGCCACCGTGATTGCCGACTACGGCCACAACACCGACGCCATGCGCGCGCTGGTCGCGGCGGTCGACACCATGCCCGCGAAGAGGCGCTCCGTGGTCATCAGCGGCGCCGGTGACCGCCGCGACAGCGACATCCGCGACCAGACCGCGATCCTCGGAGAGGCTTTCGACGACGTGATCCTCTACCAGGACGCCGCGCAGCGCGGGCGGGCGGATGGCGAGGTGATGGCGCTGCTTCGGCAGGGGCTGGAAGGTGCCCGGCGCACGCGCGCGATCGACGAGATCCGCGGCGAATTCATCGCTATCGACTCGGCATTGGCCCGGCTTCAGCCCGGTGATCTCTCGCTGATCCTGGTCGACCAAGTCGAAGAAGCCCTGGCGCACCTCGCCAAGCGCATCGCAGAGGGCTGACCGGTCCGGGCGCCGGGGACGGGCGCTGTTCTGTAGGACGGGGCCTTCAGGCGGGCGAAAGAATCCTTTGCGCAACGGCCGGCCTGCCGGCCTTGTCCCACAACAACCGGCGACTCTGTGGCCGCCCGAGGGGCGATGCGTCCCACAGCCGCCGGCGCCCGGCGCTCCCACACTTCCTCATCGGGTGGCGCGCCCTGCGCCGCCGTGCAAAGGAGTGAATCGATGAATACAGCTATTCGTGCAACCCTGGCCGTTCTGTTGGCGGCCGGCGGTTTGATGGGTACGTCGGCAGTCTTGGCCCAGACGCAGCGCTCGGGTGCCCGCATGGAGCAGCGCGAACGCGCGGTCTGCGACGGTGTTGAACAGGATCGCAGCGCGTGCCTGCGTGAAGCCGGAGCGGCACGCCAGGAGGCCGCCCGCGGCGGCCTCACCAGCGCCGCGCCCACCACCTACGAGCAAAATGCCCTGGCACGCTGCAATCTGCAGCCGCCGGCTGACCGAGCAGCCTGTGAAGCCCGCATGCGAGGCACAGGCAGGACGGAGGTCGAGGGCAGCGTCATGGGCGGCGGGCTGATCCGGGAGACCGTCACCCCAGTACCGCCACCAGGGCAATGACCGGCGATGCCGGCCATCTGCAACTTTGCAATAAGCATACTAATGAAGTAGTCTGTCATGCAATTGTCATAAAACGTGATGGGGAGGGTGGCTATAGTCATGGGCCCGTGTCAACCGAGAAAATACCCTCATGAACGCCATCAAGGTCGCCCGCCGATTCATCGAAACGGATCCGACCAATGAGTCGGCCAAGATCCTCGCCCGCCTCGTGCTGGCGCTGGAGTCGGAGCACAGCTTCGAACTGGTCACGCTCTATGACCTGGACTACAAGAGCTTTCAGTTGGCGATGGACATCCTGAAGGAGTGGCGGCTCGACCGCTACTACGCGAGCAAGTCCAAGCTTTTCGATCTGTCGGTGCAGGTCAACGAACTGCAAGAGTGACAGCCGCGCGCCGCGCGGTCGACCCGTGATCGAGTTCGAACTCAAGTTCCAGGTCGACGCACACCAGCGAGCCGCCGTGGAAGCCGCGGTGGCGCGCGGGCGTTCCCATCGCACCCGCCTCCAGGCGCGCTACTTCGACACGCCGGATGGCGCACTGGCGGCGCAGCGCATCGTCCTGCGCTTGCGCAAGGAAGGCGACAGCTGGGTGCAGACCGCCAAGGCGCCCTCCGGCAACGCGCTCCAGCGCCACGAACACAACGTCGAGATTCCCGTCGAGCGCGCCAGCGAGGTGCCGGTGCCGCGCATCGCGCGGCATGAGGGCACGCCCGTCGGCGATCTGATCGCCCAGGCCGTGCGAAAGGCGGGACACGACCCCGCGAGCGTCGAACTCGTGCCCCTCTACGGCACCGACGTCTGGCGCACCACGCGCGAGATGCGCACCGGCGACGCGCGCGTCGAGCTGGCCTTCGATCGCGGGGAGCTGAGCGCGGGCGAGCGTTCGCGCACGGTGTGCGAACTCGAGATCGAACTCAAGAGCGGCAGCCCGCAGTCGATGCTGGAGCTTGCCGGCCGGTGGCGCGAGCGCTACGGCCTCTGGCTGGACAGCGTTTCCAAATCGGCGCGCGGCGAGCAGCTCGCACGCGGCGAAGCGCACGGCGCCCCGGTCAAGGCCGAGGCCCCGCAGCTGGAGCGCGGCTCGGCGAGCGCCCAGGTGTTCGGCGCGGTATTGATCGCCTGCCTGGCGCAGATTCTTCCCAACGCGAGCGAGGTGGCCGCCGGCAGTGCCGACGCCGAACATGTGCATCAGTTGCGCGTGGGCATCCGGCGCCTGCGCACGGCGCTGCGCGAGCTGGCGGTCTTCACCGCCGACATTCCCCCGACGTGGGAGCCCGCATTGGTGGAAGCCTTTCGCGCGCTCGGCCGTGGGCGTGACCGCGAATATCTTCAGCACACCATGCAACCGAAGATGGAAGCCGCCGGCGGCCCCCCGGTCGACGGACTCGATGCGCCCGCGAACGACCCGGCCGCGGCCGCCGCGGTGCGCGCGACCGCGTTCCAGGCGATGCTGGTGAGCCTGATCGAAAGGTCCTTGTGCGACAACCAGGAAGCCGATGAAGCGCCCGCCGGCTCGCCTCGCAAGCCCTTGCGCGCGCGCCTGTCGAAGCTGCACCGCCAGGTGGTGCGCGACGGGGAGCGCTTCGAGAACCTCGAAGCCATCGCCCAGCACAGGGTCCGCAAGCGCCTCAAGCGATTGCGTTACCTGAGCGAGTTCGCGGCGCCGCTCTTCGGCCAGCGCGCGGCCCAGCGTTACCTGGACGAACTGCGCCCGGCGCAGGATGCGCTCGGCGAGCACAACGACGCGGCGGTGGCCATCGCCGCCTACAGGGAAGCGGCGGCCCGCGACGCACGCGCATGGTTCGCGGTGGGCTGGCTGAGCGCCCGTCAGCCCGAGAGCGCGGCGGCATGCCGCGAGGCGCTCGCCAAGGTGGCGCACGCGCGGCCGTTCTGGAACGAATCGAAGCGCTGAAGCGCGCCGGCGGCCTCAACCCGGCCCTGCCCCGCGCGCGGTGAACAGCCGCTGCAGCAGGCAGAAGACGAAGAGCAGCGCCCCCACCACGATGCGCGTCCACCAGGAGCTCAGCGTGCCGTCGAAGGAAATCAAGGTCTGGATGATGCCGAGCATGAGCACGCCGAAAAGCGTGCCGACCACGTAGCCGACCCCGCCCGAGAGCAGCGTGCCGCCGATCACCACGGCCGCGATCGCATCCAGCTCGAGACCCACCGCGTGCAGGCCATAGCCCGACAGCATGTAGAAGGTGAACACCACGCCGGCCAGCGCCGAGCAGAAGCCGGACAAGGTATAGACGCCGACCACGGTCGCGCGCACCGGCAGGCCCATCAGCAAGGCCGACTGCTCGTTGCCGCCGATGGCGTACACCGTGCGCCCGAAGGCCGTGTAATGCGCGACGAACACCGCGACCGCCACCACCGCCAGCGCGATCAGCCCGCTCAGCGAGATCGAGGCCTCGCCCCAGACCGGCAGGCGCCACTGCGAGACCGCCGCATAGAAGGGATGGGTGATGCTGATCGAATCGATGCTGATCAGGTAGCACAGGCCCCGCGCGAGAAACATGCCCGCCAGCGTCACGATGAAAGGCTGAAGACGGAAGCGCTCGATCAGAAGGCCCATGAACGCGCCGAAGAGCGTGCCCATCACCAGCACCAGCGGAATCACGATCGCCGGGCTCCAGGCATGCTTCTCGACCAGCGAGGCCGACACCATGGTCGTCAACGCGATCACCGAACCCACCGAGAGGTCGATGCCGCCCGAAAGGATCACGAAGGTCATGCCGACGGCGACGACGCAGAGAAAGGCGTTGTCGATCAGCAGGTTGAGGAACACCTGCGCCGAGAAAAAGCCGTCGTAGAAGACCGACCCGAGCGTCGCCATGAGCACGAACAGGGAGATCGTGGCGGCCAGGGGAAGGTACTTCGGATTGAGGCGCGCGGACCTGCGCCCTCTTCCTTTGCTCCCATGCCTCGCGACCTCGGAATCCGTGAGCTCCGAGCGGACGAGCGAACGCGACAGGTCCGCGCTCATGACCGAAGCTCCCCGCGAATGGGCCGCCGCGCCAGCGCGCCGATGCTGCGCCGGAACTCGGCCGACTGCAGCAGCATCACCGCGAAGACCACCGCCGCCTTCACCACCAGGTTGATCTCCGGCGGCACACCCAGCGAATAGATGCCGTAGGTCAGCGTCTGGATGATGAGCGCCCCGATCACGCTGCCCACCAGGCTGAAGCGCCCCCCCGTCAGCAGCGTGCCGCCGAGCGTCACGGCCAGGATCGCGTCGAGCTCCAGCAGCTGGCCCGCGTTGTTGCCGTCCGCGCTCTTGACGTTCGAGCTGATCAGGAGCCCCGCGACGCCCGCGCAGAAGCCGCAGAACATGTAGGCGCACACGATCATGCGCCGGGCGTGCACGCCGGCGACCCGCGCCGCGCCCGGATTGATGCCCACCGCCTGGATGAACAGCCCCAGCGCGCTGCGCGTGATCGCGAGGTAGACCGCCGCGAACACCAGCGCCGCCACGTAGACCGAGAACGGCAGCCCGAACAGGTAGCCGCTGCCGATGAAGAAATAGGGCGCGTAGTAGATCGTGATGATCTGCCCGTTCGTGATCAACTGGGCGATGCCGCGCCCCGCGACCATCAGGATCAGCGTCGCGATGATCGGCTGCATGCCGACGCGCGCGACCAGCAGGCCGTTCCACAAGCCGCAGGCCAGTGCCGCGCCGAGCGCGGCGACAATGGCCATCCACATCGGCAGGCGGCTGACCTGCTCGCCGCCGATCATCCATGCCGCCAGCGCCGCGGCGATGGCCACCACCGCGCCGACCGAGATGTCGATGCCGCGCGTCGCGATCACCAGCGTCATGCCCAGCGACACCAGCACCAGCGGCGCCGCGCGGTTGAGAATGTCGATCAGGCTGCCGTACAGATGCCCGCCGCGCCATTCGAGATGCAGGAAGCTGGCGTTGAATGCCGCGTTCACGGCCAGCAGCAGGAGCAGCGTGAGCAGCGGCCACGCGAGCCGGTGCCCGAACCATCGTGAAGCAAGGGATGCGTTCATGTCTGCGCCGCGATCAGTTCATATACCGCGTCCTCGCTGCTGCCGGCGGGCAATTCACCCACCTTGCGCCGCTCGCGCAGCACCGCGATGCGGTGCGAGACGCGCACCACCTCGTTCATCTCCGAGGAGATGAACAGCACCGCCATGCCGCCGCGCGCGAGCCGCAGGATCTCGTCCATGATCTCCTGCTTGGCCGCGACGTCGATGCCGCGCGTCGGCTCGTCGAGGATCAGCAGGCGCGGCTCGGTCGCCAGCCAGCGCGCGAGCAGCGCCTTCTGCTGGTTGCCGCCCGACAGCAATCCGATGGGCGTGTCGATGCTGGCCGCCTGAATGCCCAGGGCCTTGACGAAACGCTCCGCCAGCACCGTCTGCTCGGCGCGCGACAGCGTATGGCGCACGCCCAGCCGTGCCTGCAGCGCGAGCGCGATGTTCTCGCGCAGCGAGAGCTCGGCCACGATGCCCTCCGTCTTGCGCTCCTCCGGGCACAGCGCGAGGCCGTGCTTCACCGCATCGGCCGGGCTCGCGAATTCCACGGCCGTGCCGTCGATGCGCAGGCTGCCGCAGTCCGGCCGCGCCAGGCCGAACAGGAGGCGCGCCAGTTCGGTCCGGCCCGCGCCCAGCAGGCCGGCCAGCCCCACCACCTCGCCCACGCGCACGCGCAGGTCCACGGGCTGCAACTGCCCCTTCTGCCCCAGGCCCTCGGCCTGCAGCACGACCGGCGCGGCCGCGTCGATGGGCGGCAGCTGCGCCGTGCCTGTCGCATGCGCCGCGAACTCGCGCCCGACCATCGCGAAGATCAAGGCCTGCGGCCCCAGCTCCGCGCAGCGCCACTCGCCCACCCAGGCGCCATTGCGCAGCACGGTGATGCGGTCCGACACCGCGTAGACCTGGTTCAGGAAATGCGTCACGAACAGGATCGCCATGCCCTCGCCGCGCAGCCGCCGCAGCACCGCGAAAAGGCTGTTGACCTCCTCGTCGTCGAGGCTGGAGGTCGGCTCGTCGAGGATCAGCACCTTCGACGACAGCCCCAGCGCGCGCGCGATGGCCACCATCTGCTGCACCGCCACCGAATAGCTCGACAGCAGCTGCGTGACATCGATGTCCACATCCAGCCGCGCCAGCAGCGCGCGCGCATCGCGGTGGACCGCCGCCCAGTCGATGCGAAAGCCCTGCGCGAGGCCGCGGCGCGGATAGCGCCCGGCGAAGATGTTCTCCGCCACCGAGAGATTCGGGCAGAGATTGACCTCCTGGTAGACCGTGCTGATGCCCATGCGCTGCGCTTCGAGCGGCGAGGCCGGGCGTATCGGCTGGCCCGCGAGCCGCATCTCCCCGCTGTCGGCCGGGTAGACCCCCGTCAGCACCTTGATCAGCGTCGACTTGCCCGCGCCGTTCTGCCCCATCAGCGCGTGGATCTCGCCCGGCCGCAATCGCAGCGTCACGCCCCGCAGGGCCGGCACGCCGTTGAACGCCTTGTCGATGCCGGCAAGCTCCAGCATCGGCGAGGCCGGCGTGTCCAGCGCGTCCGATGCGGGCTCGGCGGTCATTTGTTCTTGTTGTAGACGTCGACGAACACCGCCGCCAGCAGCACCAGGCCCTTGATCACCTGCTGGTAGTCGATGCCGATGCCCAGGATCGACATGCCGTTGTTCATCACGCCCATCACGAAGGCACCGATGACCGCGCCCATCACCTTGCCGACGCCGCCCGAGGCCGAGGCGCCGCCGATGAAGCAGGCCGCGATCACATCCAGCTCGAAGCCCAGCCCCGCCTTGGGCGTGGCCGTGTTGAGCCGGGCCGCGAACACCAGGCCCGCCAGCGCCGCGAGCACTCCCATGTTGACGAAGGTCAGGAAGGCCAGGCGCTGCGTCTTCACGCCCGACAGCCGCGCCGCCTTCTCGTTGCCGCCCAGCGCATAGATGCGCCGGCCGACCGTGGTGCGGTTGGTGACGAAGTCGTAGGCCACAATCAGCACCGCCATCACGATGAGCACGTTGGGCAGCCCCTTGTAGGTGGAGAGCAGGTAGCTCAGCAGCAGGATGACCGCGGCGAAGAACAGGTTCTTGCCGAGGAAGAAGGCATAGGGCTCCTGCTCCATGCCGTGCTGCGCCAGCCTGGCCCGGCCCCGCAGCTTGAAGAACAGCAGCGCGGCGGCCGCCAGCGCCCCGAGCACCAGCGAGGTCAGACGCAGGCTCTCGCCGCCCAGCACGTCGGGCACGAAGCCCGAGCTCAGCTTCTGGAAGGCCTCCGGAAAGGGCCCCACCGACTGCCCCGCCAGCAGCGCCAGCGTGAGCCCCTTGAAGACCAGCATCCCCGCCAGCGTGACGATGAAGGATGGAATCCTGAAGAAGGCCACGAACCATCCCTGCGCCGCGCCGACCAGCCCGCCGGCGATCAGGCACACGATGAAGGTCGGCACGAAGTGCCATTCGTACTCCACCATCAGCACCGCCGCCAGCGCGCCGATGAAGCCGCACACCGAGCCCACCGACAGGTCGATGTGGCCGGCCACGATCACCAGCAGCATGCCCAGCGCCATGATCACGATGTAGCTGTTCTGCAGCAGCAGGTTGGTGAGGTTGAGCGGCCGCATCAGCGTGCCGTCCGTCAGCACCTGGAACAGCACCATGATCGCGACCAGCGAGATCAGCATGCCGTATTCGCGCAGGTTGTTCTTGAGGAAGCCGGCGTGCGCGGCCACCGATGCGCCGGCGGGCGGCGTCGCGGGCTTGAGCGAGGCGTCGATGTCAGTCGGCATGGACACTGCTCCCCGAAGCCACGATGACCCGCATGATCTTCTCCTGCGAGGCTTGCGCCACCGGAAACTCGGCGACGAAGCGCCCCTCGTTCATCACATAGATGCGGTCGCACATGCCGAGCAACTCCGGCAGTTCGGAAGAAATCATGAGAATGCCTTTGCCCTCGTTCGCGAGCTGGTCGATGATGGTGTAGATCTCGTATTTGGCGCCCACGTCGATGCCGCGCGTGGGCTCGTCGAGGATCAGCAGCTCCGGCTTGGCGAACAGCCACTTGCTCAACACCACCTTCTGCTGGTTGCCGCCCGACAGGTTGACGACCTGCTGGCTCACGTCCGCGCAGCGGATGTTGAGCTTGCGCCGGTAGTCGTTCGCCACCTTGAACTCGCGGCCCTCGTCGATCACGCCGCCCTCGGACACGGCCGCCAGGTTGGCCAGGGTCACGTTCTTGCGAATGTCCTCGTCGAGCACCAGGCCCAGGCTCTTGCGGTCTTCTGTCACGTAGGCGAGGCCGTGGTCGATGGCACGGCGGATGGTGCTCACATCGACCTCCTTGCCCTGCATGAACACCGAGCCGCTGATGCGCTGCCCATAGGAGCGCCCGAACACGCTCATCGCGAATTCCGTGCGGCCCGCGCCCATCAACCCCGCGATGCCGACGATCTCGCCGCGCCGCACATGCAGGTTCACGCCCTTGATCTGCTCGCGGTCGGCGTGCAGCGCGTGGTGCACGCGCCAGTCGCGCACCTCGAACACCGTCTCGCCGATGCGGGGCGTGCGCTGCGGATAGCGGTGCGCCATGTCGCGCCCCACCATGCCGCGGATGATGCGGTCCTCGCTGATCGGCTCGGCGCGGCAGTCCATGGTCTCCACCGTCGCGCCGTCGCGCAGCACGGTGATCGAGTCGGCCACCTTGGCGATCTCGTTGAGCTTGTGCGAGATCAGGATCGAGGCGATGCCCTGCGCCTTGAGCCCGAGCAGCAGGGCCAGCAGCGCGTCGCTGTCGCTCTCGTTCAGGCTCGCGGTCGGCTCGTCGAGGATCAGCAGCTTGACCTGCTTGGCCAGCGCCTTCGCGATCTCGACCAGTTGCTGCTTGCCGACGCCGAGGTTCGTGATCAGCGCCGTCGGCGGCTCCTTGAGCCCCACCTTGGCCAGCAGCTCGCGCGTCTTCGCATAGGCGCTGAACCAGTCGATCACGCCGCCCGTGGCCGTCTCGTTGCCGAGGAAGATGTTCTCGGCGATCGACAGCAGCGGCACCAGCGCGAGCTCCTGGTGAATGATGATGATGCCCAGCTTCTCGCTGTCGGCGATGCCCTTGAAGCGGCGCAGCTCGCCCTCGAAATGGATCTCCCCCGCGTAGGAGTCGCAGGGATAGACGCCGCTGAGCACCTTCATCAGCGTCGACTTCCCCGCGCCGTTCTCGCCCACGACCGCGTGGATCTCGCCCGCGCGCACGGCGAGGTTGACGTTGTCGAGCGCGTTCACGCCCGGAAAGGTCTTGGTGATGCCGCGCATCTCCAGGATGACATCGTTCAATCCGGTCTCCTTCTTCGGTCCGGCTACTTGATCTGGCTTTCCTTGTAGTAGCCGCTGTCCACCAGCGCCTGCTTCCAGTTCGACGCGTCCACGCTCACCGGCTTGAGCAGGTAGGAGGGTACGACCTTCACGCCATTGTTGTACGTCTTGGTGTCATTCACCTCGGGCTGCCTGCCCGCCAGCATGGCATCCACCATGCCCACCGTGACCTTGGCCAGTTCGCGCGTGTCCTTGAACACGGTCGAGGTCTGCTCCTTCTTCAGGATCGACTTGACCGAAGGCACCTCGGCGTCCTGGCCCGTCACCACCGGCATCGGCTGCTGCGCCGAACCGTAGCCCACGCCCTTGAGCGAGGAGATGATGCCGATCGACAGCCCGTCGTAGGGCGAGAGCACCGCGTCCACCCGGTCCTTGGTGTAGAAGGCCGACAGCAGGTTGTCCATGCGGGCCTGCGCCACCGCGCCGTCCCAGCGCAGGGTCGAGACCTTGTCCATGCCCAGCTGCTTGCTGCGCACCACCAGCTTGCCGCTGTCGATGTAGGGCTTGAGCACCGACATCGCGCCGTTGTAGAAGAAGAAGGCGTTGTTGTCGTCCGGCGAGCCGCCGAAGAGTTCGATGTTGAAGGGGCCCTTGCCTTCCTTCAGCTTGAGCGCCTGCTCGATGTAGCTGGCCTGCAGCACGCCGACCTGGAAGTTGTCGAAGGTGGCGTAGTAGTCGACGTTCTTCGAGCCCTTGATGAGCCGGTCATAGGCGATGACCTTGACGCCCTTGTCGGCCGCCTTCTGCAGCACGTCGGACAGCGTGGTGCCGTCGATGGCCGCGATCACCAGCACCTTGGCGCCCTTGGTCACCATGTTCTCGATCTGCGCGAGCTGGTTCGGGATGTCGTCGTCGGCGTACTGGAGATCGGTCTTGTAGCCCTTCTCGTTGAAGTACTTGACCATGTTGGCGCCATCGGCGATCCAGCGCGCGGACGACTTCGTCGGCATCGAGATCGCGATGGGGCCCTTGTCCTGCGCCTGCGCGAAGGGCGCGATGCCCATCATGGCGGTGACGGCGGCGCCGGCGAGCAGGGTCTTGAGGAATATGCGCTTCATCGAGGAGTCTCCATTGGGTCGAGTTGATTGTTCGAGAAACACCGCGAATCCGGCTGCGCCGGTCCCCCGGTGTTGCCCCCTTGAAAAGGGGGGAGGCGGCCACGCGAAGTGTGGCCAGCCTGGAGGTTTGTTCAGTACTTTCTCTTGGGGAATTCGGCCTTGGCCACCTCCATCGGGAAGATGCTCTCCTGCGTCACGATGCGCTTGGGCAGCGTCTTGCCGGCCTTGATGTCCTTGACCGCCGACATCAGCTGCGGCCCCAGCAGCGGGCTGCACTCGACCGACACGTTGAGCTTGCCGGCCATCATGGCCTCGAAGGCGCCCTTGACGCCGTCGATCGAGATGATCGTGATATCCACCGCCGGCTTGAGCCCCGCTTCCTCGATGGCCTGGATGGCGCCGATCGC
Organism: Variovorax sp. 01T432; assembly: GCF_056398605.1. Classification (NCBI taxonomy): domain Bacteria; kingdom Pseudomonadati; phylum Pseudomonadota; class Betaproteobacteria; order Burkholderiales; family Comamonadaceae; genus Variovorax; species Variovorax sp. 01T432. The sequence goes on from NZ_JBFTPS010000080.1 coordinate 18,382, forward strand.
CATGTCGTCGTTGTGCGCGTAGAGCACATTGATCTTCTTGCCCTCGGCCTTCAGGAAGGCCTCCATCACCTCCTTGCCCTTGGCGCGGGTGAAGTCGCCGGTCTGCGAGCGGATGATCTTGAACTTCGAGTCGGCCTTGATGATTTCCTCGAAGCCCTTCTTGCGGTCGATCGCCGGCGCCGAGCCCACGGTGCCCTGCAGCTCGACGATGTTCACGTCGCCCTTGTGGTCCTTCATCTTCTCCACCAGCCAGCGGCCGGCCTTGCGCCCTTCCTCGGTGAAGTCCGAGCCCATGAAGGTGACGTAGAGCGAGTCGTCCTTGGTGTCGACCGAGCGGTCCGTCAGCACCACCGGGATCTTGGCCGCCTTGGCTTCGAGCAGCACGGTCTCCCAGCCCGACTCGACCACCGGCGAGAAGGCGATGACGTCGACCTTCTGGGCGATGTACGAGCGGATCGCCTTGATCTGGTTCTCCTGCTTCTGCTGCGCGTCGGAGAACTTGAGCTCGATGCCGGCGTCCTTGGCGGCCGACTTGATCGATTCGGTGTTGGCGGTTCGCCATTCGCTTTCGGCGCCGACCTGGGCAAAGCCCAGCACGATCTTCTTCTGCGCCAGCGCCGTGACGGGCAGCAGCGAGGACAGCGAAGCACTTGCGAGTGCGAGGGTCAGCGCGCGACGGTTCAATCTCATGGTGATGTCTCCTGGTTGGCGTGGTGAAAAAACACGGGTCTGTCTTCCGCTCGCTCAGGCCAGCACGTAGCCGGTCTTGACGGTGGTGTAGAACTCCGCCGCATGGCGTCCCTGCTCCCGCGGGCCGTAGCTCGAGGCCTTGCGGCCGCCGAAGGGCACGTGGTAGTCGACGCCCGCCGTCGGCAGGTTGACCATGGTCATGCCAACCTTGGCATGGCGCTTGAAATGCGTGGCGCGCTGCAGCGACGAGGTGCAGATCCCCGCGCACAGGCCGAAGGGCGTGTCGTTGGCCAGTGCCAGCGCGTGCTCGTAGTCGTCGGCGCGCAGCACGCAGGCGATCGGGCCGAAGATCTCCTCGCGCGCCAGGCGATGCTCGGGCCGCGCAAGGAACAGCGCCGGGCTCATGTAGTGGCCATGGCTCGGCCGCTTCAGCAGCTCGCCGCCCCAGACATGCTCGGCACCCTCGGCGCGCGCGATGCCGACCCAGGCGACGTTCTGCACGAGGTGGCCCCGGTCCACCACCGGGCCGATGTCCGTGCCGCGCTCCAGCGCGTGCCCCACCTTGAGCGCCGCCATGCGCTGGCGCAGCCGCGCGACGAAGGCGTCGTGGACCGGCGCCTCGACGATGAGGCGGCTGGACGCCGTGCAGCGCTGGCCGGTCGAGAAATACGCGCCCTGCAGCGCGCAGTCGACGGCGCGGTCGAGATCCGCATCGGCCAGCACCACGAGCGGGTTCTTGCCGCCCATCTCGAGCTGCACCTTGGCCCGCCGCGCGACGGCGGCCTGCAGGATGCGCTCGCCGACGGCGGCCGAGCCGGTGAAACTCAGCGCATCGACCAGGGGGCTGTCGACGAGGGTCTGCCCCACCTCGCGGCCGCTGCCCATCACGAGGTTGAAGGTGCCGGCCGGCAGCGCCGCGCGGCTGATGATCTCGGCCAGTGCCCAGCCGCAGGCGGGCACCAGTTCCGCCGGCTTGAAGACCACGCTGTTGCCGCAGGCCAGGGCGGGCGCGATCTTCCAGGCCGGGATGGCCAGCGGGAAATTCCACGGTGCGATGAGACCGACCACGCCGACCGGTTCACGCGTGATGTCGACCTGCACGCCGGGCCGCACGGAGGCGATCGTCTCGCCGCCCGGACGCAGCGCCTCGCCGGCGAAGAACTTGAAGATCTGCCCCGCGCGCACCGCCTCGCCGATCGCCTCGGGCAGGGTCTTGCCTTCCTCACGCGCCAGCAGCAGGCCGAGTTCGTCGCGCCGCGCCAGGATCTCGCTGCCGATCTGGTCGAGCACATCGGCGCGCCGCTGCGGGGTGGTGAGGCTCCAGTGCGGGAAGGCATCGGCGGCGGCGCGGATCGCCAGTTCGGTCTGGTTACGGTCGGCGCGCGCGTATTCCGCAACCACCTCGCCGGTGTCGGAGGGGTTCTGGCTGGTGCCGGTGGTGACGCTGGTTTCCCAGCGGCCATTGATGAACTGCCGGACCTTCTGCTGGAGTGCTGTGCGCTTCAAGGTGGGGCGAGTCTAGGAATGTCACCGATATCTTTCCAATCAAGATTTCGATTGAATCGATGCAAGAACAAGCATTCACGCAAACCCTCTCCGGGATATCCATGACCAACTACACGCACTGGTTCATCCGTGCGCGCCTCAAGACCCGGCAGTTGCTGCTGATCGTCGCACTCGCAGAGGAAGGCAACATCCACCGCGCGGCGCAGGTACTCAACATGACTCAGCCCGCGGCCTCGAAGCTGCTGAAGGACCTGGAGGACGTGCTGGAGGTCTCGCTCTTCGACCGGCTGCCGCGCGGCATGCGCCCGACCTGGTATGGCGAGACGATGATCCGCCACGCGCGGGTGGCGCTCGGGAGCCTGAACCAGGCGCATGACGAACTGACCGCGTTGAAGGCCGGCAGCTTCGGCCAGGTCAACATCGGCGCCATCACCTCGCCCGGACTGGCGCTGCTGCCACCGGCGGTCGCGATGGTCAAGCGCGAGCAACCCAACCTGCGCGTGTCACTGGAAATCGACACCAGCCCGGTGCTGCTCGAACGGCTCGAGCAGGGCAAGCTCGACATCCTCGTGGCGCGGCTGTTCGCCGAGCACGACAAGGCGCAACTGCGCTACGAGGCGCTGGTCGAAGAGCCGGTGTGCGCGCTGGTGCGGCCCGGTCATCCGCTGCTCGGCATGAGCGGACTCGGCTTGCGCGACCTCGTCACCGCCGGCTGGATCGTGCCGCCCGCGGGCAGCGTGCTGCGCCATCGCTTCGATCTCATGTTCCAGGAGGAAGGGCTTGCGCCGCCGATCAATGTGATCGAGACTGCCGCCCTGCTCTTCATCACGCGCATGCTGCAGCAGAGCGACATGGTGGCCGTGCTGGGGACGGAGGTGGCGCGCTATTACGCGGGGCACGGCATCTGCGCCGTGCTGCCGATGGACCTGCCCTGCCACATGGATGCGTTCGGCCTCATCACGCGCACGGATCGTCTTCTTTCTCCCGCGGCCAAGGTGATGATGAAGGCCTTGAAGGCGGAGAGCCTCGCGGTGTACGGCCGCCGGCTGGAGCCCGACCAGGATTTTCCCAGGAGACTCGCATGACCAACGCCGCATTCCTTTCGTCCCCCACCAACCCTTGCCAGGTCGCCGCGCCCCGCTGCGTCTGGCCCGCCGGCGCGACGCTGGGTGAAGGCACGTTGTGGTCGCGGCGCGAACAGGCGCTGTACTGGGTCGACATCCTGGAACGCCGCCTGCACCGCTTCGATCCGTCCAGCGAGGCGCGCGCCAGCTGGCAGTTCGAGGAGGAGATCTCGGCCCTCGCCGAGAGAGCGAATGCGCCGGGCCTGATCGTCACCCTGCGCCGCGGCTTCGCGCTCTTCGACCCGGCCGCGGCGGATGTGCCGCCGAAGTACCTGCATCAGCCAGAGCCGGAGCTGGCGACCAACCGCTTCAACGACGGCAAGTGCGACGCCCAGGGCCGCTTCTGGGGCGGCACCATGGACTTCGATTGCGACGCGCCGACCGGCGCGCTCTACCGCTTCGATGCCGACGGCCAGTGCAGCCGCCACGACCAGGGCTTCGCCGTGACCAACGGCCCGACCTGGTCGCTCGACGGCAGCACCATGTATTTCAACGACACCGTCAGCGGCCGCACCTACGCCTATGACTTCGATGCCGAGGCGGGCACGCTGGCCAACAAGCGCCAGTGGCATCGCTTCGCGCGCGGCGACGGGCTCCCGGACGGCATGACCACCGATGCCGCGGGCCGGCTATGGATTGCCCATTGGGGCGGTGCCTGCGTGAGCTGCCACGACCCGGTGAGCGCCGACGAGCTGTGCCGCATCACGCTGCCGACGAGCCATATCACCAACTGCGCCTTCGGTGGCCCGGATCTGCGCACGCTCTACATCACGAGCGCGACCAGCGGGCTATCGCCGGAGCAGCGCGCTGCCGAACCCGAGGCGGGCGGCCTGTTCGCCGTCCAGCTCGACACGCCCGGCCTGCCCGCGCCGCTCTTCGCCGGCTGAGTCGGCGCGTTTCTCGACCCTTTCCCATTGGAGACCACCATGAATGCTCGATCGACCCTCGCCACCATCGCCTTGCTGGCGGCCGCGCATGCGAGCCCCGCGCAAAGTCAGATGCTCGACGCGCTCAAGAACAGGCTGGGTGAAGCCAAGGGAGGGTCCGACACGGGCAATGCGGGCGGCACCACCGGCGCCGCGGGCGCGCTCGCCAAGGGCATGGGCCTTTCCATGCCGGCGATGGGAAAGAGCACCATGGGCAATGCGGCCGGTGTGCTCCAGTACTGCATCAAGAACAACTACCTGAGCGCCGACGCGGCCGGCGGCATCAAGGACAAGCTGCTGGCCAAGGTCACCGGCAACAAGTCGCAGCAAAGCGGATTCGCCAATGGCAGCAAGGGTCTGCTCCAGGGCAGCGATGGCGGTTCATTCAATCTCAAGAATGCGAGCAGCCAGCTCAAGACCAAGGCCTGCGACTACGTGCTCGACAACGCGAAGTCGCTGGTATAGGGGCCTTCGAACGGCCCGCGTCCTTCGGCATTGTTTCCGGCACGTGAACACCGAGCTTCGATTTCTGCGGGTTTTCACCTAGATTTTGGGCGCAAACTTCATCCCACAGAACAGCACACGAGCTGCTCTGGGTGAACAGGGCACCGAGCGAGGTGGCCGCCCCCGAAGGGACGGCACCCGACCCAAGA
>NZ_JBFTPS010000081.1:0-22214 GCF_056398605.1 Variovorax sp. 01T432
GAAATGCTGCGCCGCTGGTCTCGTCCGCTGTCGCTGGCCGACGATGTCAAGCTGCCCGCGGACATCCGCGTGGACGTCAGCGAGAACGACAAGGAGTACCTCGTCAGCGCCGAGATCCCCGGCGCGAAGAAGGAGGACATCCGCGTCACAATCGACGGCAACTACGTCTCGATCTCCGCCGAGATCAAGAAGGACATGGAAGAAAAGCACGGGCGCACGCTCGTGAAGGAAACCTACCATGGCTCCGTCTCGCGCGGCTTCACGCTGGCGAGCGAGGTCGACGACAAGACCGCCGTCGCCAAGCTCGAAGAAGGCGTTCTGCGCCTGACCCTGCCCAAGCGGGTCAGCAGCGCGAGCAGCACCCTCAAGATCCAATAGGATCCGCCAGGGGATCGACACCGACTTCCCGCAAGGAGCTTATTCATGACATCCGACGCACAAGCGGGAAGCGACATGCTCAAGTCGATCCTGGTCCATCTGGACGGCACGGCGCGCGCCGAGACGCGCCTGCGCATCGCGCATCAGCTGGCGGCCGCCCACCAGGCGAGCCTGAGCGTGCTGTTCGCCGTCGTTCCGCTCTACCTGCCGCTGGTCGAGGGAAGCATTCCGTCGCTCCCGCTCGACGCCAGGATCGATGCCGAGCATCGCGCCCGCGCCCTGGACATGTTCGAAAGCGCGCGTGACGCCGGGGCGCCGGCGCTCGAGTGGCTCGAATTGAGCGGCGAACCGGTGATCGGCGCCTTCGCGCGCCGGGCCCTGGTGGCCGACCTGCTGGTGCTGGGCCAGCGCGACCCGCTCGACGCGGCGGGCTTCGACGTGCCCGGCGATTTCGTGGAGAGCGTGATCATCGACAGCGGCAAGCCCGCGCTCGTCATTCCCTACGTCGGCGAAGTGACGGCGGCGCCGCGCACGGTGCTGGTGGCCTGGAAGCCCCGGCCCGAATCCGCGCGCGCCCTGTCCGCCGCCCTGCCCTTCCTGCGGGCTGCCGCGAAGGTGCACCTGGTATGCGACGACGAGAACGGCGACGACACCCAGCCGGCGCCGGCCCACGTGGCGGAATACCTGCGCCTGCACGGCGTGCACGCGGTGCACGAACACCGGCGGTTGCGCGAGAGCGATGCCGGCGACGACCTGCTGTCCCTGGCGGCGGACCTCGGCGCCGGCATGATCGTCATGGGCTGCTATGGTCATGGCCGCGCGCGGGAGCTGGTCCTGGGCGGCGTTTCGCGCACCGTGCTGCAATCCATGACGGTGCCGGTGCTCATGTCGCACTAGGCGCTTGGCGGGGATCCTGGGTGCTTCGCGGGCGCAGGCATTACCATGTTCGGGTGAATACTTCCATCCACCTTGCCGTTCTCGACGACGAGGCCGACATTACCGGCCTGCTGGCGACCTACCTCCAGGCCCACGGTTTCCGGGTGAGCCAGCTCCATTCCGGCCACTCGCTCATGGAACTGATGGCCCGCGACACCCCGGCGCTGGTCCTGCTAGACCTCGGCCTTCCCGGCGAAGACGGCTTCGCCATCGCGCGCCAGCTGCGCGAACACTGGCACTGCGGGCTGGTGATCGTCACGGGCCGAGGCGACGCCGTCGACAAGGTCGTCGGCCTGGAAGTCGGCGCCGACGACTACGTCACCAAGCCCTTCGACCTGCGCGAGCTGCTGGCACGCATCAAGGCCGTGCTGCGCCGCAGCGCGCCGGCCGCGCCCGAGCCCTCGGCCCCGCCCGCCGGCGCCAGGAACCTGCTGCGCTTCGCCGATTGGGAGCTCGACACCGCCGCCAGGCGCCTGGTGGCGCCGCACGGCGCCGAGGTGACGCTGACCGCGGGCGAATTCGACCTCCTGAACGTCCTGGCCGAAAGCCCGGGCCGCGTCCTTTCGCGCGACTTCCTGCTGGAACGCACGCGCGGGCGCGACGGCGGCCCCTTCGACCGCACCATCGACGTCCAGATCGGCCGGCTGCGCAGGAAGCTGGAGGCCGATCCGGACCATCCCCAGATCATCAAGTCGGTGCGCGGCGCCGGCTACCTCTTCGTCCCCAAGGTCGAAACCGCATGACTGAAAAAGGCTCCGGCGTTCCCGGTTTCGACGAAGACACCGTGTTCCGTTCGCTCTTCGCCGCCTACCCGGACGCGCTGCTGCTGGTCGACCTGCAAGGCAAGATCATGCTCGCCAATCCGGCGGCGCTCGATCTGCTGGGCTATCCGGCCGGCGAGCTGGTCGGGCTGTCGGTCGATGCGCTGGTGCCCGACGCCATCCGGCCGCGCCACGCCGACTACCGGCATGCCTATGCGGAGCATCCGCGGCCCCGGCCGATGGGCACGCAGATGGACCTGGTGGCCAGGCGACGCGATGGCAGCGAGGTCATGGTCGAGATCGCCCTGAGCCCCCTGCAGGGCCACGGCCTGCCCTATGTCGTCGCCTCGATTCGCGGCGTCGGCGCCTATCCGCGCGTCAAGCAGGCCTTGCAGCGGGCCCGATATGCCGAGTACCTGGCCCAGTTCGGCCGCGATGCGGTGGAGGCGCGCGATTCCCAGGAAGTGCTCGAACTGGTGCCGAAGATCGCGGCCGAGGCCATGCAGGTCGAGATGGCGAAGATCCTGTTGCTGGAGCCGAGCGGCACGGCGTTTCGCATCGTCGGCGGCGTGGGCCTGCTGCCCACGGAAGCCATCGGCGACCTGATCGCCAACGAGTCCGGCTCCCCCTCCGGTCACGTGGTCTCGCACGGCAAACCGGTGCTGCTGGGCGACTACGCGCGGGAAAAGCGCTTCATCATCCCACCCCAGTACATCAAGGCCGGCATGGTGTGCGAACTCTCCGTGCCGCTGTCGGACCGCGGGCGGACCATCGGGACGCTGGCCGTGCGTTCGCGCACCCCCCAGCGTTTCGGCGAGGACGAAGCCCGCTTCCTGGAATCCCTCTCGAGCATGCTGGCGACCGTGCTGCAGCGCGCGAGCAGCGAAGATGCGCTCAACCATGCCCAGCGGCTGGAAACCGTCGGCCAGCTGACCGGCGGCGTGGCGCACGACTTCAACAACCTGCTGACCGTGATCTCGGGCAACCTGCAGGTGCTGGAGGAGGCGCCGGCCTGTGCCGACGACCCCTTCGCCCAGCAGCTCATCGCCGCCGCCGCGCGCGCCACCCGGCGCGGCGCCGAGCTGACCAGCAAGCTGCTCGCCTTTTCGCGGCGCCAGCTTCTGCAGCCGACGATGGTCGACACCGTCGCGCTGCTGCAGTCGCTGGCCGACATGCTGCGCCGGACGCTGGATCAGCGCATTTCCATCTCGCTCGATCCCGATGCCGAGGACCTGATGTGCGTGGCGGATCCGGGGCAGCTCGAATCCGCGCTGCTCAACGTCGCCATCAACGCCCGGGATGCGATGCCCCAGGGAGGCAGGCTTTCCTTCACCTGCCGCCCCGTGCACGCGCTGCCTCTGGAGCTGGATGCCGAGCGCGGCGAACCCGCGGCGCAGGGCTACGTGGCGATCGACATCACCGACACCGGCGGCGGCATGCCCGAATCCGTGAAGGAGCGCGCCTTCGAACCCTTCTTCACCACCAAGGAAGCCGGCCGCGGCACAGGCCTCGGTCTTTCGACCGTCTACGGCTTTGCCAAGCAGTCGCACGGCGCGGTCCGCCTCATCAGCGCCATCGGCATCGGCACCACGGTCACCCTCTACCTGCCGCGCGTGCGCGAGGATGCGCAGGTGCAGGAGGATGCCGGCTTCGCCGTCGGCGGCAGTGTGCCGCAGGGCCTGCGGGTGCTCCTGGTCGAAGACGACGCGGAAGTCCGCGGCGTGGTGCGGCGCTTTCTCGATTCGATGGGTTGCAGGGTCGAAAGCTGCCCCGATGCCGAGCGGGCGCTCGAAGTGCTCGACTCCGACGCCGGGCTGGACCTGCTGCTCAGCGACATCGCGCTCGGCGCCGGCATGCGCGGCACCGAACTGGCCCAGCAGGCTCGCGCCCGCAGGCCCGAACTGGCCGTGCTGCTGATGTCAGGATTTTCGAGAGAACTGCTCGACGCCCCACCCGAATGGGAATTGCTGAGCAAGCCCTATACGCGCGCCGAACTCGAGCGCGCCATCCTCAGGGCCTTGCTGGCTCAGTGAATCGCCGCCGCGGCGGCCAGTGGCGCCCCGGTGCGCTGCATGAACGTGGTCAGCGCCTCGACGCGCGGAATATGGATGTCGCGCCGGCCCTTCTCGCAGAAGCGGATCACGTCGCCGCGGGCCATCCGCGACAAGGCGCGGCTCACGGTCTCCAGCGTCATGCCCAGGTAGTTGCCGATCTCGGCGCGCGTCATGCGCAGCGTGATCTGGTCGGTGCGAAAGCCGCGCTGCGCCAGGGCATCGGCCCAATAGCGCAGGAAGCCGGCCACGCGGGCATCGGCGGGCAAGGTGCAAAGTGACAGCATCGAATCGTGGTCGCGGGCGAGTTCGCGGCTCATGGCCACATGCAGCGCGGTGAGCAACGCGGGGGTGCGAATGGCCGCCATCAGCAGCGCGTCGTAGCGGATTGCCCACACTTCGCCGGTGTCCATCGCCACGGCGTCGCAGCCGTACTGGCCGGTCGCGATGCCGTCCAGGCCCAGCCAATCACCCTTGAAGTGGAGGCCGACGACCTGTTCGCGCCCTTCGCCGGAGAGGTTGACCATCTTGAAGAAGCCGGAGTTCACCACGTGGAGGCACTGGAACTGCTGGCCCACCTGATAGACCGTGTCGCCGGCACGCAGCACACGCTTCTGGATCGGTACGGTGTCCTGCAGCAATTGCAGCATGTCGCCGATACGCTGGGCGATGGGTTGGGTCTTTTCGGCCTTGGTGACTGTTGCTTGTTCCATCTCTTGCTCCTTGCAGATCATGGGACAGAGCTTAGAAAGCCAGTGCAACACAACAGCCAACGCGAGCGCCCCCTCGGTAACAGTGGGTGAACGCATTGTGTCTTTCCCGTGTTTTCCCGCGTTTTCCCGCGTTCATGACAGTCCGGCGACACGGAGTTGACGGCCATCAAGTCCCGAGCCGCCCCCGCCTATAGCCTTGCGATCTGATGAATTCAGCCCGCATTCCCATGCTTCCTCCGCGAGCCCTCCAGTCGATCGACGGGCTGGCGCCTGCCGACCTTGCGCATGTCCTCAAGGCAGCGCGGGAGTTGAGGATCGCTTCTCTCGACGGCAGTCCAGCCGGCGCGCCGCTGCTCGGCAAGAACCTGGCCCTGCTGCGGCCGAATCTTCCCGAGGCGGACGATTCCCCGCTCGGCCGCGCCGCCGGCGCACTCGGCGCCCGGGTGGCGCACCTCGACTTCAGCGAGCCGGCGCAGCCGCCGGCACGAAGGTTCCGGGACATGTCGCAACTGCTGGGGCGCCTCTATGACGCGATCGATTGCCGCAACCTGCCGCCGGCCTTCATGCGCGAGCTTCAACAGCATGCGGGCGTGCCTGTCTACGACGGACTCGAACGGGACGACCATCCGGTCAGGGCGCTGGCGGATCTGCTGACGCTGGCCGATCACGGCTGCAAGGCGGGGCCGGAGACGCCGATCTTCCTCCTGGGCGATGCCGGCTCGCTGCGCTACGGCACCTTCGCGAGCGCCGCGCACCTGACGGGGCATGAAGTGCGGCCTCTGGCTTCCACGGCGGGCGCTTCGAGCGCCCCCGTCTTCTCGGTCGACGCGCAGGACTGGACGCTGCGCTCGCCGAACGGCCCCATCGGCGAAGCCGAGCGCGGGGTCAATCTCCGATTCGTTCTCCAGGCCGTGCTGCTCGGCAGCATCCCCAGGGGTTGAGCCGCGCCTTCAGGGCTGCGCGACCACCACGCGCTGGATCTTGCCGCTGCGGCCCCGCTGCCCGGGTTCGCCGCTGTGGCAGTGGATGCGCACGCCGGTCGCGCCCTGGCCGACCAGAAAGACCGTCAATGTCTCGCGCGCATGCCGCAGCAAGGCCTCGGCCCTCTCGCCAGCCAGAGCGGTGCGCAGCAGAAGTTCGCAGGGCCCCAGCTGCACCAGCTGGAAATCGAACAGGCCCGCGTCGTCCTCCAGCACGGTGCTCAGGGCCAGCGGCAGGATCTTGACCGGGCGCCTCGCGGACGGTCCCAGCCTCAAGGTGTCGTCGCAGCGACCCTGGACATCGATCACCGGCAGGTGCGAGCCGCAGGCGCAGGCCGCCACGCGCCGCGTCACCCGGTCGCCGAGGTCGTAGCGGATGAGGGGCTGCACGTGGTTCGCGAGGTTCGTCAGCAGGGTCGTCGCGCCGGCCTCGCCCGCGGGTACCGCGCGGCCCCGGCCGTCCACCGATTCGAGGATCGCCCAGTCGCTGTTGAGGTGCAGCTTCCCGTGCTCGCATTCGGAGGCCAGAGACAGGAACTCCGAGGCGCCGTAGCTGTTGGCCACCGGGCAGGCGAAGGCTTTCGCCACATACGCCCGCATGGAGGCCGAAAGGTCCTCGCCGCCGGTCCAGATCTCCTGCGGCGCCGCGCGCAGGCGGCCGGCGCGATGCTCCTCCGCCAGCAGCACGGCGGCGCTGGGATAGGTGGCGATGACGGTCGGCGCGAGCGCGTTGAGCTCGGCCACCAGGGCTTCGAGCGGCTGGAGAAAGGAGACGCCGTGCAGCCGCCCGGCCCACGCCGGATTGAGCCGCCGCAGCCGCTCGACCGAGACCGTGCTCGCGAAATGGCCGCCGGTCGCGCCGACGAAGGCGATGCGCTCGCCCAGCGACCAGGGGTCGAGCCAGCGCTGCAGGGGCCGCAGGACGGGCCGGCGCAAGGCCTCCAGCGCATCGTTGACCGCCATCGCCAGCGCATCCTGCACGAAGATGCCCGGCTCGCCGCTGCTGCCCGAACTCTCCCACACCACGTAGCGCCCGAGATAGGGCTCGGCAATGCGCGAGCGGTCGGCCACGAACCGGCGCAGCCCGCCGATCTCGAGTTGCGGGTCGGCCACCCAGTCGCCGAACCGGTGCATCAGCTCGGCCTTGTGCATGACCGGCAGATCCGCCAGCCGGAGGGATGCCGGGTCGCGGCCCTTGAGCAGGCGCCGGTAGATCGGCGAATCGCGCGCCGCCGCCGCGAGCAGCTCGGCCAGGCGCCGGCGGCGCAGCTCGGCCAGCGCCTGCGCGCTCGCCCGCGACGCCAGCGTGACTTCGCCCGCGACGCGCGCCGCCAGCCAGGCATCGAAATGTGCCGTCCCCGCGTTCATGCGGCGCCCCCGAGGCGCAGAGCCTTCGCCAGCCGCCACGCCGGCCAGAGCGCGGGCACGGCCAGCGCCGCCAGCCATGCGGGCGGCAGCGTGGGCAGGCTGAACACCGGTCCGATGCCCGGCACCCCCAGCAGCAGCAGCCAGACGATGCACACACCCAGCAGCAAGGCATCGAAGGGCGTGTTGGCATGGTCATGGTCGGCCTTGATGCCCCGGAACCACAGCAGCAGCAACAGGTTGCCGACGACGATCGAAGCCAGGCTCGCGAGGCGCAGGGTCTCCGGCGACGCGTCCTCGCCACGGCACAGCCACTGGACCAGCGCGACGCCCACGAAGGCCACGCCCCCCAGCACCAGCGCGCGCACCGCGGCGGAGAGGGAGAACAGCGTCTCGCCGGCGGACCGGGGCGGCACGCGCATGCTGTTGTCCGGCGGCGGCTCGGCCTCGAACACCAGCGAGCAGGCCGGGTCGATCAGCAGTTCCAGCAGCACCACGTGCAGCGGCAGCAGCAAGGGCGGGCCGCCCAGCACGATCGGGATCAGCGCGACGCCGACGATCGGCACATGGACGGCGAACAGATAGCCCAGCGCCTTGCGCAGGTTGACGAACACGCGGCGCCCGGCCCGCACGGCCTCCACCAGCGAGGCGAAGTTGTCGTCCAGCAGCACGAGCGAGGCCGCCTCGCGCGCCACATCGGTGCCGCGCTGCCCCATCGCGACGCCGATGTCGGCGGCGCGCAGGGCGGGCGCGTCGTTGACGCCGTCACCCGTCATCGCGACCACGTCGCCGCGCTGCTGCAGGGCGCGCACGATACGCAGCTTCTGCGCCGGGTCCACCCGGGCGAAGACCTGCACCTCGCCCACGCACGCGCGCAGTTCGGCCTCGTCCAACTGCGCCAGCTGGGCACCGGTCATGACGCGGGCGCTGCCACCGTCGACGAGCCCCGCCTGGCGCGCGATGGTCTGGGCCGTGAGGGGGGAATCCCCGGTGATCATCACCACCCGCACGCCGGCGCGGCGGCATTCGTCGATGGCTTGCGGCACCTCGTCGCGCAGGGGGTCCATGAAGCCCAGCAGGCCCAGGGGCTCCAGGCGCATGTGCGCGGGCAGCGCGCCGTCGACGCCCGCGCGCGAGTCATGGCCCTGCGCGACGGCGAGCACGCGCAGCCCGGCCGCGCTCCAACGCTCGGCCGTGTCGGCGAGCCCCCGCATCCGCTCCGGCTCGCCCTCGCAGAGCGCCAGCACCGCCTCGGGCGCACCCTTCACGGCCACCGTGTGCGGCCCGGCCTCCCCCTCTCGCCACCAGTGCACGACATAGGGCCGGCCTTCGCGCACCCCGCGACGGTCCCCGGCGCTCCAATGCGCCGGCGCGCCAAGCCGAGCCTGGTCGCCGGCGTGGAAGATCGCCCGGTCCATCGGCTCGATTCCGCCGGCAACGCTGGCCAGCATCGCACCGGTCAACAGGCCCTGGAAGCGCTGCGCCGCCGTGCCGTCGGGGGCGAGTTCGCAGGCCTCGGCGCCGTCATGCAGCGCGGTGAGCGCCATCTGGTTGCGCGTGAGGGTGCCGGTCTTGTCCACGCACAGCACGGTGATGGTGCCCAGCGCCTCGATGGCCTGCGGCTGGCGCGTCAGCACCCTGGACTTCGCGAGGCGCCAGGCGCCGAGCGCGAGCATCACGCTCCAGACCACCGCAAACTCTTCCGGGATCAGCGACATCGCGAGCGTCAGGCCCACCAGCAGGCCGGCGGTCCAGGACCCTTCGCGCAGCGCGAAGACGGTGGCCGCGACGGCGCAGGTGAGCACGGCCAGCACCGCCACACGCTGCACCAGCCGCGTCAGTTCATTCTGCAGCCGGCTCTGCCGCGGCCTGAGCTGCGCCAGCGAGCCCCCGATGCGCCCGAGCGCGGTGTGCGCGCCGGTGGCGGTGATCAGGGCAACTCCATCGCCCTGCACCACCAGGCTCCCCGCGTGCAGCAGCGTATCGCCCGCACCGGCACCGGCGCGCTTGGCCACCGGCACCGATTCGCCCGTCAGCAGCGACTCGTCCACCAGCAACGCGTGGGCCTGCAGCAGCCGCGCGTCGGCGGCCAGGCGATCGCCCTCATTGACCAGCAGGCGGTCGCCCCGCACCAGCGCCTGGCTCGACACCCGCAGGGACTGGCCATCGCGCACGACCGTGCAGCGCGGGCTGGAGAGGTCCTTCAGCGATTCCAGCGTGCGCTCGGTGCGCTGCTCCTGATAGATCGACAAGCCGCCCACGGCCAGCACCGACACCAGCAGCACGCCGGCATCGCCCAGGCTGCCGAGCAGCCCATAGACGGCGGCGGTCGCCAGCAGCAGCAGGAACATCGGCTGCGTCAGCGCGCCCCAGGCGATGCCCAGCAGGCCCTTGCGGTCGCGCGCCGGCAGCACGTTGGGGCCGTCGGCGCGCAGGCGCTCGCGCACCTGCGCCTCGCTCAGCCCGCGCGGGCCGGGATCGTCGACCGCGGCCCCGGGCGCTTGCCGCGCGCCTGCCAGGGCCTGCGACGCGCCCATGCTCATGGCGAGGCCTCGATGCGCACGGTCGGCAGCTGCGAGCGCAGGAAGCCCAGGGCGTACTGCAACTCGCCCAGGCTGTCGGCATACAGCGTGAAGAGCGGCTGGCCGAGCTGCACCGTTTCCCGCACGCGCACCTGCATCAGCGCGCCCGCGGCCGGATCGCGCGGCGCGCCGGCCAGCTTGGCCGCTCGGGCGACCAGGCGGGTGTCGATGGCCGCCACCACGCCGCCGGCGTGCGCGGTCACGACGTGGCTGTGGGCCGCGCGCGGCGGCACGCGCAGGCCGCCCTGCGCCTCGCAGATGGCGATGAACTTGGCGAGCGCGCGGCCGTCGTCGAGCACCTCGCGCGCCAGCGCGAGCCCCGCCCCCGGCGCGCTGCGGCCCGCCATCTCGAGCAGCAGGCCGGACAGCTGCAGCGCGCGATCGCGCAGGTCCGAAGGCGCGTCCTGGGCCCGCTCGAGCACAGCCATCACATCCATGGCCTCCAGCGCCGGACCGATGCCGCGGCCCACCGGCTGGGTGCCGTCGGTGAACACCGTGCGCACCTGCAACCCCAGCGCGGCGCCCACCGAGACCAGCGTGCGCGACAGGCCCTCGGCCGCCGCCACGCTGCGCACCTTGGTCAGCGGGCCGACGGGAAGATCGATCAGCACCCGCTGCGAACCCACGCCCGCCTTCTTGGAAAGAATGGAGGCCACCAGCAGCCCCTCGCTGTCGAGATTGAGCGGCCGCTCCACGCGGATCAGCATGTCGTCGGCGGGACTGATGCGCGCCGCGCCGCCCCAGGCGATGCAGCCGCCTTCGCGCGCCACCACCCGGCGCATCGTCGCCAGGTCCAGGTCGACCGGCGCGAGCGTCTCCATCGCATCGGCGGTGCCCGCCGCCGAGGTGATGGCGCGGGAGGAGGTCTTGGGCATCAGCACGCCGCAGGCCGTGACGATGGGCACGACCAGCAGCGAGGTCCGGTTGCCGGGCAGCCCGCCGATGCAATGCTTGTCCATGACGGGGGAGGCGTCCCAGACGATGCGCTCGCCCACGTCGACCATGGCCCGCGTGAGCGCCACCGTCTCGTCGAAATTCAGCCCGCCGCCGGCGCAGAGCGTGACGAAGGAGGCGAGGTGGATGTCGGACACGTGGCCCTGGCTCACGTCATCCATCAGCGCGCGCAAGGCCGCGTAATCCAGCCTGCCACCGTGGACCTTGGCCCGCAGGTGCGCGAGCGATGCCAGCACGGGCGGATGGCGCACCTCCACCGGGTCGCCCTCCGCCGCCGCCAGCAGGGTCCAGGCGACGTCCGACAGCGCGATCTGGTCGTGCCGCAGCCAATCCCTGGTCACGTGGTTCAGGATCGCGAGCACGTGGCGCCCGCCGGCGATGACCTCCACCTGCGCCTGCGATTGAAAGCCCTCGGCGCGGCACACATGGCAGTCGCCGCGCATGTAGACCACGGGCTGCTGGTAGGTGTCGATGCCGGCGCGCCGGGCCAGCAGGCGATCGGTGGGCATGGCGCCGGCCGTCAAAGCTCGCGCGACTCGCGGTAGTCGGGCACCGTCACCGGCCAGCCATGCCGCTCCTCGATGGCCAGGCGCAGCGCGTCGGCCGCCACCGGTTCGCCATGCGTCACGAAGACCCGCCGCGGGGTCCGCAGGCCGTTGAGCCAGGCCAGCAGTTGCTCGCGGTCGGCATGCGCCGACAAGGTGTCGAGATTGGCCACCTCGGCGCGGACCGCGACGTAGGCGCCGTGGATCTTGATGGCGGACGCCCCCTCCACCATCGCCGCGCCGCGCGTGCCCACGGCCTGGAAGCCGGCGAACAGGATCGTGTTCCTCGCGTCCGGCGCGTAGGCCTTGAGATGGTGCAGCACGCGCCCGCCCGTCGCCATGCCGCTGGCCGAGACGATGATGGTGGGAAAGCGCAGCGTGTTGAGCCGCTTCGACTCATCCACGGTGTTGACGATGTGGACGTCCTGGCACATCGACGCGCACTGCGCGGCGCTCAGCCGGTGCTCGTCGAGGTGCTTGCGGAAGATGCGCGTGGTGTCCGCCGCCATCGGGCTGTTCAGGTAGACCGGCATGTCCGGAATGCGGCGCGCCTCCTTGAGCAGGTGGATGCAGTGCAGCAACGTCTGCGCCCGGCCGACCGCGAATGCCGGAATGACCAGCACGCCCCCGCGCGCGGCCGTGCGGTTGATCACCTCCGCCAGCGCGCCGAGCGTGTCGACATCGCGGTGCAGACGGTTGCCGTAGGTGGACTCCACGACGACGTAGTCGGCCTGCTCGGGTGCTTCCGGCGGGCGCATCACCAGGTCGTCGCTGCGCCCGAGGTCGCCCGAGAACAGGATGCTCCCGCCGGGCCAGGCGACGCGGGCGCTGGCGGCGCCCAGAATATGCCCCGCGCGCTTGAGCCGCCACGACCACCCCGGCCAGGGCGAATGATCGGTATCGAAGGGAACCACCTCGAAATGCTTGAGCGCCTCGCGCGCCTCGTGCTCCGTGTAGAGCGGCAGTGCCGGCTTGTGCTTGGAGTGCCCGTGCCGGTTCGCGAAATCGGCTTCTTCCTCCTGCAGCCGCCCGGAATCCGGCAGCAGCAGCTCGCACAGTTCGCGCGTGGCGGCGCTGCAATACACCGGGCCCTTGAAGCCGAGCTTGACCAGCCGGGGCACGTAGCCGCTGTGATCGATGTGCGCATGCGTGAGCAGCACCGCGTCGATGCGCGAAACGTCGAGCGGCAGGCCTTCCCAGTTTCGCAGGCGCAGCTGCTTCAGGCCCTGGAACATGCCGCAATCGACCAGCAGGCGGCGGTCGTCATGCTCCAGAAGATATTTGGATCCGGTGACGGTGCCTGTACCGCCGAGAAATTCGATGCGCATTGTCTCTCCTTCATGACATGCGAGCGTGGCAGCACGCGTTGGCCGAGCCTTGATCCCGGTCAAGGGATCGTCATGCCCGATTGCGGATGATGAACCTTCGCCTGGAGATCCAACTTGAGCATTCGCCATCTCGACCGCCTGCTGTCGCCCGCATCCGTCGCCGTCTTCGGCGCCTCCAACCGGCAGGGCAGCGTCGGCGCCACAGTCTGGCGCAACCTGCGCGCCGGTACCTTCGCCGGGCCGGTCTATCCTGTCAACCCGAAGCACGTCTTCCTGGACGACGTGCCGGTGTTCCAGAAAGCCGCCGACCTGCCCGCCCCCCCGGACCTGGCCTTGCTGTGCACCCCGCCGCACACGATCGCGGGCCTCGTCGCCGAACTCGGCGCGCTCGGCACGCGCGCGACCATCATCGTGACCGCGGGCCTGAGCGCGCAGGAGAAGCAGGCGGCGCTCGACGCGGCGCGGCCCTTTCTCATGCGGCTGYTCGGCCCCAACTGCATCGGCCTGCTGAGCCCGCACATCGGGCTCAACGCCAGCTTCGCGCACACCGATGCGCTGCCGGGCGACGTGGCCTTCGTCTCGCAATCGGGCGCGCTGGTCACCGCGATGCTCGACTGGGCCAAGAGCCGGGGCATCGGCCTGTCGCACCTCGTGTCCCTCGGCGACCACTGCGACGTCGACTTCGGCGACCTGCTCGACCACCTGGCGAACGACGCCCGCACGCGCTCCATCCTGCTCTACGTCGAATCGGTGGAGTCGACGCGCAAGTTCATGTCGGCCGCACGCGCGGCGGCACGCAACAAGCCGGTGATCGTCGTCAAGGCCGGGCGCGCGGGCAACGGCGTGCGCGCGGCAGCCTCGCACACCGGCGCGCTGGCCGGTTCCGACATCGTCTACGACGCCGCCATCCGCCGCGCCGGCATGCTGCGCGTGGACACGCTGCAGGACCTCTTCATGGCGGCCGAGACCCTGGCGCGCTTTCGCGGCAACCGCAGCGACAAGCTGACCATCATGACCAACGGCGGCGGAGCGGGCGTGATGGCCGCCGACGCCGCCGCGCGCGCCGGCGTCACGCTCGCCGAGCCCGGCGAGGCGCTGCTGCAGCGGCTCAACGCGGTGCTGCCGCCCAACTGGTCGCATGCCAATCCGGTGGACATCATCGGCGACGCGCCGGTCGAGCGCTACACGGCGACGCTGTCGGCCCTGCTGGCGGACGAATCGGCCGGCGCCGTGCTGTTCGTGCACGCGCCGACGGCCATCGTGCGCAGCGACGACATCGCGCGCGCCTGCCTGCCGCTGCTGCGCACGGGCGTTCCGCGCATCATGAGCTGCTGGCTCGGCGACGTCTCGGTCGCCCAGGCACGCCAGCTCTTCGAGCAGGCCGGCCTGCCCGACTACGCGACGCCGGAAGAAGCCGTGAGCGCCTTCGCCATGCTCCAGACCTACCGGCGCAACCAGGAGATCCTCACCCAGGCGCCCAGCGCGAGCGAGAACCCGGCGCCCGACACGGCCGCCGCGCGCCTGCAGTTCGATGCCGCGCTCGCCGAGGGCCGCGAATGGCTGGGCGAGCACGAGGCCAAGGCCGTGCTCAAGGCCTACGGCATTCCCGTGGTGCCGACCGTGGCCGTGGCGCCCAACGCCTCGGCCATCTTCGCGGCGGCGCGCGAGGTGGGCTATCCGGTGGCCTTGAAGATCCAGTCGCGCGACATCACGCACAAGTCGGACGTCGGCGGCGTGCGCCTGGATGTGCGCGACCAGGCCTCGCTGGACCATGCCGTCAGCGAGATGCTCCAGGCGGTGCGCACCGCCCGCCCCGATGCCCACATCGACGGCTTCACGGTGCAGCCGATGATCCACCGGCCGCATGCGCAGGAAGTGATCGTCGGCGCGAGCATCGACAGCGTGTTCGGCCCCATCATCCTGTGCGGCCAGGGCGGCACGGCCGTGGAGGTGACGGCCGACAGCGCGGTCGCCCTGCCCCCGCTCAACCGCAGCCTGGCGCGCGAGCTGGTCTCCCGCACCCGCGTGTCGCGCCTGCTCGCCGGCTACCGCGACCATCCGCCCGCGCAGGTGGAAGCGCTCTACGACGTGCTGACGGCGGTGTCGCAGATGCTCGCCGACCTGCCGCAACTGGCGGAACTCGACATCAACCCCCTCTACGTCGACGAGAACGGCGCGCTGGCGCTCGATGCCCGCATCCGCGTCTCGCGCCAGCCGGTCGGCGGGGCGGAGCGCTTCGCGATCCTTCCCTACCCGACGCAATGGGTGCGCAAGCTGACGTGGAACGGCCGCGCGATCACCATCCGGCCCATTCGCCCGGAAGACGAGGCGCAGCACCTTCGCTTCCTGGAGCGGCTGGACCCGGAAGACATCCGCATGCGGATCTTCCAGACGCGGCGCGATCTACCGCGCAGCGAGCTGGCCCGCCTGACCCAGATCGACTACGACCGCGAGATGGCCTTCATCGCCGAGGGCACCGACGCGCAGGGCGCGCCGGAAACGCTGGGCGTGGCCCGCACGGTGAGCGACCCCGACCACGTGGAGGCGGAGTTCGCCCTGCTCGTGCGCTCCGACCTGAAGGGCGCCGGGCTCGGTCACCTGCTGTTCGAGCAGTTGATCGAGCACGCGACGCAGCGCGGCATCGAGCGTCTGGTCGGCATCGTGCTGCGCGAGAACACGCGCATGATCAATCTCTCGCGCGACCTGGGCTTCGAGGCGGACCCCGCCGAGCCCCTGACCTCCGGCGTGCGGCGGATGGTCAAGGCGCTTAGCCGCGCCAACACCGCCTGACGGCAGCACGGGCCTTCGACGCCAGTCCCATGCCGAACGCCTTCAACTTCCATGCCTCGCCCTTCGACTGCCTGAATCCGGCCGAGCAGCAGCTGGTGCGCGACGGCGTCGACATCGCCTATTTCCGCGAAGGCGAGACCATCCTCGACCCCGCGACGGCGCCGACGCACCTCTTCGTCGTCATCAAGGGCTTCGTGCGGCAGCTCGACGGCAACGAGCCGGTGGCCAGCTACGGACCGGACGACACCTTCGATGGCCGCAGCCTGGTGGCGGGCAAGGTCAGCGGCCGCTTCGTCGCGGCGGAGGAAGTGGTGGCCTACCAGCTGGCGCGCACGACCGTCAACGAGCTGATCGCCCGCAACGCGACCTTCGGCGCGATGCTTTTTTCCGACCTGTCGAGAAAGCTGAGCGCCATGGCCGGGCGCCAGAGCCGGCACGAGCTGCAGTCGCTGACGCTGGCGCGGGTCGACCAGGCCTGCGTGCGCGCGGCGCACATCGTCGACGCGGACACCGACGTGCTGGCCGTCGTGCGGCTGTTCCAGGCGCAGCGCACCACCAACGTGCTGGTGCGCGACGGTGTAGGCATGCCCGCCGACGCGCCGCGCCTGGGCATCTTCACGGTGACGGGCCTGCAGCGCGCGGTGCTCAACGGCACGCCGCTGGAGCGGCTGCCGGTGCGCGAGGTCGCCAACTTCAAGCTGGTGAGCGTGCGCGCGGGCGATCCGGTCGGCGACGCATTGACCGTGATGGTGCGCCACCAGGTGCATCGCGTGGTCGTCCTGGCCGATGACGACGACAAGCGCATCGTCGGCGTGCTGGAGGCGCTGGACCTGTTCAGCTTTCTTTCGAACCATTCCTACCTCATCAACCGCGAGATCGCCGAGGCCCGGGACCTGCCCGCGCTGCGCGAGGCAGCCGAGCACATCACGCGCCTCGTCGAACTGCTGTTTCGCGGCGGCACGAAGGTCGGCCAGATCGCCGGCCTCGTGCAGGCACTGAACGCCAAGCTGCTGGAGAGCGCATGGCGGCTGATCGCGCCGCCGGAGCTGATCGCCAACAGCTGCCTGTTCGTGATGGGCAGCGAGGGACGCGGCGAGCAATTGCTCAAGACCGACCAGGACAACGGCCTGCTGCTTCGCGACGGCTACGTGCCGCCGGCGGACATCGGCGAGATCTGCGCCCGCTACTCGCAGGCGCTTTGCAGCTTCGGCTACCCGGAGTGCCCGGGCGGGGTCATGCTGTCCAACCCGGCGTGGCGCGCGAGCCAGAGCGAATTCGCCGAGCGGGCCTGCGGCTGGCTGCTGCATCCCGACGGCGGGAAGCTCATGAGTCTGGCCATCTTCCTCGACGCGCAGGCCGTCGGCGGCGACGCCACGCTGCTCGCCCAGGCGCGGGCGCGGGTCTTCTCGCTGGTCAGCGACAACGACGCCATGCTGGCCCGCTTCGCCGCGGCAGTCGACTTCTTTGCCGAGGGCGGCGGCTGGTGGAACCGGCTGCTGATGCGCGCCGACGAACGCGGCGAGCCCTTCGACCCCAAGAAGCAGGGCATCTTCCCGATCGTGCACGGCGTGCGCAGCCTGGCCCTCGGCGAGCGAATCACCGAGACATCGACGGCCGCACGCCTCGATGCGCTGGTGGGCCGCGGCAAGCTGGAGCGCGCGCTGGCCACCGACGTGCTCGAAAGCCTGTACTTCTTCATGGGCCTGAAGCTGAAGGCCGGTCTGGCCGACATCGAGATGGGACGCCCGGTGAGCGGCAAGGTCGACCTGGCGCGCTCCAGCAGCCTGGAGCGCGACCTGCTCAAGGACACGCTGGACGTGGTGAGGCGCTTCCGCCAGATGCTGCACCTGCGCTTCCACCTGGATTCGCTTTGAGCCTGATCGCGGCGTTCAAGCGGCAATGGCTGCTCTACCACCTGGGCGACCCGCGCTTCCGCTTCATGTGGGACCCGCCGCCGCCCGATGAATGGGTGGCGCTCGACTGCGAGACCACCGGGCTGGACGTGCGGCGCGACGAGATCATCGCCCTCGGCGCGGTGCGCATCCAGGGCAACCGGGTGATGACCAGCGAGCGCCTGGAGCTGCTGGTGCGGCCGGACAGCAAGCGCCTGAACGCCGAGAGCGTGCGGGTGCATCGGCTGCGCGAGCGCGATCTGGCCGAGGGCGTGGCGCCCGACGAGGCGATGCATCGGCTGATGCGCTTCATCGGCAGCCGGCCGCTGGTGGGCTACTACCTCGAGTTCGACGTCGCGATGATCAACCGCCTGCTGTTCCCCCTGCTGGGCATGGGGCTGCCGCAGCCGAAGATCGAGGTCTCGGCGATGTACTACGACTACAAGAACCGGCAGCGCCCGGCCCATGAGCGCGGCGGCGACATCGATCTGCGCTTCGCGACGCTGATGAAGGATCTCGACCTGCCGATGCGCGAGGCGCACGACGCGCTCAACGATGCGGTGATGGCGGCGCTGGCTTTCATCAAGCTGCGGGGAGGTTGAGGCGCTCACCTCCGTGAGATCCCCCACCGACATGTTCGGGGTCTCGGAGGGCACGAGGCTGGTCCTATAGGCGTCATAGATTTGAGTCGCTGTGAATCGATCGCCCGAGGCATCGGCTTGCTTGCGTGCCCAGTTCCAGATGTCGTCGTTGTTTGGCAGAAAGCTCACAGAAGCTGCGGCGAAGTTGCTGCGAACTGCGTCACAGGCAGCACTCCGAATACCAGCGCATGCGTTCAAGACAGCAGTTGTCTCCTTGTCCGTCGTGAGAAGTTCCGCCAGTTCGTCGCGCTGGCTTGGCGTGCAAGTTGTCTTGCATTGCTGGACGAGCGAACGCATGCGCACTGTCTCGGAATGGTTGAGATAGTTGTTGGCCGCCGCATTGCCCCCCGCCTGACTGGCGATGTCGATCTGAGTCGCATCGGCCCCCGTGATCGCCGCGGCGATACCACCCATGAGGGCTGCGAACGGCACCGTATCGGACCGTCGGCCGTAGGCCTCGGCGGCCATCTCCCCGATCGCCGCTCCGAGCGCTCCGGCACCGCAGCCAGCGGCGCTCTCCCAATCGACCTTGCCTTGCAGCAGGGGATCGTTGTTGAGCTGGTCGACCCAGCCCATGCCGGGTTGCTTCGCCAGCGCCTCGACGCTGTCCCTGGCGCCCAGTCCGGCCTGCACGCGGCTGGCCTCGATGGCGAGCGCCCCAGCGTTGAACTGGTTGTAGTTCGACGTCTCGTCGCTGCCGCCCTGGCCCCTGACCACACGATCGCCTTCCAGCAGCACGCCGCCTTGCGCGCTCGTGATGGCCATGCCGTCGAGGCTGTAGAGGCTGGCGCCGTCGAGGTTGTCGACGGTGACGCCGTTGCGCTGCACGTCGAAGCGGCTGTAGACGTTGCGCGAGACGCCCGCGGCCGAGGGGGTCTGGATGTTCACGACCGGCACGCCGTTGGCCGCCGGCAGCACGGTGGGGCGCATCGTGCCGGGAGCGTTCGGGTCGCTTGTGATCTGCGCGTGTGCCGGTGCACCGGCCAGCACGCTTGCCAACGCCAGGCCGACCGAGGCGGAACTCGCACCGGTGGCCTTGCCCATGCTCATCGCCGTCTCCTGCACCGCCATGCGCAGCCCGCGCGCGGCGTTGAAGACCACCCGGTGAAGGTTCTTGTTCATGCTCGATCTCTCCCTGACTGCCGCTCGCATAGCGCCCGCTCGCGCTCACGCGGGCGAAGCAATTCGATGGTGGTGTTGGGGCAGCAGGCGGCTCGGCGAGTGACGCTATTGCGCCTTACCGAAGCCCGGCGCATCGGCGCGCATGCGCTTGCCCTTGGAGGATGCGATCCGCAATCCCACGGCCAACCGCAGCGCGCCCTCATTCACCTCGTAGGGCGCGGATTCTGCAATCACTGGCCGGATTCGAATCTGATGAATTCTCGCGCCGGACCGCGAAACCTTCCCCTCATCGCCAGCCGTCGCCTCTTCACAACATGCCGCAATGCAATTGACGCAAGTCAATGAGGCGCCTCCGGGGGGCACCTAGAGTCGCGGCGAACTTCTTGTTACTGATCAATCAAGGCCCCGATGCGCGTCAATCTTCCCGTTACCACTGCCGAGAAAAACTTCCCGTCCGACGCCACCATGGTTTCCCGCACGGATCTGAAGGGCCGGATCACCTACGTCAATCCCACTTTCATCGAGGTCAGCGGCTTCAGCGAGGCCGAGTTGCTCGGCAAGGCCCACAACATCATCCGGCACCCGGACATGCCGCCCGCGGCATTCGCCGACATGTGGGACACGCTGGCCAAGGGCCTGCCGTGGACCGGCATGGTCAAGAACCGGTGCAAGAACGGCGACTTCTACTGGGTGCTGGCCAACGCGACGCCCATTCTCCGCAACGGGGTCACCGAGGGGTACATGTCGGTGCGCAGCAAGCCGGACAGCGCCGCTGTCGCCGAGGCGGAGGCGCTTTATCGCCGCATGCGCGAGGGCAAGGCGCGCGCCGTTTCGATCCGGCGTGGCGAGGTGGTCAGGCCGGTCTGGGCCGATCCCCTGGCGGCGCTTCGTCGCATTCCCTTGCGCCGGCGCGTCTTCGGGGTGGTGACGATGGCGGCGCTGTCGACGGCGGGCTTCGGGGCGGCGGGCTTCCTTGAAGCGTCACGGCTCGTGGCGTCCACCGGACAGGCGAGCTGGCTGCCCGCCGGGCTCATCGAATTCATCGCGGGCTCGGCCGTGGCATGGATGGGTCTGGGGCTCTTCCTCGACCGCACGATCTTCCGGCCGCTGGATCGCGCGGTGCGGGTGGCGCAATCGATCGCGGCCACCGACCTGCGCAAGTTCGAGGTCGCGCGCCAGGACGAGACCCGGGAGCTGGTGACGGCGCTCAACCAGATGAGCGCGAATTTCGTTGCGGTGGTGGCGGAGGTCGGCGCCAATGTCGCGGGCGTGATGGCGGCGTCTTCGCAGATAGCAGCGGGCAATCTGGATCTGTCGTCGCGCACCGAGGAACAGGCGAGCGCGCTGGAGCAGACGGCGGCATCGATGGAGGAGCTCACGAGCACGGTGGAGCAGAACGCCGACCATGCGCGGCAGGCCAACGTGCTCGCGGTGTCCGCGTCCGAAGTGGCGATCAAGGGCGGAGAGGCCGTGGGCCGTGTGGTCGGCACGATGGCGGAGATCAATGCCTCGTCCCGAAAAATCGTGGACATCATCGGCGTCATCGACAGCATCGCGTTCCAGACGAACATCCTGGCACTGAACGCGGCGGTCGAGGCCGCGAGGGCCGGTGAACAGGGGCGCGGATTTGCGGTGGTGGCGTCGGAGGTGCGGGGGCTGGCGCAGCGTTCGGCGGCGGCGGCGAAGGAGATCAAGGGGCTGATCGACGACTCGGTTGCGAAGGTACAGGCGGGTGCTCTTCAGGTCGAGCAGGCTGGCCAGAGGATGGACGACATCGTGGGCAGCGTGGGGCGCGTGACGGGCATCATGGGCGAGATCACAGCGGCCAGCCAGGAGCAGACCGAAGGGATCGGGCAGATCAACCAGGCCATTTCTCAGATGGACGAGGTCACGCAGCAGAATGCGGCGCTGGTCGAGCAGGCCGCTTCGGCTGCCTCTGCGCTCGAAGGGCAGGCGGTGCGGCTGGTGGAGGCGATCAGCGTGTTCCGCCCTCGCGACGCGCGGGCAGGACGGGAAGCGGCCGTGTCGCGGGTAGGTGGCCGCTCTGTGAAGGCTCGAAACGACGATTTGAAAGGCGCGGGACATCGCCGCGCTCTCCTGGGCGTGGTTTCCGAGCAGGCATAGGGAAGGCGGTGCGTCTGCCCTCGGCGGATGAGGGTGCGGGCGATCCGGGTGCGGGCGATCCGGGTGCGGTGGCGGGGGGTGTGCCCTTGACCGGCCGACGTCACCGCCCCTTCGGGGTCCCCTGCGCTGCTCGCGTCAGGCGGGGTCACGTGCAAACTCGAGCAACAGCGCCCCCCGGCTTGCCACTTCGTGTGCTTCGCCACCCCCCAAGGGGGAGGCGCGGCCGCCTTGGGGCGGCCCGGCGGCGGCCGCTCAAACAGCAAGTGCCCTTATCCGCCTGCCGCTGCGCTGCTCGGCGGCGCCTCAACGGCCAGCCAAGGGCACACCCCCCGCCACCGTGGACACGTTGGGGTTGATCCCTCCACCCGACACTTCATCGGCTTGGAGCCCAAGCATGGCCAGTTGTCCCTGCGCGCCCGCGCAATCTTCCCCCCTTCCGAATCCCCCGATCCTGCTGACATCGCCGTCGACTCGACGCCAACCGCGATCACGCTCGAATCACTCGCTTCGCATTTGCGCAGTACCGCGTCCCTGGCCTTGAGTGCTGTTGACGACGCGTGCAACCTGCGCGATGTACATCTAGCCTACGCGTGCCTTGAAGAGTTGCTTGCTCCGGTCAGCCTGGAGGAGCGCGAGGAGGTCATAACCACCCGTGGCGAGCTGTGTGCGTTGTTGACTCTGGTCAATGAAGCGCTGTGTCGGCGCATCGAGGCGGTGGAGGCTGCGGTCGATTCGGCGCACGAGGCCGTGAACTGGGGGCATGCGCAATGCGTAGCGTTGGGAGCCGGGGAGAGGTCGACTAGGAGCGAATCCCTTGGCTCGGTCAGCGACGCGGGCCAGGGGAGTGCGAAGCACTGAGAGTCTATCCAACGGATAAGCCCATGCACTTCAACGAGGTGTCGGGCGGAGGGATGCACCCCAACGTGTCCACGGCGGGGGGCGGTGTGCCCTTGGCTGGCCGTTGAGGCGCCGCCGAGCAGCGCAGCGGCAGGCGGATAAGGGCACGTGCTGTTTGAGCGAAGCGAGTTTGCACGTGACCCCGCCTGACGTGA
>NZ_JBFTPS010000082.1:0-21486 GCF_056398605.1 Variovorax sp. 01T432
GCGACATGATCGGAGAAATCGCGCTGGCAATCGAGATGGGTGCCGATGCCTTCGACATCGGCAAGACGATCCACCCGCATCCGACCCTGGGCGAGAGCATCGGCCTCGCGGCGGAAGCCGCGCACGGCAGCTGCACGGACCTGCCACCGGTGAAGCGCTAGTTCCTCGTGGCGGCCAGATGCCGCTACCCCCATGAAAAATCCCGCCGACTGGCGGGATTTTTCATGGGGCAGGGTGCGACTCAATCGCCCGTGGTGCCCGAGACTTCGCCCTGCGCGGCCGGCACGCGGCGCGCGCCGCTGAAGCGCCGCTGCCAGTAGCTCACGCTCATGTCTTCGACGCGGACCTCTGCGCCGGGCTTGGGGGAATGGATGAACTTGCCGTCGCCGACGTAGATGCCGACATGGCTGAACGCGCGGCGCATGGTGTTGAAGAACACGAGGTCGCCGGGCTTGAGCTCACTGCGATCGATCTTCTGCGTGGCGGCCGCTTGCTCTTCGGCGCGGCGTGGAAGCACGTGGCCGACCGTCTTGTCGTACATCGCACGCACGAAGCCGCTGCAGTCGAAGCCGGTTTCGGCGTTGTTGCCGCCACGGCGATAGGGCACGCCGAGAAAACCGATGGCAGTGACCACGAGGTTGGAAGTTCGATCGACGACTGTCTGTCGGACCTGCTGGAACTGGCCGATCAAACTCTTGTCGGCAACTGGCGGACGGTCAGTGTCCTGATCCACCTGCGGCGCGGCATGCGCGGCGATAGCGAGCAGGAGGCAGACGGGAAGGAGAAATAGTCGCATGGCGCGTAGGATATGGACGACACCGTGCGGTGTCAATTTCATGCGGACTCGCGATTTTGCCTGTAAGTCCTTGTCGCGCCTAGTATTTTTTTGTTTCCTTATTCGTGAATATGTAAAGTTCAATGTTATGGCGGATAAGCGGTTCGCCAAATGTAGAACGAAAGGTTTTGAATCGAGCTTGCAAGTGGCGGCGGGTAAAACAATCGTCAGAGTTGAAAGGAAGTGCATGAAGTTGCTCTCCAACACAAGACGGCGTGGCGTGCTGGCCTTGACAGGCCTGTTGCTGGGTGCGTTTGGGGCCGTCGGATTCGCATCGGCCGCTCCGCGTCCTCAAGTCGTCGCGTCGGGGCTCGAGAATCCATGGGGCGTGGGCTTTCTGCCTGGCGGGGCATTTCTGGTCACAGAACGTCCCGGCCGCCTTCGCATCGTCAGCGCGGACGGCAAGCTCAGCGCCCCCTTGGAGGGATTGCCCGCCATCGCGGCGGGAGGACAGGGCGGACTGCTGGACGTGCTGGTGGATTCGGATTTCGAACGCAGCCGCGCCTTCTATTTCTGCTATTCAGAACCTGAAGCAGGCGGCCCAGGCAATGGCACGGCGCTTGCGCGCGCCCGCTTGTCGGGCGACAGCAGCCGCCTCGAAGGCGTGAAGGTCATCTTCCGCCAGCGCCCCAAGGTCGTCAGCCGCAATCATTTCGGCTGCCGGATCGTCGAAGCCAGGGACGGCAATCTCTTTCTCACGCTCGGCGAGCGCTTCAGCCGCAAGGAGGATGCGCAGAAGCTCGACAACCATCTGGGCAAGATCGTCCGCATCGGGAAGGATGGCGAGATCCCCACGGACAACCCCTTCGTCGGGCGGGCGGGCGCGCTGCCAGAGATCTGGAGCTACGGCCACCGCAACGGCCAAGGCGCGACGCTCGCCCCCGATGGGCAGCTCTGGATGACGGAACACGGCCCGCAAGGCGGTGACGAGATCAATATCCCGCTGCCCCGCCGCAACTACGGTTGGCCCGTCATCACGTACGGCGAGAACTACGGCGGGGGAAAGATCGGGGACGGCATCACGCACAAGGAGGGAATGGAGCAGCCCCTGCACTATTGGGTGCCTTCGATCGCGCCTTCCGGCATGGCTTTCCTGTCCAGCGATCGCTACGGCGCCGCCTGGAAGGGCAATCTTTTCGTCGGTTCGCTGAAGTTCGGCTATCTCGACCGCATCGAACTCAGGGACGGCAAGGTCGTGGCCGAGCACAAGCTGCTGGAAGAGGGCCGCGCGCGGATCCGTGACGTCAAGCAAGGGCCTGACGGACTGCTCTACATCCTGACGGATGAGTCCGATGGAAAGCTGATCAGGCTGCTGCCCGACTGAGCGCTCGCCGTCTTGACGGGCCGGATGCGAAAGGCGCGTCGATATCGGCGCGGCCTGCGCAATGGTTGCGTCATGTCAAATCATCCGGCATCGACCATGGATAGCCTTGTCCTTGTCTTCTTCCAGCAAGGAAATCAGATGGCCGCCATGCAAGCCCCCAACTCCGCCACCCTCGAATTGCCGTTCATGGACGAGGCCCATCGACATTTCGTGGACCGACTGGGCCTGGTGGACAAGGCCGACGATGCCGCGCTGGCCGCGGCCTGGCAGGAACTGGTGGAATGCGCCGCCGAGAACTTCGGTTGCCAGGACCGGTGGATGAAGTCGACCGGCTACTCCCTGCAGAAGGATCACACCATCCAGCACCGCGTCGTTCTCTCGGTTATGCGAGAAGGTTTGTTGCAGGCGCGCGAAGGCAAGCTTCTCCAGGTGCGTGAGATGGCTCACCAGTTGAGAGGCTGGTATCTCAAGCATGTCCAGTCGATGGATGCCGCGCTGGCGCTCCACCTGCTTAGCTCGGGCTTCGATCCTTCCAGCGAGGCGCTCGGTGCTGTATCGACCGCCGCGAAATCCACCGGAACGGCCGCAAGTCTGGCGTTCCATTGACTTCCCGCCCCGGCGGGCGAATCGGGCGCGGCGGCGGCCCAATCCACTCCATGCGATCTGTTCGGTGGTACGGTCTAGCCCCTGCCGAATTCCCGAAAGACGCTCACCCATGCTGCTAGACGCATCGCAATCCCAATTGGTTCTGGTCGACTACCAGGCGCGCCTGATGCCCGCGATCCTGGAGGCCGACGCCGTCTCGAAGAACGCCGTTCGCCTCGGCAAGATCGCCCAACTGGTGAATGTTCCGATCTGGGGCACCGAGCAGAACCCGTCCAAGCTGGGCGAGAACCTGCCCGAGATCCGGGCCCTGTGCCAGCGCACGCTGGCCAAGATGCACTTCAGCGGGGCAGAAGAAGGTCTCGGCGAATGGTTGCGGGCACCGGCCAAGGCGCCCCAGGGCAACGCCCGAAGCCTGCCGAAGCACTTGCAGAAGGCCGCCGCCGTCGAAGAGCGCAACACCATCGTGATGGCCGGCTGTGAAGCGCATGTGTGCCTGTTGCAGACAGCGCTCGACCTGCTCGAGGACGAATTCGAAGTGTGGGTCGTGACCGACGCCTGCAGTTCGCGGACCGAACGCAACCGCGACGCGGCTTTCGACCGGCTGGCGGGCGCCGGCGCCGAACTCGTCACCACCGAAATGGTCGGCTTCGAGTGGCTGCGCACGGCGGAGCACCCGGCCTTCAGGGATTTCCAGGCGCTGATCCGCTAGGCAATCGCCCGATCGACGATGGCCTGCGCTTCGGCCAGGATGCGTTGCAGGTGGGCCGCGCCGCTGAAGCTCTCGCCGTAGATCTTGTAGATGTCTTCGGTGCCCGAGGGGCGCGCGGCAAACCAGCCGCTTTGCGTGCTCACCTTGATACCGCCGATCGGCGCGCCGTTGCCGGGTGCCTTGTCGAGGATGCTCGTGATCGGCTCCCCGGCGAGTTGACTCGCCTGGATATGCTGGGGGGACAGGGCCCCGAGCTTCTTCTTCTGCTGCGGGGTCGCCGCCGCCTCGACGCGGTCTGCCACCGGTTCGCCGAACTCGCGTGCAAGTCCCGCGTACAGCTCGCCCGGATCGCGCCCGCCGCGCGCCGTCATCTCGGCCGCCAGCAGCGCCGGCACGATGCCGTCCTTGTCGGTGGTCCAGGCGCGGCCGTCACGGCGCAGGAAGGTCGCACCCGCGCTTTCCTCGCCGGCGAAACCGAGCGAGCCGTCCTGCAGACCGCTGGCGAACCACTTGAAGCCGACCGGAACTTCGTACAGTCGCCGGCCCAGGCGCGCGCTGACGAGGTCGATCAGCCGCGTGCTGACCACCGTCTTGCCCA
The DNA here is from genome assembly GCF_056398605.1 of Variovorax sp. 01T432. NCBI lineage: Bacteria > Pseudomonadati > Pseudomonadota > Betaproteobacteria > Burkholderiales > Comamonadaceae > Variovorax > Variovorax sp. 01T432. Next base: position 4,073 of record NZ_JBFTPS010000082.1, read on the forward strand.
CCGCCACCTTGGCGCCCCACTGGGGCCGGTGCTGGAACAGGTCGTCGATCATGACCGACAGATAGTGGTTCGGCGGCAGCAAGCCGGCCTGCGGAGTGACGATGCCATGGCGGTCGTGGTCAGTGTCGCAGGCGAAGGCGATGTCGAACCGGTCCTTGATGTCGAGCAGCCGCTGCATCGCATAAGGCGATGACGGATCCATCCGGATGCGGCCGTCCCAGTCCACCGTCATGAAGCCGAAGGTGGGGTCGACCGCCTCGTTGACGGTGCTGAGGTCGAGACGGTAGCGCTCCGCGATGCGCGGCCAGTAGCGCACGCCGGCGCCGCCGAGTGGGTCCACGCCGATGCGCAGCCCCGCCCCGCGGATCGCATCCATGTCGATGATGTCGCCGAGTTCTGCGACATAGGCCCCCAGGTAGTCGTGCCGATGCGTCGTCGATGCCCGCAGCGCCTGAGAATGGCTCAGGCGTTTCACGCCGGCCAGCTTGTTCTCGAGCAAGGCGTTGGCGGTCTGTTCGATCCACCCGGTCACGCCCTGGTCGGCCGGTCCGCCATTGGGCGGGTTGTACTTGAAGCCGCCGCTGTCGGGCGGATTGTGCGAAGGCGTCACGACGATGCCGTCGGCCAGCCCCGGGGAATGGTCGGCGCGTCCGCGGTTGTGCACCAGGATCGCGCGGGAGATCGCCGGCGTGGGCGTGTACTCGTCGCCCTCGGCGAGCATCACTTCTACGCCGTTGCCGGCCAGCACCTCAAGCGCGCTCGCGCAGGCGGGCTCGGACAGCGCGTGCGTGTCGATGCCGAGGAACAGGGGCCCGTCGATGCCTTGGAGCGAGCGGTACTGGCAGATGGCCTGGGTGATCGCCAGCACGTGCGCTTCATTGAAAGAGAGCTCGAATGACGACCCCCGGTGCCCGGAGGTGCCGAAGGCGACGCGCTGAGCCGCGACGCCGGGGTCGGGAACGCCCGTGTAATAGGCGGTGACGAGCCTCGGGATGTCCACGAGGATGGTCGCGGGCGCCGGTTTGCCGGCGAGGGGATGGATGCGGCTGCTCATGCGGTCGGATTGTCATGCGCAACGGCGACCCGCGCTACTTGGGCTGCATCAGCTTCTTCATTTCTTCCATGCTCTGCGTGGCCCGTTCCGTGATGCCGGCCATGGCGTCCACCTGCGACTGGCGGGCCATCTCCGCGAGGTCCGTCATGTCGGCGATCGCCTTCTGGTAGGCGCCGCGCACCAGTTCTGCCTGCTTGGCGGGATCGGATGCGCTGGCGACCAGTCCCTTCGCCGACTCCTGGATCCCCTGCATGGCCTGCGTCATGATCTCGCTCTGCTTGCGCGCCAAGGCCTGCATGGCCTCGTAGGCCGCCTTGTTGGCTTCGACCAGCGCCTCCATGTCCTTGCGCCGCGACTCGATGATCGCCCCCATGTCGAGCCCCGGGACGGTGAACTGCTGCATCATCTTCGTCAGATCGCCGAACGGATTGCTTTCGTTTGCCATCGTTGTCTCCTGGTGGTTTGGGTAGGGGCTGGCAGGCCGCTGCGCCCATCATGGGCGCAGCGGCGAGCGAACGCGTCAGAATTTACCCGCGCGCGGCGCAAACAATAGCTTGACGGGCCGGCCGCGCCAAGCGATCAGCGGGCCGGTCTCCTGCGAGTGCCGTCAGGCCAGCTTGAACGGCAGTTCGCGCAAGGGCTTGCCGGTGAGCGTCGCCACCGCATTCGCGAACGCTGGCGCGAGAGGCGGCAGGCCCGGCTCGCCCATGCCGGTCGGCGCATCGGCGCTGGGCACCGTGTGCACGGCGATTTGCGGCATGGCCGTGATGCGAGGCACGGCGAAATCGCCGAAGTTGCCCTGCTCCACCGCACCGTCCTTCAGCGTGATGGCCGCGCCTGGCAGGCACATCGACAGGCCCATCAGCGCGGCGCCCTGGACCTGCGCTTCCAGGCTGCGCGGGTTCACCACGAGGTTGCAATGCACGCCGGCCGTCACGCTGTGCAATGTTGGCGTGCCGTCCTGCACCGAGGCCTCGACGACGTAGGCGACCACCGAGTTGAACGACTCGTGCACAGCCACGCCCCAGGCCCGGCCCGCGGGCAGCGTCTTCTTGCCATAGCCGGACTTGTCGACCGCCAGCTGCAGCGCGAGCTTGTGGCGCGGATGATCGTCGCCGATCAGCTTCATGCGATAGGCCACAGGGTCCTGCTTCGTGGCGCGGGCGACCTCGTCGACCAGCGTCTCCATCACGAAGGCGGTGTGCGTCGAGCCCACGCTGCGCCACCAGAGCACCGGCACGTTGACCTTGGGGTGGTGCACCGTGAGCCGCATCGGAATCGCGTACGGTTCGCGCATGCCTTCGGTGGCCGTGCCGTCGATGCCGTCCTTGACCATCATCGATTCGAACGCCGTGCCGGCCATGATGGACTGGCCGACGATCACGTGGTCCCACGCCGCGATCTTGCCTTGCGCGTCGAAGCCGATCTTCGCGGTGTGCACATGCATGGGCCGGTAGTAGCCACCCTTGATGTCATCCTCGCGGCTCCATAGCGTGCGGATCGGCGCGGTGATGCCGGCCGACTGCGCCGCCTTCACGACGGCGCAGGCCTCGACCACGTAGTCGCTGCTCGGAATTCCACGCCGGCCGAAGCCGCCGCCGGCCATCTGCACATTCATCGTGACGTTCTGCGGCGGCACGCCCAGCACTTTGGATGCGGCCAGGCCGTCGAAGCCCGGCATCTGCGAACCCAGCCACAGCTCGGCCTTGTCACCGGTGACGCGGACGGTGCAGTTGAGCGGCTCCATCGGCGCGTGCGCCAGGTAGGGGAACACGAACTCCGCGTCGATCTTGTTCGTGGCATTCGCCAGGCCGGACACATCGGCGTCGAACTTGCGCGGACCCGGCTTCGTCGCCAGTTCGCGGTACTGCGCCAGCTGCTTCACGCTGTCGACTTTCTCGACGCCGCTCGTGTCCCATTCGAGCTTGAGCGCATCGCGGCCCTGCTTGGCGGGCCAGTAGCCATCGGCGATCACGGTCACGCCTTCACCGCCGCGATCGAGCGGAACGCGCAGCACGGCCTTCACGCCCTTCACGGCCTTCGCCGCGCTGTCGTCGAGCGACTTCAGCTTCGCGGCGAACACCGGTGGATGCGCAACCACCGCGGTCAGCATGCCGGGCAGGCGGACGTCGATGCCGTAATCCTGATGTCCGCTGGATTTGGCCTTCGCGTCCAGCCGGCCGGTGGCCTTGCCTATCAGGCGAAACTCCTTCGGGTCCTTCAGCCTGACCGACTCGGGCACCGGCAGTTTCATCGCGGCCTCGGCCAGTTCGCCGTAGCTCAGCTGCTTGCCGCCGGGGCCGGTGACGACCCCGTCCCGGGTGCGCAGGCCGGACGCATCGGTCTTCCACCGCGCCGCGGCGGCGCTGACCAGCATCGCCCGGGTGCGGGCGCCGAGCTCGCGGTACTGCGTGTACGAATGCGCGATCGAGCCCGAGCCGCCGGTGATCTGCATGCCGAAGACCGGGTCGACATAGGCCGGGTCGTTGCCGCCGTGCGCGCTCTTGACCTTGGACCAGTCGGCGTCGAGTTCTTCCGCCAGGATCATCGGCAGAGACGTTTGCACGCCCTGGCCGAAGTCGAGCCGGTTGATCGTGATGGTGGTGGTGCCGTCCTTGTCGATGTGGACGAAGGCCGACGGCTGCTGCAGCGGCTTCAGGCCGGCATGCTTGGTGTCGTCCTGCTGCGCCATCGCGCCGAGCGGAAACGCGCCGAGCGCGAAGCCGCTGATCGCCGTCAGCTTCAGGAAGCTGCGCCGCGGCAGGCCCTCGGACGCGGCGACACCGCGCTCCGGTGCCAACAGCCCTCGCAGGTTCGCGGGCAGCTCGAAAGTGGTCTGATCGAAATGCATGATGTCTTGTCCTTCAGGCGAGCGTCTTGGCGGCATCGCCGATCGCGGCACGGATGCGCGCATAGGTGCCACAGCGGCAGATGTTGCCGGCCATGGCCGAGTCGATCTCGGCGTCGGTGGGCAGCTTGCCGCGCGGGACGGTCTTCAGGAATGCGGTGGCCGACATGATCTGGCCGCTCTGGCAGTAACCGCATTGCGCCACGTCATGCTTGACCCAGGCCTCGTGCACCGCCTTGCCGACCTTGTCGCCGCCGCCGGTGACGGCCTCGATCGTCGTGATTTTCTGTCCCGCCGCGGCGGAGATCGGCGTCACGCACGAACGGATGGCCTGGCCGTTGAGGTGCACCGTGCAGGCGCCGCACAAGGCCGCGCCGCAACCGAACTTCGTGCCCGTCATGCCGAGCGTATCGCGCAGCGCCCAGAGAATGGGGGTGGACGGGTCGACATCGACCTGACGTTCCTGCCCGTTGATGTTGAGCGTGCTCATTGCGAGTTCCTTTTGGTGAACATTGATTCGGTTAAACGATAGCCCTGTCGATGGATCCGGTCAAGCCGGTCAGGCCTTGATGCCGTCCCAGCACAGGCCGAATGCCATCGCCAGATGGGCATCGGTGTGTGTCAAGGCGCCGGACCGCAGCATGTTCGCGGTCTCGCGCACCGAGCCGCCGAAGCTGTTGATCAGCATGGGTGTCGGTACGTCCTTGAGGATTTGTCGAGCCTTCGCTGTTTCGATCAGATCGACCCAGTCCTTGATGAGGCGGGCCGACAGGTTGCGGCTGGCCTCGCTGAACCATGGCGAGTTGTAGTACTGCTCGAGGAACACCACCTGGGCATAGTGGGTCAGGCGGTGCTCCAGCCAGTTCGACCACATCCGCTGAAAGCGGCTGCGAAAGGGCGCCGCAGGGTCGTCGCCCTGCATCAGGCTGGCCGCGGTTTCGGTCTTGGCCTGCTCGTAGAGCGCGACCAGCAGTTCTTCCTTCGACTTGAAGTAGACGTACAGCGTGCCGGTGGCCAGGCCTGCTTCGCGCGCGATGGCGGCCATGGTGAGACCACTCAGGCCGGTCTGCTCGACCAGCGTGAATGTCGCCTTGGCAATGGCGCGGAGCTTTTCGTCGTCTTTGGGCTTCACCGCCGCATCATAGACGAACATATATTCATGAAGAGCGGCCCTGCCTCTTCATGAGGGGCTCCGACCTGAGGGACAACCCAGTCCCTCAGATCGGCGCTCGAACCGAACTCAGGCGATGCCTTCGTGACGATCCGCCGCGGCGTAGAGGTCGTCGGCAAATCCGCGGTCCGAAGCGTCGTACTTCCACGCAATCGCCCGGAGGGCCTCGGCCTCTGCCTTGCGCGACACCGGGACGGCGGCTGCCACTGGCAGGGGACTTGCTACGAAGAAGCTGGAGGCCAGGGTTCGAACGTACGAAGCCAAGCCTGAACCCTGGGCGCGCGAATTGAGATAGCCGTCCAGCGCGAGATCGTTTGAAACCAAGATGCTCTCCTAGGTGAATGCGCATGTGATTCACGCGCCGGTGCCCATTATAGGGTTTACCCTAGGTCCGCGTTGGCGGCCAACGGTTGGCAGCTTATCTCGGCGTTTGGCTGCGGTGCCCGATCTCGAAGTCGTTGCGCCCGCTGCGGTCGATGCCGCGAAGCAGCCACAAGGGCCGCTGCGCGAAATTGACCGCCAGGCCGGTCTTGCCCTCGGCCGGCCTCAGATCACGCTCGAACACCGAAGTCGCCGGCATGTAGCGCAGCGCTACGCCGGTGCGGCGTCGTGTCGACGTATTGGCCTTGGCGCCGTGGATCATATAGACGTCGTGCAGCGACATCTGGCCCGGCCGCAACTCCAGATCCACCGCACTGGCCTCGTCGAAGCTGCCCGCCTCCATGCGCTGGTTCAGCGTGAGGTCGGTGCGGTCTTCGTGGAGGTGGGGATGCAGCACCCGGTCGCGATGCGAGCGCGGAATCACGCGCAGGCAGCCGTTCTCGATGGAAGACTCCTCGAGCGCCACCCAGACGGTGCAGGTGGCCAGCGGCCGGATCGGCCAGTAGTGGCCGTCCTGGTGCCATGGCGTTTCGTAGCCTTCGGCCGCCGGCTTGCAGAACACATGGCAGCCCCACAGGATCACGTCCTCCCCGATCACGCCGGACACGAGTTCCACGATGTCGGGGTCCATCGCCAGTTCCAGAAACAGCCGGTTGCCGCGCACGCCTTCGCCGTTGTCGCCCTCGATGTGGGCGGAAACCAGCTTCTCGGGGCGCACGCCCGGGTTCGCGCGGATCAACGCATCGAGCGCCTCGCGCATTCGCGCCACCCGCGTGGGGGGCAGGCTGAACTGCGGCACCACGTAGCCCTCGGCGTGGTACTGCGCGATCTCAGGGTCCGAGAGGCGGGCCATCGTGATGACGCCGGAACGCTTCAGCCGAGGCGGACGCCGCTGCCGCTGTCGAACACATGGGACTTGGCCGGGTCGATCGCGAGATGCACCGTGTCGTTCGGCCCCACATCCGCACGGCCGTGGATCACGACGATCAGCTTCTCCGGCCCCACCTGCAAAAGCAGCTCGGTTTCGGCGCCGGTCGGCTCCACGACCACCACCTGCGCCGCGATGCCCTGCGCGCTCGTCGACAGCACGAGATCGGTCGGCCGGATACCGTAGTGCACGGACTGTCCGTCGACGACGCGGGCATCGCGCGAAAGCGGCCACTGCGCGCCTTGCGCATCCACCCATTGCCGGCCATCGGCCTGACGCACCGTGCCGGCCACGATGTTCATCGACGGCGAGCCGATGAACTGGGCAACGAACAGGTTGCCCGGGCGGTCGAACAACTCGAGGGGCGTGCCGATCTGCTCGATGATGCCGTCGTGCATCACCACGATGCGATCCGCCATGGTCATGGCCTCGATCTGGTCGTGCGTCACATAGACGGTGGTTGTCTTCAGCCGCTGGTGCAGTGCCTTGATCTCGGCGCGCATGGCCACCCGCAGCTTGGCGTCGAGGTTCGACAGCGGTTCGTCGAACAGGAACACCTTGGGGTCGCGCACGATGGCGCGGCCCATCGCCACGCGCTGGCGCTGCCCGCCCGAGAGTTCGCGCGGATAGCGCTCGAGCAGATGATCGAGATTGAGGATTTTCGCCGCTTTCGCCAGGCGCTCCGCCGTCACGGCCTTGTCGGCATTGCGCAGACGCATGCTGAAGGCCATGTTCTCGCCGACCGTCATGTGCGGGTAGAGCGCGTAGCTCTGGAACACCATGGCGATGTCGCGGTCCTTCGATTCGAGGTCGTTGACCACCCGGCCGTCGATCAGGATTTCGCCGCCGCTGATGTCCTCCAGGCCCGCAAGCATGCGCAGCAGCGTGGATTTGCCGCAGCCCGAGGGGCCCACCAGAACGACGAACTCGCCGTCGGCAATGTCGAAGCCCAGGCCTCGCAGGATCTCGACCTTGCCGAAGGACTTTCGGATATTGCGGAAAGTGACTGAAGCCATGTGTTTCTCCTCCTCGGGTGTCAGCTCTTCACGGCGCCGGCCGTGAGGCCGCCGACCATGTAGCGTTTGAAGGTGTAATAGATCGCCGCCGGCGGCAGCGCGTAGATGAGGCCCGTCGTCATCAGCAGCTCCCATGGCGAATCGTCCGCCGAGAGGAAGTTGCCGAGCGCCACCGCCAGCGTCACGCTCGTGTCCTTGGACAGCAGCAGGAAGGCGAAGAGGTATTCGTTCCACGCCAGCAGCAGCGCATAGGTGCCGACGGCGACCAGCGAGGGCACCATCAGCGGCAGGTACACCATGCGAAACAATTGGATCGGCGAGGCGCCATCCATGCGTGCCGCCTCGTCGAGTTCATAGGGCAGCTTGTCGGAGGCCTGCTTGAGCACCCAGATGCAGTAGGGCGAGGCGATGGTCACCATCGCCAGGATCAGCGACCACTGGCTGTTGAGCAGCCCGTAGTTGCCCATCGTCTTGTACATGGGCACTGCCAGGAAGGCTGCCGGAATGAAGTAGGTAAACAAGGCCAGGTTCATCACCGTGCGCCCGCCCGGCACGCGCAGGCGGCTGATCGCGAAGGCTGCCGTGGTGGCGACGAACAGCGTCAGCGCGCCGACCGAGACCGCGATGAGCAGCGAGTTGCCGAGCTGGCGCCAGAAGTGGTTGAGATAGAAGTGCTTTTCCTGGAAGACGATCGCGAAGTTCTGCAGCGTCGGGTGCGTGGGCCACAGGTGGCCCGAGGTTGCCGAGTCCCTGGGTGAGATGGCGAACAGCACCATGTGGTAGATCGGGAACAGGGTCCACAGTGTCACCGGGATTCCGATGAGCAGCAGCTTGGCCTCGGTGGCGACGGCCTTGGGCGTCCAGCGCTTCATTTGGAGAGCCTCTTCATCATGAAGTAAACAAGCGGAAGGACCAGCGGCATGGCGACCACGATCGAAGCCATCGACAGGTCGACCTGGTCGAGGCGCAGATAGCGGATACCCAATGTGGCCAGAACGTGCGTCAGGTCGGCCGGGCCACCGCCGGTCAGCAGGTAGACGCTGTTGAAGTCGCCCAGCGTCCAGATCATCGACAGGATGGTGGAGGTCAGGTAGAGCGTCTTGAGTGCCGGCCAGCTGATGAAGCGGAACTTCTGCCAGGAGGTGGCGCCGTCGACCGAGGCGGCCTCGTACTGTTCGCTCGGGATGGCCAGCCGGCCGGCCACGAGGATCAGCGTCCAGAAGGGCAGGGACTTCCAGACGTGCATCAGCATCGCGAAGGTCAGCGCGAGCGTGGGGTCGTTGAGCCAGTTCGGCCCGTCCGCGCCCGTCAGGCGGAAGATGGTGGTGTTGATCACGCCCCATTCGGGGTTCAGCATGAAGCGGACCGAAAGAATGGTCGGGATCGAGGGCATCGCCCAGGGCAGGATGAACAGCGCCGAGACGATCTTGATCCACCAGCGGGTCTGCACGAAGAAGCCCGAGAGCACCAACGCGACGCCCATCTTGATATTGATGGCCACCACCAGGAACACCAGTGTGTTGATGACGGAACGGAAGAAGATCGGATCCTCGACCAGGTGCACATAGCTCTGCGGGTGCCGCGCCAGCCAGAGGCCGTAGCAGACCGGATATAGAACGAACACCAGAAAGAACAGCAGATAGGGCACGACCATCAGTCGGCCCCAGAACTGCCACCGGTCCTTGCGCTGGAGCCGTGGCGCTTCGGCCACGGCGGTTGTAATGCTGCTCATGCGATCCCCTTGTGGTCAGCGGTTCAAACCCAGAAACACCGCGGAACCGGCTGCGCCGGCCCGCAGGTGTTGCCCCCGGAAGGGGGAAGACGTAGCGACACGAAGTGCGCGCAGTCCGGGGGCAAGCCTTATTTGGCGACGACCTTGATGCGCTCGATCATCTCGTCGACCGCCTTGTCCACCGGCACCTTGTCGGTGACGACACGGCTCATCGCCTTGGCCCAGACGTTCTCGTTGTTGAGGATGGTGAACTTGTAGTTCTTGGTGAACTCGAAGGTCACGGTCCCGGCGGCGTACTGGTTGAACACCGACAGCCGATGCGGATCAGCCTTCCAGAAGGGGCGTGCCTGTGCTTCCTTCGTCACCGGGAACCAGCGGCCGAGCGCGCCTTCCACATAAGGCGTGAGGTTCTCTTCCTGCAGCAGGAAGGAGACGAATTCCTTCGCCCGCGCCTTGTTCTTCGCGTCCTTGAAGACCACGCCGGTCTTCACGGCGGTGCGGTAGACCATCTTGCTGCCGTCGGGCTTGTTCGGGAAGCCGGCCGTGCGGATGCGCTCGGTGTAGTTCTTCTTGGCTTCTTCGCGCTGCTCGGGCGTGAGCGTCGCGTTGTCCATGTCGTCGAGCCACTTGGCGGCGATGGAGATCGTCGCGTTGTGCGTCATCACGGTCGTCTTGTTGTGGAAGGCGACGTTGTTGTCCGGATCCTTCCAGCTTGTCGACGAAGGAGGCGTGCAGCCCTTGGTGTAAGGCGCGGTGTAGTCGGTGAGCGCGCTCACCAGGCCTGCCTTGACCTTCGGGTCGTCGACCAGCAGCTTGCCGTTGTCGTCGACCAGCTTGACGTTGTAGGCGTCCATGAAGGTCAGGAACGAGTAGAACGAGTCGCTCGAGTCCACGCCCATCGGCATGCCGATGCCGAAGGTGCGCTTGCCCGTCTTCTGGCGGCTGGCCGGCTGGACCTTGTCGCACCAGAACGACCAGTAGTCCTTCCATCCGGTCGGGATGTCCGACTCCTTGAAGCCCGCGTCGTTCAGCATGTCGATCCAGTATTCGATGTGCATCGTCTGCTGCTTGATCGGGAACGCGTAGTAGGCCTTGGCCTTGGTCTTGTCGTCGTAGAGGTACGTGGTCTCGACCGTGTTGGGCGCGAAGCGTGCCTTGATCGGGGTGATCACGCTGCTCAGGTCTTCGAGCTTGTCTTCGTAGGCCCACTTGCCGGTGACTTGGAAGTCGTACACGTCGGCGTAGGCGACGTCGGGCGGACTGCCCGAATCGAGCGCGGACACGGTCTTCGGAATCATGTCCTGGATCGGGTACTGCGACAGGTCGATCTTGACGTCCTTGTGCAGTGCTTCGTATTTCTTGATCGCGGCGAAGAGCGCGTCGTCCTCGGCCTTGTAGAAGCCCTTGACCCACCAGACGGTGAGTTTTTCCTCCGCGGACGCGTGGCCGGCGGCTACCAGTCCCAGCGCCATCAGCGTCGGGGCGATGAGCGATTTGATTTTCATGTTGCGTTGTCTCCTTGTTGTGAAAGCGTGAATGCCAGGTGGGGGAAACGAAAACTGCGTCTTGGTGCTGCCTCAGCTCGTCCTGGGCCGAGCGCGCGCTGTCTTGAGTCGTGCGCCCGTGCGGTTCGGACGCGCAGGCTGCTTGCGCGAGCCAAGCACCGTCTCGATATCGGAACGCGCGCCGTCGATCAGCTTGATGATGGCGCGCTCGGCTCTCGCGGGCTCGTGCGCCTTGACCGCATCGAGCACCGCGCGGTGCATGGGCAGCGACAGCGCGGGGCCGTCGCTGAGCGAGGTCGAAATCTCGAAGCTGGTGCGAAGCAATGCGTCCAGCGCCTTGCTCATCTGGGTCAGCATCCGGTTGCCCGCGGCGCGCAACAGCGCGTGGTGAAAGCGCAGGTCGTTCGTCACGTAGTCGCCGCCGTTCTCGATGGCGTCCTTCATGCCGGCGTACGCGGCCTCGATCTCGGCGATGTCGGCAAGGCCGGCCCGCTCGGCGGCGAGCCGCACCGCGGCAGGCTCCACCACGCGCCGCAGGTCTTGCAGATCGCGCAGGAATTCCGGCGTCAGGCCCACGCGTGCCTGCCATGTGATGACGTCCGGGTCGAACCAGTTCCAGGCGTCCTGCGGCAGCACCCGGCTGCCGACCTTGGGGCCCGTGACGATCATTCCCTTGGCCGCAAGGGCCTTGATCGCTTCGCGCACGACGGTGCGGCTGATGCCGAGCTGCTCGCCCAGAACGGGCTCCGGGGGAATGATGCCGCCTTCGCTGTAGCGACCGGAAACGATGGCCTCGCCCAGCAGGTCGACCGTGTGGCCATGGGCGTTCCTGATCATCGCGTCTTCAGGAAACGACCGGCGTCAGCAGGGGCCGGCCCGCGAAATGCGCGCGCAGGTTGTCGAAGGTCAGCTGGCCCATGGCCTCGCGCGTCTGCCGGGTCGCACTGCCGATGTGCGGCGTGAGCACCACGTTGGGCATGGCGCGCAACTCGGCGGGCACATCGGGCTCGTTGACGAAGACGTCGAGCGCGGCGCCTGCAATCACGCCGGCCTGCAGTGCGGCGATCAACGCCGGCTGGTCGACCACGCTGCCGCGCGCCACATTGACGAGGTAGCCCTGAGGTCCGAGCGCCTGCAGCACCTTCGCATCGATCATGCCCCGCGTGGCCGCCCCACCCGGCGTGATGACCACCAGGAAATCGACCTCGGTCGCGAGCGCGGCCGCATCGGGGTAGTAGGTGTAGGGGAGCGCCGGGCGTGGCGAACGCGCGGTGTAGGAGATCTCCATGCGAAACGCGAGCGCGCGGTGCGCGATGGCCTGACCGATGCGGCCCATGCCGACGATGCCCAGGCGCGCTCCGGTGAGCTTGCGACCCAACGCCATCGGGCCCTGGGGCCAGAGGCCTTCGCGCACGAAGCGATCGGCTTGCGGAATGCCGCGCGCAATCGACAACAGCAAGCCCAATGCGAGATCGGCTACGTCGTCGTTGAGCACCTCGGGCGTATTGGTCACGGGAATGCCCCGCTCGTGCGCGGCCGCAACGTCGACACCGTCGTAGCCGACGCCGAACACCGAAATCACCTCGAGCGCGGGAAGGCGATCGATCAGCTCGCGCGGCACCTTGGCCTCGCCATTGGCGACGACAGCGCGAATGCGCGGGGCCACCGCGGCGAAGGCGGCGGGGTCGCTCACATGGACGCGATCGTGCACCGTGTACGCGCCACGCAGGGCTTCCATCAGGAAGGGCATCAAGGGCGCGACGACAAGCACCTCCGTCGCGCCGGTCGTGCTCCCATTCGAGCCATCTGGATTCGAGGCCTGCATGCTTGTCTCTCGCTCCTGCATTCTTGTTTTGCGATCCGGCGGACCGGGCTTCGCGGCAATCATATGATGATTGAAAGCGCCAGCCCGGCAGGAAAAACCCTCACACCGGCACAAAGCTCGCGCCTTGCTGCATCACCTGAACAGACCCATGAGGCGAGGGGCCTGGCAGCATAGTGAGGGCGGGGCACGGGGGAGGGAATAGATCTAAGCCCTGATGCTGAGATTATTTGCCGCGTGCGCGATACGCGAGCTTCTATGATTTGTTCATCCGCTACTCGATGAAGCACGCCGTGAACCCGTCGGACCCTCCCTCTCCCCTGCGTTTCAACCAGCCCCTGAGCGGCGACGCAGTGCCGCGCTTCGCGGGCATCGCGACGATGATGCGCCTGCCCTTCCAGGAGACGTCCGTGGGCCTCGACGCCTGCTTCGTGGGCGTTCCCTTCGACCTCGGAACCTCCAACCGCTCGGGCGCGCGCTTCGGGCCGCGACAGGTGCGCAGCGAATCGGTGCTGCTTCGCCCCTATAACATGGCGACGCGCGCCGCGCCCTTCGATTCGCTGCAGGTGGCGGACATCGGTGACGTTGCGACCAACGCGTACAACATCATGGATTCGATCGAGCGCATCGCCATGGCGTACGATGCAATCATCGCCAATGGCTGCCGGCCGATCACCATCGGCGGCGACCACACCATCGCGCTGCCGATCCTGCGGGCCATGCACAAGCGCCACGGGCCGATCGGCGTCGTGCACGTGGACGCCCATGCGGATGTGAACGACACCATGGGCGGAGAGAAGATCGCCCACGGCACGCCTTTTCGCCGGGCGGTGGAGGAGGGCCTGCTCGACTGCAATCGCGTGGTGCAGATCGGCCTGCGCGGCACCGGCTATCACGCCGACGATTTCGACTGGTGCCGCGCGCAGGGATTCCGGGTGGTGCAGGCCGAGGAGTGCTGGCACCGCAGCCTGGTGCCCCTGATGCAGGAGGTTGTCGCCCGCGTCGGCAACGGGCCGGTCTACCTCAGCTTCGACATCGACGGGCTGGACCCCGCCTTCGCGCCCGGCACCGGCACGCCCGAGATCGGCGGCCTGAGCGTGCATCAGGGTATGGAGATCATCCGTGGCCTGCGCGGCCTGGACCTGGTCGGCGCGGACCTGGTCGAAATCTCGCCGCCCTACGACCCGCACGGCACGACCGCACTGGTGGGAGCGAACCTGGCCTTCGAGATGCTGTGCGTGCTGCCCGGGGTCGTCTATCGCAACTGACGCGCGTCCCCGTGCCGCAGCGCGGGCAGATGTCGACGCCGGGCAGGTACACCTCCTTGTCCTTGTTGGAGGGGATCAGCCTGAGCTTGACGTCCGGATGCGCGCTCAGGAATTCGCCGATGTGGCGGGTCAGCAGGCGCGAAGTCAGCCCGACCGGCGCGGAGACGATCAGGTCGCCCACCATCACTGATTCGCCGAGCGAGGCGGCGGCGGTTGCGATCATCTGGAACGCGGCGCGCACGGGCGGCAGCAAGGCGTCGCCATGCGAGGTGAGTTTGAGCCGCGTCTTGTGCCGGGTGAAGAGCTGAACACCCAGGTGTTATTCGGCCGAATGCCGTCACATAGTTGACGTGGCACAATGTCAAGGTACTAGGCCCTTCCCCAGCCACAGTCGCATCCGCCAATCGGTTCAGCCGTGTCGCGGAAGGTTTCTTAAACCAGCTAATGCTTCCCTCAGGGAAGCCAAGGTCAGCGGAATATGAGCGATTCCTCATCGGTCTACAGCGCCTATCAAGGCAACACGTACCTCTTCGGCGGCAATGCCCCGTATGTCGAGGAGATGTACGAGAACTATCTTTCCAATCCCGGCAGCGTGCCCGACAACTGGCGCTCGTATTTCGACGCGCTCCAGCACGTGCCCGCGACCGACGGCAGCAATACCAAGGACGTTCCGCACCTGCCGGTCGTCAACGCCTTCGCCGAGCGCGCCAAGCAAGGCACCACGAAAGTGGTACAGGCCAGCGGCGCCGATTCCGAACTCGGCCGCAAGCGCACGGCGGTCCAGCAACTGATCGCGGCCTACCGCAACGTCGGCGCCCGCTGGGCCGACCTCGATCCGCTCAAGCGCGCCGAGCGCCCGCCGATTCCGGAACTCGAGCCCTCGTTCTACGGCTTCACCGATGCCGACCTCGAGACGGTGTTCAACACCAGCAACACCTTTTTCGGCAAGGACACGATGTCCTTGCGCGACCTGCTCAACGCGCTGCGCGAAACCTACTGCGGCACCATCGGCGCCGAGTACATGTACATCAGCGACCAGGGCCAGAAGCGCTGGTGGCAGCAGAAGTTCGAGAGCGCGCGGACCAATCCGCAGCTCAACGCCGACCAGAAGAAGCACGTGCTCGAGCGCCTCACGGCCGCCGAAGGCCTGGAGCGCTTCCTGCACACCAAGTACGTCGGCCAGAAGCGCTTCTCGCTCGAAGGCGGCGAAAGCTTCATCGTCTCGATGGACGAGCTCATCAGCCAGGCCGGCATCAAGGGCGTGCAGGAAATCGTGATCGGCATGGCCCACCGCGGCCGGCTCAACGTGCTGGTCAATTCGCTCGGCAAGCTGCCGGCCGATCTGTTCGCCGAGTTCGATCACACCGCGCCGGAAGACCTGCCCAGCGGCGACGTCAAGTACCACCAGGGCTTCAGCTCGGACGTGACCACGCCCGGCGGCCCGGTGCACCTGAGCCTCGCCTTCAATCCTTCGCATCTCGAAATCGTGAATCCGGTGGTCGAGGGTTCCGTGCGCGCGCGCATGGATCGCCGCGACGATCCGCAGGGCAAGCAGGTGCTGCCGGTGCTGGTGCATGGCGATGCCGCCTTCGCGGGCCAGGGCGTGGTCATGGAGACGCTGGCGCTGGCCGAGACCCGCGGCTACTTCACGGGCGGCACGGTCCACATCGTGATCAACAACCAGATCGGCTTCACCACCAGCGACCCGCGCGACAGCCGCTCGACGCTGTACTGCACCGACATCGTGAAGATGATCGATGCGCCGGTGCTGCACGTGAACGGCGACGACCCCGAGGCCGTGGTGCTCGCCACGCAACTCGCGCTGGATTTCCGCATGGAATTCCAGAAGGACGTGGTGGTCGACATCATCTGCTTCCGCAAGCTCGGCCACAACGAGCAGGACACGCCCGCGCTCACGCAGCCGCTGATGTACAAGAAGATCGCGGCGCACCCCGGCACGCGCAAGCTCTACGCCGACAAGCTGGCCGCGCAAGGCCTGGGCGAGACGCTCGGCGACGACATGGTCAAGGCGCAGCGCGCGGCCTTCGATGCGGGCAAGAACACCTCGGACCCGGTGCTGACCAACTTCAAGAGCAAGTACGCGGTCGACTGGAACCCCTTCCTCAACAAGAAGTGGACCGACGCCGGCGACACGGCGATTCCCTCCGCGGAGTGGAAGCGCCTGGCCGAACGCATCACCAAGGCGCCGGAGAAATTCACGGTGCACCCGCTGGTCAAGAAGGTTCTGGACGACCGCGCGGCGATGGGCCGGGGCGACGTCAACGTCGACTGGGGCATGGGCGAGCACATGGCCTTCGCCTCGCTGGTGGCCAGCGGCTACCCCGTGCGCCTGTCGGGCGAAGACAGCGGCCGCGGCACCTTCACGCACCGGCATGCGGTCCTGCACGACCAGAACCGCGAGAAGTTCGACGAAGGCACCTATGTGCCGCTGCAGAACGTGGCCGACAACCAGGCGCCGTTCGTCGTCATCGACTCCATCCTGTCGGAAGAAGCGGTGCTCGCGTTCGAATATGGCTACGCCTCGAACGACCCGAACACACTCGTGATCTGGGAAGCCCAGTTCGGCGACTTTGTGAACGGCGCGCAGGTCGTGATCGATCAGTTCATCGCCTCGGGCGAGGTCAAGTGGGGTCGGGTCAACGGCATCACGCTGATGCTGCCGCACGGCTACGAGGGCCAGGGCCCGGAGCACAGCTCGGCGCGCCTGGAGCGCTTCATGCAGCTGGCGGCCGACGCCAACATGCAGATCGTGCAGCCCACGACGGCGAGCCAGATCTTCCACGTGCTGCGCCGCCAGATGGTGCGCAATCTGCGCAAGCCGCTGGTCATCATGACGCCCAAGTCGCTGCTTCGGAACAAGGATGCGACCTCACCGCTGTCCGAGTTCACCAAGGGCAGCTTCCAGACCGTCATTCCAGACCACAAGGAACTGAAGGCCGACAAGGTCAAGCGCCTCGTGGCCTGTTCCGGCAAGGTCTACTACGACCTCGCGAAGAAGCGCGAGGAAAAGGGCCTGGACGACGTGGCGATCATCCGCGTCGAGCAGCTCTACCCATTCCCGCACAAGGCCTTCGGTGCGGAACTCAAGAAGTACCCGAATCTCGTCGACGTGGTGTGGTGCCAGGACGAACCGCAGAACCAGGGCGCCTGGTTCTTCGTTCAGCACTACATCCACGAGAACATGCACGAGGGGCAGAAGCTCGGCTACTCGGGCCGCGCCGCCTCGGCATCGCCCGCCGTGGGCTATTCGCACCTGCATCAGGAACAGCAAAAGGCGCTGGTCGACGGCGCCTTCGCCAAGCTCAAAGGCTTCGTGCTGACCAAGTAGAACAAGACCCGATCATCTCCACAAGAAACACGAAGCCGGAGCCTCTAGAAAATGTCCATCGTTGAAGTCAAAGTCCCCCAACTGTCCGAATCCGTGGCCGAAGCCACCATGCTGCAGTGGAAGAAGAAAGCCGGCGACGCCATCGCCGTCGATGAAACCCTGATCGAAATCGAGACCGACAAGGTCGTGCTGGAAGTGCCCGCACCCTCGGCCGGCGTGCTGGTCGAGATCGTGGTGCCCGATGGCGCCACCGTCGTCGCCGACCAGGTGATCGCGCGGATCGATACCACAGCGAAGGCAGGCGCCGCCGCGCCCGCTGCCGCACCGGCCGCTCCGGCGG
>NZ_JBFTPS010000083.1:0-23419 GCF_056398605.1 Variovorax sp. 01T432
GATGCGGCGCCAAGACGGTGAGGGATCGCTTCCGCTTCCGCTCGACCTCCGTTCAACCTAGCGCGTTTGCGGTCCGGTCTGTATCTTGGTTCGCAATGAACCGAAACTCCCAAGAACTACAAGCCATCGAACGCGCCGAAGCCGAGCTGGTCGACGAGAGTGCAACCTTCTTCGCCCCCGTCAGCAGTGACCTGCTCGACGGGCTTCTCGGCCAACATCAGGCGCTGCGCCGCAACATCGAGCGGCTCGGCGAGACGCTGCGCGGCGAKGAATTCGCGGCCGCGATGGGCTACTTCCTGGAAGCAAGCGAGGAACGGGGGAGGCCCATCTCTATCGACTCGCTTGCCAACGTGGAGTCGGMAACGGCGGTGCTGGACGCGACTTACTGGTCAAAGGCCCTTGCCCTGACCGACGTGCTCGACTGCATGCYGCAGGCCYGCCGCGACGAATGGAACAAGGCCATCGCCGAGCGCAAGACCGTTCCRTTCACCGAAGAGGCGGTGCGGCCGACGATCGCGGACCTGCTCGCCTCGAGGCACGGCTTCTTCACCGAACGCGTGGACGGGATCTTCCGCGGGCTGTCCTGAGTGCACGTGACGAACCAGCCCCAAGGGTTCTCGAAACGGATGATCCTTGCCTACGTGCTGGACAGCTATGGCCACCCGAACCATAGCCGCGCCGGGGTTATCAACGACCTGCGCTCGGTCATCGCGACCTTCATGGGGCGTCCGGGTCTGAAGCACTACGAGACCGCGCAGATCCTCAGGCGCATTGCCGAGAGCCACGYCTGGGGCGAATGGCGCGACGTCGACGGCGGCRCGCTGCGCATCCGCATCTACCGCGGCGTTGGMACGGCCCACCTGGAGATYAACCCCGAGCTTGCATATCGCCTGAACGGCGTGCTCGCGAGCCTGTATCCCATGGCGATCCCGGCCAAGTTCMGGGCTCGTCCGARATCGAAGCCCAAGTCTTTCATGCTGATGGAGCGCCCACTGCCCTTTGCAGTGCTGCGCCTGCTGGATGGCTGCAASGTCGACGCCTCGGCCGGAGCTGGCCGCTCGACCGTCTGTCTACCCTACGGTATGGACGAGGGCAAACATGCACGCCAGGAAGCCGAGCGCGTGCTGGAGGCGATCGGCGGCGCCCCGACGAAGCACAACAACTACACCTTCGACTTCAATCCGCGCGGCGTGCTCAACAAGGTGCTCATCTCCGGATTCCTGCCCGACGCGTCGAGTCACCAGTTCTACCCAACGCCGACGACCGTGGCCGAGGCGGCGTTCGACATGCTCGACGCCGGCGCGGACGACACCTTCCTGGAGCCGAGCGCCGGCCTGGGCGGGCTGGCCTGCCWGCTGCCTCCCGAGCGCACGACCTGCGTCGAGATTTCCGACCTGCGATGCGAGGTCTTGCGAGCTCGCGGCTACCTGGCACATCAGRCCGATTTCATCGCCTGGGCGGCCGCGCAGCGCGCGACCAGCACCAGATACGACCGTTGCCTCATGAACCCGCCATTCGCGGACGGGCGCGCGTTGGCGCACCTGCACGAAGCCTCCACCCTGATCCAGGCAAGTGGCCGGCTCGTGGCCATCCTGCCCGCGTCACTGCGTGGCAAGGACCTACTGGAAGGCTGGAAGGCTGGAAGGCTGGAAGGCTGGAAGGCTTCAATCGCATCAAACACCTCTGCAGGAAGGTTCGCCGCGAAGCGCTTGCGCTTGTTGTTCGAGATTGTCCCTTCGCCATCCATCGCGATCGAAACCAGAGTTGCGAGCAGCGAGCCACGAACGTCGTAGCGYTCGTCGATCRCGCGCCGAATCGCATCGAAGTGCGCGAGGTATTGCGTCTCTTGGCGAAGTTCGACATTGAGCGCCTGCTCGGCCATCGCAAACCCAAATTCCACAGCCGGTGTGGCRTCCCAATACCGATAGATCGTRTCGTCCGCCTTGAAGTCGAAAYAGAACTGACCTTCGCCCGCCGACGTTACCTGGACCAATTCGCGAGCGGGAACTGAGAACGCCTGCAGCGTCTCCAGGTACTGGCGCTCATTGCGYTTCATCGCGACCGACACTGGCAACAGCGCGCCCTTCTCGAGCCGGCCGGACGTGCACAGGGCCTTGTGGAAGAGGAATCGCGACAAGCGGCCGTTGCCGTCCATGAACGGGTGGATGTAAACGAATCCGAACGACGCGATGCTCGCGGCCACGATCGGGTCAATCTGCTTCGGCGCAGTGTTCGCAAACGCCATCCACTCATCCATGAGCAGGGGCACGACCTCAGGTGGCGGAGGAACGTACGAGACGCTTGAAGCCCCTCCCCTGTTCCCGCCGTTGCGCAACCAGTTCTGCTCGTTGCGAAACTGGACAGCCTTCTCGAAGACGCCACTGACCGTAGAAGACTGAAGCTCGACCAGGTATTCCTCGGAGAGCGGCCGCCCCTCATGGGCCTGCTTCAGCAGCGCGATGAACTTGCTGGCCTTATCTTCTGACGGCGCTTCCCGCTCGATTGCGTAGCTGTCCTCGGTCTCGTGCAGGTATGCCCACGAAAGCGCTCGATCCATCATCTCCTTGCCCAGGCTGTCGATGAACGCTTTGGTGCGGCCCAGGATGTCCGACCTGATTCCTGCTTCGACGGCTGGTGACCGCTCAACCGTGACGCAGTACGTCGGCGAACCGAGGCCGTTGAAGTTCAGGCGCCATCTGCTGTTGCGATTGTCCGGCCCGGTCACGTATCGTTCAGGGTCGAAAAGGTCGACGTAGCCGCCGGCGATGTCAGGCTTGTCCTCGAGCACGGCCCCGGTGTGCAACTCCCATAGGTAGCAGGCCGCCCGGATGTATTGGCCATTTGGAGAATCCTTGAGCTCCTTCAACATCCGTTCGGCCGAGATCTTCGGCAGGGCCTGGGCGAGGATCTGCATGTTGACGCCCTCATGCTTCAGCGCAAACAACAGGTGAGTGAGTGGGTCCYCGGTTTGCGGCGCCACGTGCGCCGGCACCGCCAAGTGGCCTTCGATAGCCTCGATGCGAGTTACCGGCCGAACAATGGCGGGGCGCGCCGGAGGCACGGCGGCGAGATTCAAGGACGTTCGAACGAGTTCGTATCCGGCATTTGCCATGTTTTCTTTCAGTGCACTATGATTTTTTTCATTGCCCCGCTTGGCGGCGAAACGTATTATGAACCCATGCCTGCCCTATCGATCAAGGCCGAGACTGCCGTCATCGCGCTGGCCGAGACGCTGCGCGCGCTACGCCTGCAGCACGGTGAGTCCCAAGCCCTGGCCGCACAGCGGGTCGGTGTGAGCCTCAGGACATACCAGCGAATGGAGTCGTCGGCGCCAGCTCGCGGCGGCGACGTTGGCGTTCCCGCCGGCAGCGTGGCCATCGGCGACTTCATCATGGCGCTCGAGGTCTATGGGGTCGACGTGGTGGCCGCGCTCGCCCAACTCCACAAGCAGGCACCCGCCGCAACGCGGGAGCGCGGCCGCACGCCGAAGCCCCGGGCGACCCTCACCCTGCCCACCTGATCGACGAGCCATGCGCAACTCCACACCCTCTGCGGACGCCAAGTCCGTCCCCGCGCGCCTGTTCGTGCATATCGACCGTCCTGATGGCGTGCATGCGGTGGGCGAGATGCGCTTCGACTCGACGGTGGTTGGCGGCTTCTCGGCCAAGTTCCGCTACATGGCGGAATGGCTCGAGGACGAAGCACGCCGCTTTCCGCTCGACCCCATCAATCTGCCCCTCACCGCATCGCCCCAGTGGGTCGAGACCGACAACAAGTTCGTGCGCCTGGGCGTACTGTTCGACGCGGGCCCCGACATGTGCGGCCGGCAAGTCATGCGGCACAAGACGGAGATCACGAGCCCGGCCGGGTCTGCCCTGCTCCTAATGGGGCGCGGCAGCGGGGTGGGCGCCCTCCTCTTCTCGACCAGGCCGGATCTGAAGCGCTCGGATCTGCCCGGGTTCGACACGCTGCCCCTGATCGAGGGAGACCTCTTTCGCGTGCACCAGGCCGCTCACAACGTCTTCCAGACCACTCCCATGCCCCAGGAGCTCCAGGGCCCGCTCGCGGGCTCCTGGTCGATCGGCGGCGCGCGCGCGAAGGCGGTCATGCGCGATCGGGACAATGGCATCTGGATTTGCAAGTTCAGCGAGCCGGGGAGCATCATCGACCGACAGCGTGTGGAGTACGCGAACCTGCGCATGGCCGCCGCCATCGGCGGGGGCCATCGTCGTGGGCAAGACCAAAGTTCCCGAGATGGGTGCCGGCGCCAACTCGCGCAACGAGGTGTGGGGCGCCACGGGCAACCCATTCAATCCCGATCTCAATGCCGGAGGTTCGTCCGGCGGCTCCGCGGCCGCCCTGGCCTGCGACATGCCGCCGGTCTGCACGGGCTCGGACACCGGAGGCTCGTTGCGAATACCGGCCGCCAGGTGCGGCGTGGTGGGCTTCCGTCCGTCGCCGGGCGTCGTGCCGAGCGTGCGAAAGCTTCTGGGCTGGACGCCGATCTCGGTGGTCGGTCCGATGGGCCGCATGGTTGAGGATGYCTGCCTGCAGCTGGCCGCGTCCGCGGGGATGCACGCGGGCGACCCGCTGAGCTACCCGTTCAACCCGCTGTCCTTCCTCAAGCCCCCGGATGTGGACCTGAGCCGCCTTCGCGTGGCGTGGACGGAGGACTTCGGCATTTGCGCGGTGGACGACGGGATCCGCGCCACCTTTCGCCGGAAGATCGACGCCATGCGACATCTGTTCAGGCGCTGCGACGAGGTAGAGCTCGATCTCGGCGAGGCCCACCGCTGCTTCGATGTCCTGCGCGCGGAGTCCTTCGTGGCGGGCATGCACGCGGCGTACCAGCGCGATCCGGGCAGTCTGGGCCCCGACTCCCGCGTGAACTATGAGATGGGCGCGCGCATGAGCCTGCTCGACAGCGCATGGGCGCAGGCCGAGCAGACGCGGCTGATCAAGCGGTTCCAATCCACCTTCGCGGACTACGACCTGGTCCTTTCACCGACGACGCCGGTGTCGCCGTTTCCATGGACCCAGCTCTATGCGGACACGATCAATGGCGAGAAGCAGGCCAATTACTACCGCTGGCTTGCGCTGACATACGTCGTCACGCTGGTGACGCATCCGGCGCTCTCGCTGCCATGCGGCCTCGATCACGCGGGGATGCCCTTCGGATTGCAGATCGTGGGTGGGTTCAGGGCGGATCATCAGGTGCTGGGCGCGGCCCATGCGATGGAGAGCGCATTCGCAGACCATGGCGAACTCCGCCGTCCGCGCCCTGACCTGTCCGCGCCGCGGGTAGCGGTGCCCGACCTCAGGTCGATCGTCACGGCGCCGCCCCTGCCGGGTACCGCCAGCGGCAGTGCTGTCACGGCCTCCGCGGTCTGAAAGCATCCCGCGGCTGTCCGAGGCCGCGGGGATCAGTCTTCGGCGGCCAGCGCGGCGAACCCGCGATCGAGGTCCGCCAGAAGATCGGCCGGTTCTTCCAGCCCGACATGCAGCCGCACCACCTGGCCGCGCCCGGCCCAGTCGGTCACGCTGCGCGCCCTGCGCATGTCGGCCAGCGCGACCAGGCTCTCGAAGCCTCCCCAGGAGGCGCCGAGGCCGAACAGGGAGAGCCCATTGACCAGCCGCTCGGACGCGGCCGCATCGATGCGCGGCCGCAACTCGAAGGACACCAGCCCGTTGGTGCCACGGCAGTCCCGCTTCCAGAGCGCATGGCCCGGGTGGTTCGGTAGTGCGGGGCAGAACACGGTGGCGACCTCCGGACGCGATTGCAGCCAGTGCGCGATCTCCAGCGCATGCCGCTCGTGCATCGACAGCCGCGCCGACAGGGTGCGCATGCCGCGCAGCACCAGCCATGCATCGTCGGGGCTCACCGTCATGCCGAAGGCGTCGCTGCGCTCGGCCAGCGGCTTCCAGGCCGCGCGCGTGGTGGCGACGCTGCCCATCATCACGTCCGAATGGCCCGACAGGTACTTGGTGGCCGCCATGACCGAGATGTCCGCGCCCAGCGCCAACGGCCGGTATTGGCAGCCCGAGCCCCATGTGTTGTCGGCCGCGAGCAGTGCCCCGTGCGCATGGGCGATGTCCCCCAGGCGAGGCAGATCGCACATCTCGTAGACCAGCGATCCCGGGCATTCCGCGTACACCAGCCGGGTGGTGGGCCGGATGCCTGCCTCCACATCGGCGCCATCGGGGGCGAAGAAGGTGCAAGCGATGCCATAGGGCGCCAGGAAGGAATGAACGAGGTTGCGCGTCGGCTCGTAGACGCTGTCGGACATCAGCACATGGTCGCCCGGCTTCAGGTAGCTCAGCAGCGTCATGCCGATGGCCGCCAGCCCGGTGGGGAACAGCCGCGTGCGGTAGGCGCCTTCGAGTTCGCTGACCGCATCCTCCAGCGCGAATGTGGTCGGCGTTCCCCGCGCGCCGTAGGTGAAGAGGCGCTCGCCGCCACGGCGCGCGCGCATCTCGCGCTGTTGCGCGACGCTGTCGAACAGCACGGTGCTGGCCCGCACCAGCGGCGGATTCACCGCCGTGCCGCCGACAAAGGCGGGGACCTTGCCCGCATGCAACAGGCGGGTCTGCCAGGACAGGTCGGAGGGCGTCGGATGCGGAGTCGGCATGGTATGGCTGTGGGTTGCGGCGGGAAGGGCGTGAGGCCCGAAGAATACGAGGCGGCGTCAGTCCGCCTTGGCGCCGGAGAGCTTGACAACACGCGACCAGCGCTCGATGTCCTGGCGCAGCTGGGCGGCGAAGAGTTCCGGCGAGTTGGCCACCACCTCGCTGCCGCCGTCGGTAATCAACTTGACGACGGAGGGCAGGCGCAGCGTGCGCACGATGGCGTCATGGAGGTAGGCCACCCGCTCCGGCGGTGTGCCGGCAGGCGCGAAGAATCCGTACCAGTCCTCGAAACGGGCGTTGCGGTAGCCCAGCTCTTCCAGCGTCGGCACATTGGCGAAGACGCCGATGCGGCGCGGGCTGGTCACCGCCAGGGCGCGCATCTTGCCGGCCTGCAGCATGCCCGCGACCGAGGAGGTCGAAGTCACCAGCACGTCGACCTGGCCGCCGAGCAGGTCGTTGATGGCAGGGCCCGCGCCCTTGTAGGGCACGTGCGTCATCTCCAGCCCGCTGTCCTTCTGCAGCACCACGCCGACCAGATGCGACAGCGTGCCGTTGCCCGGCGACGCATAGGTCACCACGCCCGGATGCGACTTTGCGCGCGCGGCCAGGTCGGCGAAGGTCTTGATCGGCGATTCGGCACGCACCACCAGCGCCAGGGGCGCCGCGTTGATCTGGGTGATCGGCACAAAATCCTTCAGCGGGTCGAAACCGGCCGAGCCATAGAGTGTCGGGTTGACCGCCATCAGGGAGACCTGGGCCGTCAGCACGGTATAGCCATCGGGCCTGGCATCGGCCGCCGCCTTGGCGCCGAGGTTGCCGCCGGCACCGCCGCGGTTCTCCACCACGCCAGGCTGGCCGGTCGCCTCGATCAGCCGCGTCGTGACGAAGCGGGTGGTGGCATCGTTGCCGCCGCCGGGCGGAAAAGGCGACAGGAACCGGATCGGCTGGCTGGGAAAGCCGTTGCGCGTGGGCAGCGGCTCGGCCGCGGCATGCAGGGGGACGAACGCGGCCACGCAGACGAGGGTGACGGCAAGGCGGGCGAGTCTGCGGGAACGAAGGGCGAATGCCATGGCGGGACTCCTGAAAGAAAAACGGACGACGGACGAACGCGAACAGGGATCGGTGGGGCGCGGCCCGGACTAGGCCGCGGCCCGCGCCACCGGGGCGGGCGCGGGCGGCAGTCGGAAGGCCGCCAGTTCCTGCGCGTCGAGTCGGGCCACCAGGCCGGTTTCCCAGGCCAGGTAGCGGCGCGCCGCCTCCTTGTTGCCGTCGTGCCGGTCATGCACGAAGAACAGATAGTCGATGCACTCCGCATCGGACGGCACCTCGGGGCTGGCGACCACCGGCAGGCCAGCGGCGCGCCAGGCGGCCATCCCGCCCTCGATCAGCAGCGGCGCCGGCAGCTCGGCCGGCCATTCGGAGGCGACCGCCCAGGCCGCGACGGCGGGTTCGTCCGCGACCAGCACCACCTGGCGGGCCACGCCCCGCATCACTTCCGCCAGCGTGGCGGCCAGACGCGGCCGGATCGCCCAGCGCGCCTGCGGGATGCAACCGGCGCGGAACTGCATGCCCGGCCGCAGGTCGACCAGCGCCACGTCTTCA
Organism: Variovorax sp. 01T432; assembly: GCF_056398605.1. NCBI lineage: Bacteria > Pseudomonadati > Pseudomonadota > Betaproteobacteria > Burkholderiales > Comamonadaceae > Variovorax > Variovorax sp. 01T432. The sequence goes on from NZ_JBFTPS010000083.1 coordinate 8,230, forward strand.
CGTGCCAGCCGCTCGGCCAGCGCCGCGGCGCCGAGGGTGGCCAGCACGGGCGGCACCGGCATGTCCACCGGCGGCAGCACGAGCCCGCTCGCAAGACCCTCGGCCAAGACACAGGCGTCGTGCCCCATCTGGCGCATCCAGCTCGCGACCGTGGGGGCGCGCACGCCATCGTCGTCGAACAGCACCAGGCGCGCATTGCGCACGCCCACGAACTGGTCGCTGGCCTGCATCAACTGTCCGCCGGGCGCGTGCTGTGCGCCCGGCAGGCTGCCGGCGGCGAATTCCTCGGCGGTGCGCACGTCGCAGAGGAACAGCGTGCGGCCCGTGTCGGCGGCCCAGTCCAGGACCGTCGCCGCCGGCACGACGGGAACCTCGAAGCGCCGGGCCAATGCCTCGGCGGCCGCCCGCAGCTCGACGTTGCCGGAGTCGTCCGCATAGCGCCGGCTGCCGCCGTGTTCGAGCGCATGGTCCGCCAGGAACCAGCCCTGGGTGCCGTTTTCCAGGGCATAGACCGGGTTGGGCAGACCGAGGTTGATCAGCGTCTGCGCGCCGATGATGCTGCGGGTGCGCCCGGCACAGTTGATGACGATGGGGGTGGACGCATCCGGCACCAGCCGGCGCACCCGGTAGGCCAGTTCGCCGTTGGGGCAGCAGGTCGCGCCGGGGATGTTCATCTTGCGGAACTCGGCCACCGGCCGGCCGTCGAGCACCACCACCGGCTCGCCGCGCGCCAGCATGGCGGCGAGCCGGTCCGGGCTGACCCGGGGCGTGTGATAGACCTGTTCGGCCAGTTCGCCGAAGGTCTTGGACGGCAGGTTGACCCCCGCGAAGAGCGCGAAGCCGGCCTCCTCCCAGGCGCGCGCCCCGCCCCGCAGGACGGAGACATCGCCGTAGCCCAGGGCCGCGAGTCGCGCGGCGGCGCGGTGGGCCACGTCCCCGGCGCCCGGGCCGGCGTCATACACCACGGCCCGGACTCCGCGGCGCGGCAGCAGCCGGGGCGCCTCCAGTTCGAGCCGGCTGTAGGGGAGCGGGACCGCATAGAACAGGTGCGACTCGCCGTACTGGCCGTGTTCGCGCACGTCGAGCAGCGCAACCTCCGCGCCGTCGTGCAGCCAGGATTTCAGGGTCTGAGGGTCGATGTACTGGGTCATGAAGGAGAGATCCGAAGATGGAGCGGGGGCCGCCGCGTGCGGGCGCCCCTGCCTGGACGCACGAGGGCGGCCATCGGCAAGGCGCATCGAAAGGCAGGGAAGTGCGCGAACGGCGCCGCTCGGGCACCGCGGCGCGGGCTAGCGGCGTGTCTGCACGCCGATGCCCATGGTCTGACAGGTGCCCTTGTCCAGGTCGTAGCCGGTGCGCCGGGTCAGCGTTTCCAGCGCACGGCCGTACATGTGCAGGTGGCGGATGACCTGCTCGCCCTGGATCTCCACCGAGTGGATGTCCTCGGGCATCAGCGCGATGCCGGTGCCGGGCGCGACCACCACGCACCCCGTCTCGCGCAGCCTGGCGACGCCGGCCACGCTACCGTCGTCCAGGCGCTCGTACAGCCGGTTGTGCTCGGTACCCTCGACCCCGGCGATGCAGGCCCATGTCGTGTGGTTGTGCGGCACGATGCGCTTGCCCGGCCGCATCACGTTGAGGTAGAGCGCATAGCTCTGGTCGGGGTCTTCGGCGATCAAGTAGCGCGCCTGATGTTCGCCCTCCTGCGGCGCCGGGTAATCGTCGCCCTGCCACATCGCCTTCGATGCCGCCAGGCCCTTCAGGATTTCAAGGACCGCTGCGATCTTCTCGGGCTCGGGCTCGCCATCGCCCATGGCCTGTTTCATGCCCTGGATGGACGATTCGACGGCTTCGCGGCGCAGTTCGGAAAGGGTGTTCACGGGCATTGCTCCTGATGTTCTTGCTGGGGTCAATGTAGTGAGCGCGGCGCGTTCCGACAATGCAGGTCGCACAGGAAATACATCAATAAAATTAATGGATGCATACCCTGGATCTGGAACTGCTGCGCTCGCTCGCAGCCATCGTCTCGCATGACAGCTTCGCCGCCGCCGCGGTCCACCTGGGCCGAACGCAGTCGGCGGTGACGCAGCAGATGCAGCGCCTGGAAGAACAGATCGGCCACCCGCTGTTCGAGAAACAGGGGCGGCAGAAACGGCTGACCGACCATGGCCAGCGCCTCCTGACCTATGCCCGCCATCTGCTGGCGATCAACGACGAGGCGCTGCGCAGCCTCACGCAGGGCCAGCTCGAGGGCATGTTGCGCATCGGCGCGCCGCACGACGTGGCCGACACCATGCTGCCGCCCCTGCTGACCGAGGTGGCGCGCACTTCGCCGCTGCTGCAGCTCGACATCCATGTCGGCCGCAGCCCCTTCCTCATGGAGTCCCTCAAGCGCGGGGAACTCGACATGGCGATCTCCAATCGCGCCGACCCCGAACTCGAGGGCGTTGTGCTGCGCACCTCGCCCACCGTGTGGCTGTGCAGCGCCAGCTACATCCACCAGCGGGACCAGCCGATACCGCTGATCGTCGCCGACGGCCCCAGCATCTTCCGGCGCATCGGCCACGAGGCACTCGACGAGGCAAGCGTGCCATGGACGCCGCGCTACACCTCCTCCAGCCTGATCGGCATCAAGGCCGCCCTTCGCGCCGGGCTGGGCGTGACCGCGCGCGGCGTCGAGCAGCTCGATGCCGGGCTGCGGGTCCTGGGCCTGAGCGACGGCATGCCGCGCCTGCCCGACCTCGTCTACCACCTGTACGTGCGCAGCCACGTGGTCAACCCGGTCACGCGGCAGGTCTTCGAGACGCTGAAGAGCCACATGCACCTGCTGCGCACCGAATCGACGCGGCAGGGCTGATGCGGTGCATTCGCGCACCATGATCTGGCGGCCCGCGCAAGCATCACATCTGCTTATGTTTTATCGCCGCAATCTAATTGGAAGCACACCCGGTACCCGGCCTACCATGCCTGGAACGTAGCTTTTCTCCTCAACAGCCAGCAGCACCGAATGCCGTCTCACGGCCGGTGCACTGGCCTTCCTGAAGGTGCATGGTCCATGGGATCGATCGGTCAATGGCTCGCTTCCGATACGCGTGCGGCACGCGGTTCCGGTTCCCTGCGCGTGGGCTCGATGGCATCGGGCGCGGCGGTCACCCTGCCCTATGTCGCGGTGCGCGGCGGCAGCCCTGGACGCACGCTGTGGCTGCACGGCCAGGTTCACGGCGACGAGATCAACGGCATCGTCGCGGCCCTGCGCTTCGTGCGCGGGCTGGATGCCGGGCGCATGTCCGGCAACGTGGTCGTCACTCCGACAGGCAATCCGCAGGCGCTCGACGCCCGCCGCAAGCGCAACCCCTACGACGAGCTGGACCTCGACCAGAGTTATCCGGGCAATCCGAGCGGCCTGGTGACCGAGCGGGTCGCCCACGCGCTGTTCAGCGAGGTTCGCGGCGTCGCCGACGTGCTGATCAACCTGCACACGATGAATCCGCTCTTCGATGCGCCGCCCTACACCGTCTACAAGGTCCACCCGGCCAGCAGCGTCACCGAAGCCGACGTGTTGGCCGCCATGGCGCCCTTCCTTCCCGTGCTGGCCTGTCGGCAGGACGTCGGCGGTCAAGGCGAGCTGCCAGGCAACATCGCGGGCGCGCTCGACTATCAATGCCTGGCCGCCGGCATCTGCGCCTTCATGCTCGAACTCGGCGCCGGCAGCCGGCTGCAGCCCGACAACGTGGCCCAGGCCGAGCAGGGCTTTCTCGGCCTGGCACGGCAGATGGGCATCGTCGACGGCTCGGCGGCGCCCGGCCCCGGCACGCTGCGCACCGTGAGCCGACGCGGCTGGATCACCGCCGACGAGGGCGGCCTCTTCGTGCCGCGCGTCAAGGCCGGCGAGCTGGTGCGCGCGGGCGAATCCATCGGCGACTTGCTGGGCCTGGATGGCAGCCAGACGACGGTCGCCCCCTTCACCCGCGACGGCATCCTGATCGGCCTGCGCAGCGACCCGGTGGTGCACACCGGCGAGCGGCTCGCGTTCGTCGCCTGGGAATGGAGCGAGCGGACCACGCCGGCCCGATGAGCCATGGCCGGCGCTCGCGGCCGCATTCCTCGCGACTGCCTCGCGGCAGCGCGCCCCCGATTTCCATTGCCCTGCCCTTCGCCGCTTCGCGCGGCACCCGAGGAGTTTCCCATGATCACCGCATCGAATCCCTTCCCGCGCCGCCTGTTCGCCGCACGGGCTTGCGCCGCAGCCGTCGCCGCGGCCATCCTCCTGCCGGCGCAGGCGGCCGGCTGGCCCGATCCCTCGAGGCCCGTGCGCATCGTCGTGGGTTTTCCTCCCGGGGGCGGCGCCGATGTGCTGGCGCGTGTCGTTTCTGCCAAACTGGCCCAGGAGATCGGCGGCAATGTCATCGTCGAGAACCGTCCCGGCGCGGGCGGGCTCCTGGCCACGGAAACGGTCGCCAAGTCGCCCGCCGACGGCTACACCCTCTATATCGCAACGCCCGGCTCCTTCACCATCTGGCCGGGCCTGCGCAAGCTCAACTATGACGCCGCGAAGGACTTCTCGGCCATCAGCGTGCTGGTGACCATGCCCAACCTGCTCGTCACCGGCATGGACACGCCCTACAAGAACGTCGCCGGCCTGATCGCCGCCGCCAAGGCCCCGGGCGCGCAGCTGAACTACGCCTCCGGCGGCATCGGCACTATCGGACAGATCGCGGCCGAGCAGTTCAACGCCATGGCCGGCCTGCGGATGGCGCATGTGCCGTACAAGGGCACCGCGCCCGCGCTGACCGACGTGATGGGCGGCATGGTGCCGATCACCTTCTCCGATCCTTCGGCCAAGTCGCAGATCGACGGCGGCAAGCTGCGCGTGCTGGCCGTCACGACAGCCAAGCGCTCGCGCCTCTTTCCGGAAGTGCCGACGATGGCGGAATCGGGCGTGCCGGGCTACGACGTCATGAACTGGTACGGCCTGGTGGCGCCGGCGGGCACGCCGCCTGAGGTCATCGCCAAGCTCAATGCCGGGCTGGTGAAGGTGATGGCCCAGCCGGATACCCGCCAGCGCCTCGAAGGCGCCGGCATGGAGGCGACATCGAGCACGCCGGAGCAGTTCCGCAAGCTGATGGCGACCGAGCGCGCCAAGTGGGGCGCTCTGATCACCAAGGCCGGCATCCAGGCCGAATGAGCGTGCCGCGGGCCCGCCACCGGGGCACGGGATGCGGCGCGGCCGGTTGAACGCCGAGTAGGAAGCACCCATCCCGGCCTCCCATTCCTTCGTCTGCCGAGTGACGCCATGCCCACCCACAAGCCCCTGTTCCTCCCGCACAGCTCCCACTGGGGCGTCTTCTCCGCCGCGTGGGACGGTCGCACGCTCGCGGTGAAGCCGCATCCGGACGATCCGGACCCGAACCCGCTGATCGACAACTTTCCCGACGCGCTGCGCCACAAGGCACGCGTGACAACGCCCATGGTGCGCAAGGGCTGGCTGGAGCGCGGTCCGGGGCCGGACCCGATGCGCGGCCAGGACGCGTATGTCGCCATGCCTTGGAACGAGGTGCTGGACCTGCTGGCCAGGGAATTGCGGCGCGTGAAGGAGCGGCACGGTGCCGGCGCCGTCTTCGGCGGCTCGTACGGCTGGTCGAGCGCGGGGCGTTTCCACCATGCGCAGAGCCAGGTGCATCGCTTCCTCAACACCACGCTCGGCGGCTACGTGCGCTCGGTCAACAGCTACAGTGCCGGTGCCTCGGGTCCGATGCTGCCGCACGTCCTGGGCTCGATGGAAGAGGTCGCTCGCCGCAACGTGACCTGGGAGCAGATCGTCGAGCAAACCGATGTGGTGTTGGCCTTCGGCGGCATGGCGCTGAAGAACTCGCGCGTGGCCTCGGGCGGCATCAGCCGCCACATCGAGCGCGATTCCATGCGCGATGCCGCGGCGCGTGGCTGCCGCTTCGTCTCCATCAGCCCGCTCAGGAGCGACCTGCCCGAGGAGGCGCGATTCGAATGGCTCTCCGTCACGCCCAATTCCGACACGGCGATGATGCTCGCCCTGGTCCACCAGATCGTCAGCGACGGCGCGCACGACCGCGATTTCATCGCCCGCTACTGTGAGGGCTGGACCACGTTCGAGGACTACCTGATGGGCCGCAGCGACGGCGTCGCCAAGAGCTGCATGTGGGCCGCCCCGATCTGCGGCCTGCCGGCGCGGCAGCTCAGCGACCTGGCCCGTTCGCTCGTCGGCAAGCGCTCGCTGGTGGTCGTCTCGCACTCGCTGCAGCGCGCCGAGCACGGTGAGCAGCCCGTCTGGATGGGCGCGGTGCTGGCCGCCGTGCTGGGCCAGTTGGGGCTGCCGGGCGGCGGCTACAACTATGCGCTCGGCACGCTCGCGCACTACGGCAAGCGCAACAACGCCGTGCCGGCGGCCGCGCTGCCCCAGGGTACCAATGGCGTGAAGGAGTTCATCCCGGTCGCGCGCATCAGCGACATGCTGCTCAACCCCGGCCAAGCCTTCGACTACAACGGCCAGCGCCGAACCTATCCGCACATCCGCCTGGCCTACTGGGCGGGCGGCAACCCGTTTCACCACCACCAGAACCTGACCCGCCTGGCCGAGGCCTTCCGCACGCTCGACACCTTCGTCGTGCACGAGATCGCCTGGACCGCCACCGCGCGCCATGCCGACATCGTGCTCCCCTGCACCATGACGCTGGAGCGCGAGGACATCGGCGCCACACCCACCGATCCCATGGTGGTGGCCATGCGCCGCATCGCCGAGCCTCACGGGTTGAGCCGCGACGACTACGACATCTTCTGTGATCTGGCCGAGCGCCTCGGCGGGCTCGAAGCCTTCAGCGAAGGCCGCACGACGCGCGAATGGCTGGCCCACCTCTATGAGCGCACTCGCGCCGGACTCGAGAGGCTGGGCCTGGAAGCACCGGACTTCGAGACCTTCTGGCAGCGCGGCGAACTCATGCTGCCCCAGAGCGACGACGACGGCGGCATGCTGCGCGCCTTCCGACGCGACCCCGATGGCGCGCCGCTGCCCACACCGAGTGGCAAGGTGCAGATCAGTTCGCCGACCGTTTCCGCCTTCGGCTATGCCGACTGCCCGGGACACCCAGCATGGCTTGCGCCCAAGTTCGCGCCGACCGCGGAGCACCCGCTATGGCTGATCGCCAACCAGCCGCACACCAAGCTGCACAGCCAGCTCGACTTCGGTGCGCACAGCCAGGCCAGCAAGCGTCACGGACGGGAGGTCTGCACCTTGCACCCGGCCGCGGCGGCTGCGCGCGGCATCAAGGAGGGAGACATCGTGCGGCTCTTCAACGAGATCGGCGCCTGCCTGGCCAGCGCGCGCCTGTCGGCGGACATGCGCGAGGATGTGGTGCAACTGCCCACCGGCGCCTGGTACGACCCGGTGACGGACGAGCAGGACCGCCCGATGTGCGCGCATGGCAACCCCAACGTGCTGACGCGCGATGTCGGCACCTCGTCGCTGGCGCAAGGTTGCGCGGGACAGCTCAGCACGGTGCAAGTGGAACGCTACGACGGCGCACTGCCGCCGATCCGCGCCTTCGAGCCACCGGTGGCCGCCTCCTAGGGATAACCATGGAAAAACGCGCAGGGCGCTGAAAGCTAGCCGAAGCGACGGAAGGGCGGCCGCATGCGTGCGCTGGTGGTCTTCGCCCCTGGCGGCAGCGGGCAGCTCACCGCGATCCAGCATCCGGACGAAAAGCCCTACCGCATTGATCCGGCGACCGGCCAGGCGGTGGACATCAAGTTCCCGAATGCCACCACCGAGACGATGGGCCAGCGCTGGTATCGCGAGAATCTGCAGGTGCTCAATCAGGCCGGCTTCGACGTGTTGGCCTACGACCGGCGAGGCGAAGGCATCTCCGGCGGCTTCAGCGACACCAACACGCTGGAGCAGGGCGAGGACGTATTCCGCCTGCTGGCTCAACTCGACAGCGGTGGGGGCCTGCGGGTGCTGATGCCTGGCGGCCGCCTGCTCGAGGGCAGGGTGGCTGCCGGCCAACTGCTGGCGGGGCGCAGGTCCATCGAGATCCCGATGTTGCTGGCCGGCTACTCGCGAGGCTCGATGTCGACCGCCTGGGCCATGACCAAGAATTTTTCGCAGTCGTGTAGCTACGACATGCCGCAGCCGGTGTGCCAGCCCGCGAAGGGCCTGATCAACATCAAGGGAGCGATCCTGCTGTCGTCCATCGCCAGTGTCCAACGACGGCACGGACTTCTGCTTCCTGCCGCGATCGGAGGCGCTGCTACGCGACTGTTCCTGGTCGAGTACGGAGCCGTAGTACTCATGATTGCCGGCGACCTGCACGATCGGCTTGTTTCCGAAACGAGCCGGGTTGCGCAGCCAACGGGCCGCCACACGACCGGGCGCGACAATGTCCCCCGCCAGGATGGCCACGTCGTATTCCAAGTCGTTCGGCACCTCGAAGGTCTCGAATTCGGCGTGGAGGTCGGAGAAGATAAGCAGTTTCATGAAGTTGATGCGAGCGACATCCTGGCCAAGGTCACGCGAGCCAAGGCTGCGCTCGCACGGATCACGAGATAAGTACACATCCGAGAGGCGCACTACACTAGTGCTCCATTGGATCGCGGTAGGGACGCCCATTACTGAGCACCCCCCGCAAATCAAGCTGACCATCTTGAGAATCCAAGCGAGCCCATGCCCGACGCGAACCCTTACGACCATTGGCCAATCGATCGCATCTCCCGCTTGACCAAGGCTGAAACCGTGAACCTGCGCGACAACGCGCGGGCACGAGGTGCAACCGATGTCGTTGAGCGCTGCGAATCCTTGCTCGCGCAACTCGGAAGGCCGAGATTGGCGGGCCCGCCATCAACCGCCAAGGGCTACACGCAACCGGCGCCCGAACAAACGGTGAATGAGGTTGCAGAGCTCATCAAGGCGTTGCCGCCTGCCGATGCCGTGCCATTTGCTCAGCTTCGGAGCGAGCGAATCGCCCGCCCGGTCAGCGCCTTCTCCGAGTTATGGCGCGAATTCATCGTCTGCGGCTTCTCAAGCCAGGAGAAAAGCGACCCCGATACCCCGTTGGGCAACTTCGCACGCGGCACTTCGCCCATTCTGGACTTGGCGTTGGTGCTGCTGCATCGCAGCGACCAAAGCTGGGTCGCCAACGAACTGTCGCGGGCCGGCTTGCGCCGTATGGCGACGAAGAAAATGGCACTGATCTGCTCCGCGCGAGAAGCATTCATTGCAGCGAGGGGCGAAGACGACCGGCTAGCCAGTGGTTATGGCAATGTCTCGGGGCTCGGCGTCTTCGTGGAACTCGCCGCGGGCCGCGCGAGCGACCGCGATCTCGCACAATCCGCGGCGTTCAGCGCCTCCATCGATCCCGGCCCGCTCTATGGCATCGGCCATAAACAGATCAGGAACGTCCTCGTCAACTGCGGCTTGGCCCACAACCTGGTTCCGCTCGACTCGCGCTGGCGGGGCTTCTTCGCAGGGCGGGTTGATTTCAGATCCACGGACCTCGCCCAGCGCTCACGCTACCTGGCCATCGAGGACATCCTGCGGCGTGCGCTGCTTCGCGTACAGGACAGGCGGAGCGACATCCCGAACCTCGCCGTGCTGGACTCCATGGTCTTCGCGTTCCAGTCGGACCAGGGATACGGAGTCAATGGCTGGGCCAGCTCCTGATCTGCCGCAAAGACCCTGACGCCATGCCGGCCTTCCAGGACGCCGCTCCGCACAGGCAACCCATATTCCGTGTTGACTCAGCATCCACGATGCAGCCAAAGACACCTCGCGAGCAAAGGGATTTCACCTACCACTTCGGCAACGTGATGGAGCAGGTGAAATCGGCTTCCTTGTATCTGATGCCGGAGCAGGCGCCCGGCGCACTTGAAGCATTGCTTCAAGCGATGGTGGCTCAGAAGGTGGATGCCGACGAATGGGTGCAAAGTCATCGGGACGCCGCGCAGATGAAGAGGGAGAGCCTCATCGGCGTCGCGACTGCCTATTGCGCCCAGGCCAGAAGAGAACACCACGCCGACCGCCAGAATGCAGCCTGGACGTATCTGGCCGAGGCGGCCTACTACGCAGGCGCCGCCTTGTACGCGAAATCGCTCGAGCAGGCTTGGCCGGAGGTGCAGCAGGCGACGGCCAAGGCGGCCATCGCGGAAACCAGAAGCAAAGGCGGCAAGGCCAGAAACGCTGGCTGGCAGCGGATCGAGGACGAGGCCGTGAAGCTGGTCAGGATCCATGGCGAACGGGGACAACGGTGGTCCACTGAGCGCAAGATGGCCGTTTCCATCCAAGCAGAGCTCTGGCCCTTTGCCTCACGTGAAATGCCGGGCATCTCGGAGAAACGGTATGTCCAGACGATCTCCGATCGCCTGAAATCGCGCCGCGGCGACATTGCGATATATCTGGACAAGAAGCGGGGGCCTTCATGCTGAGGCCACACGCAAGCGGCCCGCGTGAGCAATGGACCCCGCAATATCTGTGCGCGCTGGCCCTCGAAGAGTTGCTTCATGTATTCCTGGTCTGCTCACCCGAGTCGGACGGGGCCGTATTCATGCAGAAGATCTACCATCCGATTCGCAGGCAGGAAGCAGGCGGCGACGCGATGGTGGGCTTCCTGAAAAGCCAGAGCGAAGGCAAATTCGGTCTGGCGCACCTGATCCAGATTTCCTGCGCCTATTGCATCCAGGTCCAGGCAGCTGACGCCCTGCAAGAGGAGCCACTGGCGAGGTCCTACCTGATGGATGCGTACCTCTACCTGGGCATGGCCAAGACCGGCGCGACGTCCAGTGCCCAAGTCGAGCTCTTGCGGGCTGCTGTGGCCAAGGACGCACTGAGCACAAATGCGCGCCTGAGTGCGTCGGTCAATGCCGATCCCTGGGACAAGGCGTGGACTTCATACTGCACCTTGTTCGGATAGTTGAGCGGCAATAAGGCGTGGGGGCCGACCGCCGTATCGGCTGCCGGCGCCTTTAACGAGTGTGACGTTGCCGGGCGGTTCGTACAAGCATCGATGGTTGTTGCCGTACAGGTGGCGCTTGAGTATGCCAAGCCGGCCGAGTTGGTGGACGGTCGTCGAGGATGCACCGAGGTGCTTGGCAACCTCTTCGCCAGTGAGCATGCCGCGCTCGCGCAGCCGCTCGAAGCGGCTCTTGAGTGCGTAGGCGTATCGCACCACGATAACCTTCTTCATCGTGAACGACTGCCCTTGCCAATTGCGGTAGCCCTGCTCGTTGAGCTTTGCAGCGATCTGCTTGTCGGTCGATGTTTCGAGCAATTCGTCGATGAGGGCGACCACTTCTGGCAATGTCTTGCGGATCTGCGCGATGGGCCGCGGCTTGTCAACGCAAAGGCTTTGCGTTCGCCCGCCGCGCCAGCGTACGTGCACTGCGATGCTTGGCCCGGCCACCAGCGTCACGTCCTCGATCATCAATGCCAGCATGCGCTTGCGTTCTAACGCACAGGTGCGGGCGTCGTTCCAGACACGGGGGAAGTCGCGTGCCAGGTCGACGATGCGCTTGCGCGCTGTTTCGTCGAGCTGAGCCTCATCCTCGTGTCGCTGGTGTTCGTCCTGTTGCTGCAAGGTGTCGAGTTCGCGCAGGCGCTGGTTCCAGTCCGCCTCGAGCGCATCGGCCACCAAGCGGTTGTCCGGATCCACCTTGGCGTACCGGCGGCGGGCCAACTCGGCCTCGTAGCGCGCGCGCTGCAACTGTGCCTGGCGCCGTGCCGCAGCCTGCTCGATGCGCTGCGCGATCTCGTCCTGCACGGCCAGTGCGACCTCGATTGCCGCCGGTGCCACCGTCTCCAGCAGCAACGCACCAACCGCCGCGTCGACCGCCGGTCCGTGAACCGCTTGGCACGGCTTGCCGGCTCTGCGCACGACCTCGTCGTAGCACCGGTAGTACGCACGCAGCTGTCCCCCGAGGGGCTCGTAGTGCACCCGCATGCGTGCACCACACCTGCCGCACAGCGCGCGCCCCTGCAGCAAGGCATTGCCCTCGCGCGGCATGCGCCCCCTCTCGCCGGGGGCGAAGCCCAGGTTCTGCCGCAGCCTGAGCTGATTGCGTTCGAATTGCTGCCAGTCGATGTAACCCGCATGGGCGTCGCGGATCAGCACCTTCCAGTCCTGCTGCTTCACGTCTCGCTGCACCGGACGCAACTGCGCGTTGCAAGCGATACGCGAGCGGCCGTAGACGAAGGCACCCGCGTAGCGCGGGTTGTGCAGGATCTGCAAGACGCGCGAGACGTCGATCAGACCCCACAGCAGGTCACCCTTGCCGATCCCTCGACGGATGCGTCGCGGGAACAGCACCTCCTGGGCACGCAGACGCCGCACCGCGGCGCAGGCAGAGCCGACGTCATTGAACACCTCGAACAGCAGCCGAACCGTGTCCTGGACCTGACGGTCAGGGTCGAGAACAACGCGACCAGCGCCGTCGTACACCAACCCGATCGGCAACGGCATCTCCAACTCGCCACGGCGCGCCTTGTTCAGGATGCCGCCTTGCAGGCGCGACTTCAGGATGTGCAATTCAGCTTCGCTCATCGTGCCCTTCAGACCCAGCAGAAGGCGGTCGTTGAAGTGAGACGGATCGTAGATCCCGTCCTCGTCGAGGATGAGGGTGCGTGACATGGCTGCAAGCTCGAGCAGGCGGTGCCAGTCGGCGTTGTTGCGCGCAAGGCGGGAGACCTCAAGCCCCAGCACGATGCCGGCGTGGCCGAGCGCAACCTCGGTGACCAGGCTCTGGAAGCCATCGCGATCGCTCGCCTGTGCGCCGGACAAGCCCAGGTCGCTGTCGATGACGTGCACACGCTCCAGGGGCCAGCCCAATGCCACCGCACGCTCACGCAACGCGTATTGGCGCTTGGTGCTCTCGGTGTTCTCGAACACCTGGCGCAATGAGGATTGCCGCACGTACAGGAATGCATCGCGGCGCAAATGATCGGCGTCGACCTTCAGGGCAGAGTCAGTGGGCATGATGTACCTCCAATTGGGTCGCCAGCACCATGTCGGCCAGCAGGCGCACGAGCTGGCGATCGAGCGTGCCGGTGGGTGCCGCCGCCGATGTCGGCGGCACGATCACTGAAGGTGACGAGGTGGGGGAGGTGTCGTGCAGCACCCGCAAGCCATGCCACATGCCGTGGAAGATGATTGCGCCCAGAGCATCTGGACGGCCTCGGCCGGCCACCACATCGGCGCGAATGCACTCGTAGGCCGCAGCCGTATCGCTGGGCAAACTCGACGAGGTGTTCGTCGAAGAAGGTGTCAGCGTTTTTTTTTGCGAGCGATTGCCCGCTCGATGCTGCGCGGGTGCACCTTGACACCCAGCTGGGTGTGCACCAGCTTGGCCATCTCGCGGGCGTGCATTGGTCCGCCACCGCTGTGGTGCGACTCGATCACGCCCATCACCTCGGGGGTGAGCTTGTGGGCTGACTTCGGCCCACGCGGCTGCGGCAGCAAGCCCGCCACGCCTTCGCGTTCGAACGCGGCCTCGGCCTGGTAGAAGGTCGGGCGCGACAGGCCGAACAAGCTGGCCGCCTCGGCCTTGGTGACGCCGTCTTGCCGCGCATGACGAAGCATCTCGTACTTGACCTGCACCAGGTCGTTGGCATCGAAGAATCCGCCGGTGTGGAACCAATCGGCCTGAACCCGTTGGGGCTGCGCGTTGAGGATCCCCGCCTCGCGCAATCGGTCGAGCTTGTTGGCAGGCTTGGGCATGGTCGAAGTGGTGCTTGTCGCGTAAAGGATAATATGCCGCACTACGTGAGATGTCAAGATGGATGCACCCTCTCTTGCCCGATAAATGCGAGAAGGAACATGAAATTGAGTTAAACAAACGCCTACTGGCAATGCCAAGTGCGGCATAGAAGCGTTTACACATACGGCACAATTTACTTGACACGCCGGCGCCTGCTGGGGTGGCGACTCTTGATCTCGTCGAGCAACGCCACGAGCGTCAACAGGTCGTCCGCGCGGAAGAACGACCGCCCGGCTGAAGCCTCCGTTCGAGCGTCCGGCGGATCCGCATCGGTCCACCCTGCCGGCACTGAGCGCACCTGCCCATGGGCGTCGAAGAACATGACGCGGTCCTCGCCCCAGTTCTGCTTGCGAGTGGCAAGCACCAGGCGCCGACCCTTCCACGGATGGAAAGGGTGCGTGACTTCGACCTCCATGGACGCTCCAGATGCTGCATCACGTGCAGTTCTGGACCTACGAGAAGGCGAAGGCCGAGGCGATGAGGCTGATTCGCGAACAGGCGGAAGCCGGCGAGCGTTGGGCGACACCTTCCGAAGCGGCAAGAGGCATTGCTGCGGAGGTCGAAAAATTTCTGACGCAGCAGTCACAGAGACGATTCCAGAGCTCGAAGCAACGGAACGTCACCATCGCCAACTGGCTGAGGAAGATGCCGGAAGCCACCGAACTGTTTGCGTCCCTTACCAGAGGCACAGGCAAAAGTTAACGGGTGCTAGATGACGCGATTTTCACGCCAGTTGCGCTGCCGTATCGTGACGTCTCGATTAACTCAGCTTCAAGGAGAAGCCATCATGTTCGAAGCCATTTTCAAAGCGGTTGTCGTTGTCGTCGTCACCAAGGTCGCAGAAAAGATCATCGAAGCCGTCAACGAATGATATTTACATGGCGCTGGCCCGCATGGTCCCGCCTACTGACACACACAACTCCCCACGCAATATCGCCGGATCCGAGGTAGAAAAATGAGTATCGTCAATGCAAAGCTGCTATCCGACAATCTTGTACGCATGAACGATCTGCAGAGGGTTGGGCTGTCCGATGAAACGATTGCCAGCGCGGCGCGCGACAAAACGGGGGATGCGTCAATCACCGCCCAGGACGTCGCAGGTTTTCGTAAGTTGGGCAATATTGGATCGAGCCGTATGCTGGTCTCCGCCAAGCAACGGAAAAAGCTGATGCAATTTGCCAAGGATGCCGATGCGGTTGGTGTGCGACTGATTGAGGACGCCAAGAGCAAAAGTAAAACTCCGGAAGCTGCCGATACGGATATCTGATCTCCAGCTAGTGTAGTGTTGCATTCTGTTTGGAACTTAAGCGGCTATTGGCGCGAATGACCTTTTGCAGGATGTCGCGCGCGCTCTTGGTCCAGATGAATGGCTTGGGTTCTTTGTTGTGATGAGCGACGTACTCGTCAATGGCAGTGACCA
>NZ_JBFTPS010000084.1:0-20634 GCF_056398605.1 Variovorax sp. 01T432
TGCTGTTTGAGYGAAGCGAGTTTGCACGTGACCCCGCCTGACGTGAGCAGCGCAGGGGACCCCGAAGGGGCGGTGACGTCGGCCGGCCAAGGGCACACCGCCCCCCGCCGCGCCCCACGCCCCGCGCCCCGCGCCCCGCCCGCACCTCAGGCATTTCAATGCCCAGAAGCCGTAGAAGCCCCGAGCCCCGTCTCGGACCGAACCCGTTGGGCCGGGAAAGCCGCCCGCTCCACCGCGGCTTGCTTGCTCCGGTCGAGCACCGAGATCAGCCAGATGCTGACGAACGCAATGGTCATCGAGAACAGTGCGGGCGATGCATACGGGAACCAGGCCGATCCGACGGGATTGCCCAACGTAGACT
The DNA here is from genome assembly GCF_056398605.1 of Variovorax sp. 01T432. Lineage (NCBI taxonomy): Bacteria > Pseudomonadati > Pseudomonadota > Betaproteobacteria > Burkholderiales > Comamonadaceae > Variovorax > Variovorax sp. 01T432. The sequence continues at coordinate 362 of NZ_JBFTPS010000084.1, forward strand.
CCCACACCGAAGGCGACACGATCGTCAACGCCACCGATGAGAGCAGCCCGAGGAAGCCCCCGATCACAGCGCCGCGCGTCGTGCAGTTCTTCCACAGCACCGACATGAACAGCACGGGGAAGTTGGCCGAAGCCGCCACCGCGAACGCCAGCGACACCATGAACGCGATGTTCTGCTTCTCGAAGGCAATGCCCAGCAGCACCGCCACCACCCCCAGCGCCACCGTCGTGATCCGCGACACCTTCAGCTCCGAGGCGCTGTCGGCCTTGCCCTTCTTCACCAGCGTTGCATAGATGTCGTGCGACACCGCAGAGGCGCCCGACAACGTGAGCCCCGCCACCACCGCCAGGATGGTCGCGAAGGCTACCGCCGAGATGAACCCGTAGAACACATTGCCGCCCACCGACTTCGCCACCAGCACCGCAGCCATGTTCGCCGCACCGCCCCCGCCCTTGATGATGCCCGTCGCCGTGTCCGCGAACTCCGGATTGGTCAGCACTAGCGTGATCGCGCCGAACCCGATGATGAAGATCAGCAGATAGAAATAGCCGATCCACGTCGTCGCCCAGAACACCGACTTGCGCGCCTGCTTCGCATCCGGCACCGTGAAGAAGCGCATCAGGATGTGCGGCAACCCGGCCGTGCCGAACATCAGCGCCATGCCGAAGGAGATCGCCGAGATCGGATCCTTCACGAAACCGCCCGGCCCCATGATGCTGAGACCGATGGCGCTCGCCTCCGCCGGACTCTTGCCGCCGTTGACGGCAAACTGCGTGCGCACCGCCACCGACTTGGCGAACAGTGCCTCGGGACTGAAGCCGAACTGGGCCAGCACCATGATCGCCATGAAAGTCACCCCGGCCAGCAACAGGCAGGCCTTGATGATCTGCACCCACGTCGTCGCCGTCATCCCGCCGAACAGCACATAGATCATCATCAGCGCGCCGACGATCACAACCGCGATCCAGTAGTCCAGCCCGAACAGCAGCTTGATGAGCTGCCCCGCGCCCACCATCTGCGCGATCAGGTAGAAGGCCACCACCACCAGCGTGCCCGAGGCAGCGAACCCGCGGATCGGCCCCGGCTGGAAACGATAGCCCGCCACGTCGGCGAAGGTGAACTTGCCCAGATTGCGCAGCCGCTCCGCCATCAGGAAAGTGATGACCGGCCAGCCCACCAGGAAACCGATCGAGTAGATCAGCCCGTCATAACCCGTCGCCATCACGGCCGCGGAAATGCCCAGGAAGGACGCCGCCGACATGTAGTCGCCCGCGATCGCCAGCCCGTTCTGGAAGCCCGTGATGCCGCCACCGGCGGTGTAGAAGTCGGCGGCCGACTTGGTCTTGGCCGCTGCCCGCTTCGTGATGTAGAGCGTCAGCAGAACGAAGACCGAGAACATGCCGATCGCGATCCAGTTGGTCGGCTGCTTCGCCACCTGGCCCAGGTCGGCGCCGGCCGCAAAGGCGGTGCCGGCCGCCGAGAGCAGAAACAAGAATGCGCCGGCTGCTTGCGTGAGACGGCGGTTCATCGCGTGGCCTCTTTCAGCACTTCGGCCGTCAGGCGATCGAACTCGCCGTTCGCGCGGCGGATGTAGAAGGCCGTGATCGCGATGGTGAACACGATCACGCCAAGCCCGATCGGAATGCCGATCGAGGTCACGCCCTCGCCGATGGGCTTGGCCAGGAAGGGCTTGTTGAACGCGATCAGCGCGATGTAGCCGTAGTACACGACCAGCATGATCACCGTCAGCAGCCAACCGAATCGATTGCGCTTGTTTCGCAGTTCGAGATACTTGGGATTGGCCTGGATCTTGTCCACCATGGGGTCGCTCATGTTCATCTCCTGGGAGTTCGCAAAGCACAAGGGCTCGACGGGCCTGTCGACCCTTGAGGTTTGTCCAAATTCTAGGAAGCGACATGTCGCTCGCGGAGGCGACGCAATCATTCGTCACATTGCGATGCAATCCCTGCGAACGAAGTGAACGACGCGAACGCTCATCCCCACACGACATCGGCGGCGAACATGTAGCCCGCTCCGTACACGGTCTTGATGATCGATGGATCGTGCGGGTCGGATTCGATCTTGCGCCGCAGGCGCGAGATGCGCACATCGATGCTGCGATCGGTCGGCAGCAGGTCACGCGCGCCCATGAGCTGTTCGCGCGTGAGGATCTGGTGCGGCCGCTCCACGAAGCAGCGCAGCACCTGCGTCTCGGCCGTGCCCAGCAGATGCTCGGCGCCATCGGGCGCGCGCAGCACGTTGGAGGCGCAATCGATGCGCCAGCCCAGAAACGATGCATAGCGCCGCTGGCGACCGCAGGGCGCGCCCGGCACGACGGTGCGCCGCCTCAGGATGCTGCGCACCCGCGCGACCAGCTCGCGCGATTCGAAGGGCTTGGTGACGTAGTCGTCGCCGCCCAGTTCGAGCCCCATCACCCGGTCGGCCGTGTGGCCGCGGCCGGTGAGGATCAGCACGCCCGCATTCGATTCGGCCGTGATGCGGCGCATGAGGTCGATGCCGTCCATGTCGGGAAGGCCGAGGTCGACGATGCACAGGTCGGGCTTCTCTGCCTGCATCCGGCGCAGCACGCTGGCGCCGGTCTGGAAGCCCTCGCAGCTGAAGCCGAACTCGGTGAGCGTGGCCAGCACCAGCTTGGCGACCGCGGGATCATCCTCGATCACGAAGATCAGCGAAGGCGGCGTGCCGTCTTCCGGGGCGTAGTTGTTGGAAATGGGACTTCTCATGATGGCGAGCCCGCCTCGATCGCATCGGCCAGCTCAGCCGTGGTGAAGGGCTTGGTCAGCAAGGGAATGCCGGGCGAAGGTGCCTCGCCCGGCGCGAATGCGCTCATCAGCACCACGGCGCGCACCCGGCCGTGCGCGCGCGCCTCGCGCGCGATCTCGAGCCCGTCGACACCGCCCGGCATCACGACATCCGAGAGCAGCAGCTCGATGCCCTCGGTGCGCGACAGCAGATGCATCGCCTCGACCCCGCTCTCGGCTTCGAGCACCGCATAGCCCAGTTCCCGCAGGCTGCGGCGCACGACGCGGCGCACCTGCGTGTCGTCGTCCACGAGCAGCGCCAGGCCGCGCCGGGCCGCCGCAGCGGGTGGCGCGCCGGCACGCGCCGCGCCAGGGGCGGCCGCGGCCGCTCCGACAGCCTCGGCGGCAGGCAGCCACAGGGACACCGTGGTGCCGCTTCCCGGCTGGCTGCGCACGTCGATGGCACCGCCGGACTGCTTGATGAAGCCATACACCACCGCCATGCCGAGCCCGGTGCCCCGCCCCGGGCGCTTGGTGGTGAAGAAAGGCTCGAACATGTGGGCCAGCGTGTGGGCATCCATGCCGCAGCCGTCGTCCTCGACCTCGATGCGCACGCTGTCGCCGGCCGCGATCTGCAGCGGCGCGGCGGCGGCGCTGTCGAGCCGCACGGATCTTGCGCGCAGGACGATGCGGCCGCCGGGCGGCGTCGCATCGCGCGCATTGAGGATCATGTTGAGCAGCGCCTGCTCCAGCAGGCTGGCGTCGATCCAGGCCCAGAGCGCCGCGTCGCCGGCGTCGATGTCCAGCCGAAGCGACTCGGGCAGCGAGCGCCGCACCAGCCGCGCGACGCTGCCGATCAGCGCCGCGACATCGGTCGCCCCGGCCTGCAGCGGCTGCTTGCGAGCGAAGCTCAGCAGGCCCTTGACCAGCGCCGCCGCGCGCCGCGAGGCGTCCAGCGCCGGCTGCGCGTACTCCGACACCAGCGGATCGGCGGCCCTGGCATCGACCAGCGCCGCGAGATTGCCGATGACCACCGTGAGGATGTTGTTGAAGTCGTGCGCGAGGCCGCCGGTCATGAGGCCCAGCGATTCCAGCTTCTGGGCCCGCGCGATCACCTCGTGCTGGCGCCGCTCGCTGCGCAGCAGCTCGGCGGTGCCGGCCGCGACGCGGCTCTCCAGGTCGGCGTTCTGCTCGAGGATCGTGCGCTCGGCCCGGCGCTGCTCGGTCACGTCGGAATAGAGCGTGACGAAGCCGTGGCCCGGCACCGGCATGCCCCGGATGTGCAGCACGCGGCCATCGGGGCGGGTGCGCTCGATCTCGTGCGGCTCGAAGCTGCGTGCCGCCGCCACGCGCTCGGCCACCAGCGCGTCGGGGTCGCCGGGGCCGTACTCGCCGCGTTCGGCGTTGAAGCGGATGAAGCTTTCGAAGGAAGCGCCCGGGTGCGCCATCGCCTCCGGGAAATCGAGCAGGCGCACGTAAGCCTTGTTCCATGCCACCAGGCGCAGCTTGCCATCGAAGATGGACAGCCCCTGGTCCAGCAGGTCGAGCCCGGTTTGAAGCGTCTGGTATCGCTCCAGCGGGGCCGCGCCCGTCGATAAAGCCTTGTCTCTCAAGTTGCCTCCGATCGATGCGGTGCAAACATTCGTCATCTTTCGACGCTGCTCGTGCAATGTTCATCCGCGATGCTTCAGGCTAACGCCTAAGCGCACCCTCGAACAGCTCAAGGAAGTCGAATTCATGACGCACGTCAATCCATACGCCATGGGCCTGGACAAGAACCCGGCCAACTTCGTGGCGCTCTCGCCGCTCAGCTTCCTGGAACGGGCCGCGCGGGTCTATCCCGGGCGCTGCGCGCTGGTCTACGGCGAGCTGCGCCGATCCTGGGCCCAGACCTGCGAGCGCGCCAGGCGCCTGGCCGGCGCCCTCGCCGCCCGCGGGATCGGGCACGGAGACACGGTGGCTGCCATGCTGCCCAACACGCCCGCCATGTTCGAGGCCCATTTCGGGGTGCCGATGTGCGGCGCCGTGCTGAATGCGCTCAATACGCGACTGGATGCGCCGGCCATCGCCTTCATGCTGCAGCATGGCGAAGCGAAGGCGCTGCTGGTCGACCGCGAATTCGCCGTCGTGGTGGAGCAGGCGCTGTCCCACCTCGGCAGCAAGCGCCCCTTCGTGATCGAGGTCGAGGACGCGCTGGCGCCCCCGGGGCGGCGACTCGGGGAAACCGACTACGAGAGCTTCCTCGCCGGCGGCGACCCGGACTTCGCCTGGCAACTGCCGGCCGACGAATGGGATGCCATTGCGCTCAACTACACCTCCGGCACCACCGGCAACCCCAAGGGCGTGGTCACGCATCACCGCGGCGCCTACCTCAGCGCGGCCAGCAACGTGATCGCCTGGAACCTGCCCGACCAGCCGGTCTACCTGTGGACGCTGCCGATGTTCCATTGCAACGGCTGGTGCTTTCCGTGGGCGATGGCGCTGGTCGCGGGCACCAGCGTCTGCCTGCGCAAGGTCGACCCGGCGGCGATCTTCTCGCTGATCAGGGAGCACCATGTGACGCACATGTGCGGCGCGCCCATCGTGTTCAGCATGATGATCAGCGCGCCGGCGCAGCTGCGCGAGGGCATCGCGCACACGATCCAGGGCCTGGTCGCGGGCGCGGCGCCGCCGGCGGCGATGCTCGAAGGCTGCGAGGCCGCGGGCATCGAGATCACGCACGTCTACGGCCTGACCGAGGTCTACGGCCCCTCGGCGGTCTGCGCGAAGCAGGACGCATGGCGCACATTGCCAGTGGAGGACCGCGCCCGCCTCAACGGGCGCCAGGGCGTGCCCTACCCCCTGCAGGAGGCGGTGAGCGTGCTCGACCCCGAGACGATGCTGCCCGTGCCGGCCGACGGCGAGACCATCGGCGAGATCTTCTTCCGCGGCAACGCCGTGATGAAGGGCTACCTGAAGAACCCGAGCGCCACCAAGGAAGCCTTCGCGGGCGGCTGGTTCCACACCGGCGACCTCGGCGTGCTGCACCCCGACGGCTACGTGAAGATCAAGGACCGCAGCAAGGACGTGATCATCTCGGGCGGGGAGAACATCTCGTCCATCGAGGTGGAAGATGCGCTGCACCACCATCCGGCCGTGCTGAGCGCGGCGGTGGTCGCCCTGCCCGACGCGAAATGGGGCGAGGTGCCCTGCGCCTTCGTCGAGCTCAAGGCCGGCCGCTCGGTGTCGGAAGAGGAACTGCTCGACTTCTGCCGGCCGCTGCTGGCGCGCTTCAAGATGCCCAAGCGCATCCACTTCGGCGAACTGCCCAAGACATCGACCGGAAAGATTCAGAAATTCGTGCTGCGCGAGCGCGCGCGCTCCGCGAGTGCCATCGAGTGAAGCAACCCCAAGGAAACAAGCCATGACCGCAAGACCCGAAGTTTTCATCGTCTCCGCCGTGCGCACCGCCATCGGCACCTACGGCGGCACGCTCAAGGACACGCCGTTGTCCGAGCTCGCCACCCTGGCCGTGAAGACCGCCCTGCAGCGCAGCGGCGCGCCGGCCGATGCGATCGGCCACCTGGCGATGGGCACGGTCATCCCGACCGACCCGCGCGACGCCTACCTCAGCCGCGTGGCGGCCGTGAACGCCGGCCTGCCCAAGGAGACGCCGGCCTTCAACGTCAACCGCCTGTGCGGCTCGGGCCTGCAGGCCATCATCTCCGCGGCGCAGGCCATCTGGCTCGGCGACTGCGAGATGGCTGTCGGCGCGGGCGCCGAGTCGATGTCGCGCGGGCCCTTTCACTCGAGCGCGATGCGCTGGGGCGCCCGCATGGGCGACACGGCGATGGTCGACTACACGGTGGCGGCCCTGCACGACCCCTTCCATGGCATCCACATGGGCATGACGGCCGAGAACGTGGCCGAGCTCTTCGGCATCACGCGCGAGATGATGGACGAGCTGGCCGCGGAGAGCCACCGCCGGGCGGCATTCGCCATTGCCGACGGCCGCTTCAAGAGCCAGATCGTTCCGGTGGAGATCGTGACGCGCAAGGGAACGATCGTGTTCGAGGTCGACGAACACGTGAAAGCCGGCACCACCGTCGAGACACTGGCCAAGATGAAGCCGGCCTTCAAGAAGCAAGGCGGCACGGTCACCGCGGGCAATGCCTCGGGCATCAACGACGGCGCGGGCGCCGTCGTGCTCGCCAGCGCGGCGGCGGTGAAGGCGCACGGCCTCAGGCCGATGGCCCGTCTGGTGGGCTACAGCCATGCCGGCGTCGATCCGACGCTGATGGGCACGGGCCCGATCCCGGCGACGCGGCGCGTGCTCGAGCGCACCGGGCTGAAGTTGAAGGACATCGACGTCATCGAGTCCAACGAGGCCTTCGCGGCGCAGGCCTGCGCCGTGGCGCGCGAGCTCGACTTCGACCCGGCCAAGGTCAATCCCAACGGCTCGGGCATCTCGCTGGGCCATCCCATCGGCGCCACCGGCGCCATCATCACGACGAAAGCGCTGTACGAGCTGGAGCGCACCGGGGGCCGGCGAGCGCTGGTCACGATGTGCATCGGCGGCGGCCAGGGCATCGCTGCCATCTTCGAACGCGTCTAGGAGCATCACAACATGACTGTCAATGAAACCCCCTCGGCATCGCCCGACTACACGCCGTCCGCCATCACGGTGCGCAATGCCCACGTGTCCGGCCGGGCGGCCTACGACAAGCTGGTAGCCGAAGCGGACGCCGATCACGAGGCCTACTGGGCCAGGCTGGCGCGCGAGTTCATCACCTGGAAGACGCCGTTCATCGACGTGCTCGACCAGAGCGATGCGCCCTTCTTCAAGTGGTTCGCCGACGGCACGCTCAATGCCTCCTACAACTGCCTGGACCGCAACGTGGAGCGCGGCCTGGGGCAGAAGACGGCCATCATCTTCGAGGCCGACGACGGCAAGGTCACGACCGTCACCTACGCCGAACTGCTGGAGCGCGTGTGCCGCACCGCCAATGCGCTGAAGTCGCTGGGCGTGGGCAAGGGCGACCGCGTGGTCATCTACATCTCGATGTCGATCGAGGGCGTGGTCGCCATGCAGGCCTGCGCGCGCATCGGCGCGATCCATTCGGTGGTGTTCGGCGGCTTCTCGGCGCATGCGCTGCGCGACCGCATCGCCGACACCGGCGCGGTGCTCGTGCTGACGGCCGACGAGCAGGTGCGCGGGGGCAAGCATCTGCCGCTGAAGGCGATCGTCGACGAGGCGCTGGCGCTCGGCGGATGCGAGAGCGTGCGCCATGTGCTGGTGTCGCGGCGCACCGGCGGCGAGGTGCCCTTCCAGGCCCCGCGCGACCTGTGGATGGCCGAGCTGAGCGCCTCGCAGCCCACCGCCTGCGCGCCCGAATGGGTGGGCGCCGAGCATCCGCTCTTCCTGCTCTACACCTCCGGCTCCACCGGCAAGCCCAAGGGCGTGCAGCATTCGACCGGCGGCTACCTGCTGCATGCGGCGCTCACCTGCAGCTGGACTTTCGACCTGAAGCCCGAGGATGTCTTCTGGTGCACCGCCGACATCGGCTGGGTCACGGGCCACACCTACATCGCCTACGGGCCGCTGGCGCTCGGCGCGACGCAGGTCGTGTTCGAGGGCGTGCCCACCTACCCCGATGCCGGCCGATTCTGGAAGATGATCCAGGACCACCTGGTCACCGTCTTCTACACCGCGCCCACGGCCATCCGTTCGCTCATCAAGCTCGCCGACGGCACGCCGGCCGTGCACCCGCGCAACTACGACCTGAGCAGCCTGCGCATCCTCGGCACGGTCGGCGAGCCGATCAACCCCGCCGCCTGGGAGTGGTACTACCAGAACGTCGGCGGCGGCCGCTGCCCGGTGCTCGACACCTTCTGGCAGACCGAGACGGGCGGCCACATGATCACGCCGCTGCCGGGCGTCACGCCGCTGGTGCCGGGCTCCTGCACCCTGCCCTTCCCCGGCATCAGCGCCGCGGTGGTGGACGAGGTGGGCAACGAGCTTCCGTGGGGTCAGGGCGGGCTGCTGGTCATGAAGAAGCCGTGGCCGTCGATGATCCGCACCATCTGGGGCGACCCGGAGCGCTTCAAGGCCAGCTACTTCCCGAGCGAATTCCAGGGCCGCTACTACCTGGCCGGCGACGGCGCGATCCGCGACCCGAAGACGGGGTATTTCACCATCACGGGCCGCATCGACGACGTGCTCAACGTCAGCGGCCACCGCATGGGGACGATGGAGATCGAATCGGCGCTGGTGTCGTGCACGGAACTGGTGGCCGAGGCGGCGGTGGTCGGCCGGCCCGACGAGACCACGGGCGAGGCGGTCTGCGCCTTCGTGGTGTTGAAGGGCGGCCGCCCGAGCGGCGATGAGGCCAAGCGGATCGCCACCGAGCTGCGCAACTGGGTGGCCAAGGAGATCGGCCCCATCGCCAAGCCCAAGGACATCCGCTTCGGCGAGAACCTGCCGAAGACGCGCAGCGGCAAGATCATGCGGCGCCTGCTGCGCAGCATTGCCAAGGGCGAGGCCATCACGCAGGACACCTCGACGCTGGAGAACCCGGCCGTGCTCGACCAGCTGGGCCAGGCCTACTAAGAAACTCATGCCATCGAACGCCGAATTTGACTGTGACCCCGGTTTCATGCCCCGGGGTCAGGCCTGCCTGATGGCGAACTACTGAGGATGCGGCGAGACGCTCAGCGGCACCAGATCTCGATCTGGCGGCCGAGGTCCATCCACAGCGCCTGGCCGGCCACGGCGGCGAGCACGCCGCCGGCAAGGCGGGTGCCCCACTCCCCGCGCATCGCGCCGAGCGCGCGCATGTGCCGCCAGAGCCACGGTGCCAGCACGAGCGAGAGGCCGCTGCCGACGGCAAAGAGCGCCATGACCAGCGCGCCCTGCAGGCTGTCATTGCCGAGGCCGGCGAGCATGAGGGCCGAATAAAGAAGCCCGCAAGGCATCGAGACCCAGAGCGCGCCGGTCGCGAGCACGCCCCAGGTCGAGCCGGTGAGTGGCCGCAGGCGCGCCGCCAGCGCACGGCCGATGTGGTGGGCCCACAGCGGCTGGCGCCCCAGCGCCGCGAGCGACAGGCCCCAGGCGAGCACGAACACGTGGAGCGTCACCCACAAGGGCCGCAGCGCAGCGACCTGTTCGCTGGCGAATCCGAGTCCCTGGAAGGCGGCGGCCGCGCCGGCGCCGGCGGCGGAATAGCCAGCGATTCGGCCCGCGTGGAAGACCATGGACGCGGGCAAGGCACGTGCCGCGCCGGGCAGCGCCGCGACCCCGCCGCCGGCCGGCGCGCGCACGATGCGGATGACGCCCGCGCACGCGGCGCCGCACATGGCGACGCAATGCGGCCCGCCGGCCAGCCCCATGAGGAGCGCGGTTCCGACCAGCGCCGCCTGCATGATCAGACGATGCGCGAGAAGCGCGTGCGGTTGCGGTCGGCCTGGAGGTATTGGTCGAACACCATCGCGATGGCGCGCACGAAGAACCAGCCGGTCGGCGTGACCTCGATGTCGTGGTCGCTCAATCGCACCAGCCCTTGCGCCACCAGCGGACCGAGGGCGGCGAACTCGGGCGTGAAGTGATCCCTGAAGTTCACCAGGTGCGCCAGCCCGAAGGATTCGAAGTCCAGATGGCCCTGGCACATCAGCGCCATGATCACCGCGCGCCGCAGCACATCCTCGCGCGTGAGCGCCAGGCCGCGCACCACCGGCAGCCGGCCCTGGTCGAGCAGGTCGTAGTACTCCTCCAGCGTCTTGGCGTTCTGGCTGTAGGTGGCGCCCACGCGGCCGATGGCCGAGACGCCGATGGCGACCAGGTCGCAGTCGGGGTGCGTGCTGTAGCCCTGGAAGTTGCGATGCAGCCGGCCCTGCCGCTTGGCGACGGCGAGCGGGTCGTCGGGCAGCGCGAAGTGGTCCATGCCGATGTAGACATAGCCGGCCGCCGTGAAGGCCGCGATCGAGCGCGAGAGCATGCCGAGCTTCACCGCCGCCTCCGGCAGGTCTTCGGCCGCGATGCGCCGCTGCGGCTTGAAGCGCTCTGGCAGATGGGCGTAGGCATAGAGCGCGATGCGGTCCGGACGCAACTCGCAGATCTGCGCCAGCGTGCGGTCGAAGGAGGCCGTGCTCTGGCGCGGCAGTCCGTAGATGAGATCGACGTTGATCGAGGAGAAGCCCAGCCGCCGGGAGGCCGCCACCAGGTCGAACACCTGCTGCGCGGGCTGGATGCGGTGGACGGCCTTCTGGACCTCCGGATCGAAATCCTGCACGCCGAAACTCAGGCGGTTGAATCCAAGCTCCGCCAGCACCGCGAGGCGATCGGCGTCCACGGTGCGCGGATCGATCTCGATCGCGTACTCGCCCTCCGGCGACAGCGTGAAGGCGGACCGAAGAAGCGCCATGAGCTCGCGCAGCTCCGCGTCTTCCAGGAAAGTCGGCGTGCCGCCCCCCAGGTGCAGCTGGCTGACGACGGCGCCCCGGCCGAGCTGCTCCACCTGAAGCTCCACTTCGCGCGCGAGGTAGTTCAGGTACTCGCGCGCCTTGCCGCGCTGGCGGGTCACGATCTTGTTGCAGCCGCAGTAGTAGCAGAGCGACTCGCAGAACGGGATGTGCACATAAACCGACAGCGGGCGGACCCGCGCGCCGGCCGTGCAGCGCAGTCTCAGGGCGTGGGCATAGTCCTGCGCGGTGAACGCCTCCACGAAGCGGTCGGCGGTGGGATAGGAGGTATAGCGCGGGCCGGGCACGTCGAGGCGCCGCAGCATGGCGGGCGACGGCAGCGGCGAGGACGGCGCGGGAATGGCGATGACTGGCGCTGGAAGCATGAAGAGGCTCTGGACACTGGAAATGGCCCACTATGGCGCCGGCATGCCCCGCGATCCTTGACGTGCGTCAATCCTCCCTCAGGTGCGCGCTTGGACAATCGCGCAAACCACGACCAAGTCAATGAAAACCGAACATATCAAGGTCGCCTGCTCGAACTGCAACCTGCGCGACCTCTGCATGCCGAGCGGCCTGAGCCCGGACGAATTGCAGCGCATCGACAACCTCGTCGCCACGCGGCGCAAGGTCGCGCGGCGCGAGACCCTGTTTCGCAACGGCGAGCGCTTCACCTCCCTCTACGCGATCCGCACCGGCGTCTTCAAGACCCGCGTGACCAGCGAGGACGGGCGCGACCAGGTCACGGGCTTCCAGATGGCCGGCGAGATCATCGGGCTGGACGGCATCGTCAACGACCGCCACAGCTGCGACGCCGTCGCGCTGGAGGACGCCGAGGTCTGCGTGATGCCCTTCGATCGCATCGAGACGCTGTCGCGCGAAGTCCCCACGCTGCAGCGCCATGTGCACCAGGTCATGAGCCGCGAGATCGTGCGCGAGCACGGCGTGATGCTGCTGCTGGGCAGCATGCGGGCCGAAGAGCGGCTGGCCGCCTTCCTGCTGAACCTCGTGCAGCGACTGCACGCGCGCGGATTCTCGCGCTCCGAACTCGTCCTGCGCATGACGCGCGAGGAGATCGGCAGCTATCTCGGGCTCAAGCTCGAGACCGTGAGCCGCGCGATGTCGAAGTTCGCGGAGGACGGCATCGTCGAAGTCCAGCACCGCAACCTGCGCATCGTGGACCCCGACGCCTTGCAGCGCATCGTCAATCCGGCGAACTGCTGAGCGGCGCTCAGGGCGCCAGGTCGGCCGCCGGCGTCGCCGCGTGGTTGCGCCCGGCCAGGGCGGGCATCAGCTTCTTGTCGGCCAGGGTCTTGTTGATCTCGATGCCCTGGCGGTAGTAGTCCGCCGCGATCACCGGATCGGGCATCTTCACGGCAATCCAGAGCGTCGTGAGGCCGGCGACGACGACGACCGCGGGGCCGCCGAATACCATCCAGACCAGTGGGTAGGACCACCAGGGTCCGCTCCTGGCCTGTGATTCTTCTGCGTCTTTCATCTCTTCTCCTTTTGTGACTCAGCGAGGCACCATGAAGGTGGCCTTCTCCGACACGCGCGCGCGGCCGTCGGCCGAGCGCACATCGAAATACACGTTGTGGGAACCGGCCGGCGTGCTGCCATAGGGCAGCTGCAGGCGCACCGCGACCCAGCGCGATTGGGCGGCACCGACCTCCACCGGCCCGGCCGGCGAGACGTTCAGGCCCGGGAGGCCGCTGGCCTCGATGCTGTAGCGTTGCGGCTTCTCGGTCGCATTCATGATCTGGAGCCGGTAGACGTTCTCGAGCGCGCCGCCCTCGACGATGCGGGCGAGCGAGCCGCGGTCGCGCACCACGTCCACCTTGAGCGGCGTGCGCACCACCAGGCTCGTGAGCAGGCTGATGCACAGCACGGCCAGCAGGCTCGTATAGATCAGCACGCGCGGGCGCAGCACGCGGCGCAGCACCTGCCTGGGCGTCCAGTGGCCGGCCATGCCGTTCTGCGTGGCATAGCGGATCAGGCCGCGCGGTGTCGCCATCTTGTCCATCACCGTGTTGCAGGCGTCGACGCAAAGACCGCAGCCGATGCACTCATACTGCAGCCCCTTGCGGATGTCGATGCCGGTCGGGCAGACCTGCACGCACAGGTCGCAGTCGATGCAGTCGCCCAGGCCCTGGGCCCGGGCGTCGGTGCCCTTGGCGTGGACACCGCGAGGTTCGCCGCGCTCGGCGTCGTAGCTGACGATCAGCGTGTCGCGGTCGAACATGGCGCTCTGGAAGCGGGCATAGGGGCACATGTACTTGCAGACCTGCTCGCGCATGAAGCCCGCATTGCCGTAGGTGGCGAAGCCGTAGAAGAAGACCCAGAAGACTTCCCAGGAACCCATGCGCGTCTGCAGGAATTCCATGCCCAGATCGCGGATCGGCGTGAAGTAGCCGACGAAGGTGAAGCCGGTCCACATCGCGATGCCCAGCCACACCAGATGCTTGAACCACTTCTTGACCAGCTTCTCCACCGAGAATTCCCCCTCGTCCAGCCGCATGCGAGCGATGCGGCTGCCTTCGATCTTCTGCTCGACCCACATGAAGATCTCGGTGTAGACCGTCTGCGGGCAGGCATAGCCGCACCACAGGCGTCCGGCCACGGCGGTGAACAGGAAGAGCGAAAGCGCGGACACCACCAGCAGGCCGGTGAGGTAGATCAGGTCCTGCGGATAGAGCACCAGCCCGAGGATGTAGAAGCGCCGCGAGGCCAGGTCGAACAGCACCGCCTGGCGCTGGCCCCATTCGAGCCAGGGCAGCCCATAGAAGAGAAGCTGGGTCAGGAACACCATGCCCCAGCGCCAGCGCGCGAAGACGCCGCGCACGGTGCGGGTGTAGATCTTTTCCTGCGCGGCGAAGAGACCGCCGCCGCCCTCGGGCGCCGTGGCCGCGGCGATCGGTATCACCCGGCGCGCGGGCCGGGTCTTGACGGGCGTGGAATCGGTCATCCTTGTCTCGGGTGGCATCTCAGTCAGGGCGTTGCGGCGACGGGCGTAGCGGCGCCGGGCTTGTTCGACAGGCCCCACACATAGGCGGCCAGCACATGGATCTGCGCCTCGCTCAGGCGGCCCTGCTGCGCTGGCATCTGGTTGGTCTTGCCGGTGTTGATGATCGAGACGATCGCGTCCTGCCCGAAGCCGTGCAGCCAGATCTTGTCCGACAGGTTGGGCGCGCCGATGGCGGTGTTGCCGACGCCGCCGATGCCGTGGCAGGCCGCGCAGGCGGCGAACTTGGCCTTTCCGAGGCCGGCGCGCACCGAGTCGTGCGAACTGCCCGACAGGCTCAGCACATAGTTGGCGACGTTCTTCACGTCCTCGGCCGTTCCGACCGCCTCGGCCATCGGCGGCATCACGCCGGTGCGGCCCAGGGTGATCGACTCCTTGATCTTCTCCGGCGTGCCGCCATGCAGCCAGTCGTTGTCCGTCAGGTTGGGAAAGCCCTTGCCGCCGCGCGCATCGGAGCCGTGGCACTGGGCGCAGTTGTTGAGGAAGAGGCGCTCGCCGATCGCCATCGCCGCGGGCTCGGCGGCCACGCGTTCCACGGGCATGGCGGCGTACCCGGCATAGACAGGCTCAAGCTCGCGCTTGGCGGCCGCGAGATCCTTGGCGTACTCGCCCTCGGTGCTCCAGCCGAGCTGGCCCTTGTAGCTGCCGAGCCCCGGGTAGGCCACGAGGTAGCCCAGGCCGAAGACGATGGTGATCACGAACAGGCCCACCCACCAGCGCGGCATGGGGTTGTTGGCCTCGCGCAGGTCCTCGTCCCAGACGTGGCCGGTGGTGTTGTCCGGGCTGCTCGCGGCCGGCGCGCGCGCCATGAGCCACAGCAGCAGCGCGCAGAACAGGATGCTGCCGAGCGAGACGATGGTCACGTAGTTCGACCAGAAGTCGCTGAAGAAATCGCTCATGGTGTGCTCTCAGTCCTGTTCGAATGGCAGGCGGCTCGCTTCATCGAAGCCCTTCGCGTTGCGGCGCGAGAAGGCCCAGACCATGATGCCGATGAAGGTGGCGAACGAGGCCAGCGTGGCGATGATCCGCAGGGTGGTGATGTCCATCTTTTCGCTCCTTACTTGAGTGTCAGCCCGAGCGACTGCAGGTAGCCCACCAGCGCGTCCATCTCGGTCTTGCCCTTGACGTCGGCCGGCGCCGCGGCGATCTGCGCATCGGTGAAGGGCACGCCGACACGGCGCAGGGCCCGCATGTGGGCGGCGGCCTCGTCGCCGTCGAGGGGCGCCTTCTCCAGCCACGAATAGGCCGGCATGTTCGACTCCGGGACCACGTCGCGCGGGTTGTTGAGGTGGATGCGGTGCCACTCGTCGCTGTACTTCCCGCCGACGCGGTGCAGGTCGGGGCCGGTGCGCTTGCTGCCCCACTGGAAGGGATGGTCGTAGACGAACTCGCCGGCCACCGAATAGTGGCCGTAGCGCAGCGTCTCGGCGCGGAAGGGCCGGATCATCTGCGAGTGGCAGTTGTAGCAGCCCTCGCGCACGTAGATGTCGCGGCCCAGCACCTGCAGCGAGGTGGGCGGCTGCAGGCCGGTGATGGGCTCGGTGGTCGACTTCTGGAAGAACAGCGGCACGATCTCCACCAGGCCGCCGATGGCGATGACCAGCAGGATCAGCACGATCATCAGGGCGTTGTTGGTCTCGATCTTCTCGTGCGAGAAGCCGGTCTTGGGATTGCTGGAACTCATGGGGTCTTCCTCAGGCGGTGGCGACGGCGGGCATGGGGATGGGCGCGCGCACCGAGCGGCCCGAGATCACCGTCATCCACACGTTCCATGCCATCAGCAGCATGCCGCTCAGGTAGAGCACGCCCCCGACCAGGCGCACGATGTAGTACGGATAGGTGGCCTTCACGCCTTCGACGAAGGTATAGGTGAGCGTGCCGTCGGCATTGATGGAGCGCCACATCAGGCCCTGCATGACGCCGGCGATCCACATGGCGGCGATATAGAGGACGACGCCGATGGTGGACATCCAGAAGTGCGTCTCGATCGCCCTCATGCTGTACATCTCGGTGCGCCCGTAGAGGCGGGGAATCAGGTAGTAAAGCGAGCCCATCGTGATGAAGCCGACCCAGCCGAGGGCGCCGGCATGCACGTGGCCGATGGTCCAGTCCGTGTAGTGGGACAAGGCGTTGACGGTCTTGATGGACATCATCGGACCCTCGAAGGTCGCCATGCCGTAGAAGGACAGCGCCACGATCAGGAAGCGCAGGATCGGGTCCGTGCGCAGCTTGTGCCAGGCACCCGAGAGCGTCATGATCCCGTTGATCATCCCGCCCCAGCTCGGCGCCAGCAGGATCAGCGAGAACACCATGCCGATCGACTGGGTCCAGTCGGGCAGCGCCGTGTAGTGCAGATGGTGCGGGCCCGCCCACATGTAGGTGAAGATGAGCGCCCAGAAGTGGACGATGGAGAGCCGGTACGAATACACCGGACGGCCGACCTGCTTGGGGATGTAGTAATACATCATCCCGAGGAAGCCGGCGGTGAGGAAGAAGCCGACCGCGTTGTGGCCGTACCACCACTGCACCATCGCGTCCTGCACGCCCGCGTAGGCCGAGTAGCTCTTCATCCAGCCGGCCGGAACCGCCGCGCTGTTGACGATGTGCAGCAGCGCCACCGCGATGATGAAGGCACCGTAGAACCAGTTGGCCACGTAGATGTGCCGTACCTTGCGCCGCCCGATGGTGCCGAAGAAGACGACGGCGTAGGCGACCCAGACGACGGCGATCACGATATCGATCGGCCATTCGAGTTCGGCGTACTCCTTGCCGCTGGTGTAGCCCAGGGGCAGGCTGATGGCCGCGGCCACGATCACGGCCTGCCAGCCCCAGAAGACGAAGGAGGCCAGCGCCGGCATGAACAGCCGGACCTGGCAGGTGCGCTGCACCACGTGGAAGCTGGTGGCCATCAGCGCGCAGCCGCCGAAGGCGAAGATCACCGCGTTGGTGTGCAGGGGCCGCAGCCGCCCGTAGCTGAGCCAGGGGATGCCGAAGTTGAGTTCCGGCCAGGTCAGCTGCGAGGCGATGATCACGCCGACCAGCATGCCGACAACGCCCCAGACCACCGACATGATGGCGAATTGGCGCACAACGGTGTCGCTGTAGACAGCTGCGGGGGGGTTGGGTGCTTGCATCGTCGAGCCTTCATCATTGAACTGGGACGAGTGTCCCGGCGCGGCGTGCCCGGCGTGTTGACGCAGATCAATCGTTGCGGAGAATGCGCTCGCCCTCGCGCTCGACGTCGTCG
Organism: Variovorax sp. 01T432; assembly: GCF_056398605.1. Taxonomy (NCBI): domain Bacteria; kingdom Pseudomonadati; phylum Pseudomonadota; class Betaproteobacteria; order Burkholderiales; family Comamonadaceae; genus Variovorax; species Variovorax sp. 01T432. Next base: position 17,829 of record NZ_JBFTPS010000084.1, read on the forward strand.
AATTGGCCACGGTCCACCGCCCACCACAGACCGCCGAGGATCAGCAGCACGAGCACGACCGAGAACGGGATCAGGAGGAAGAGGATGTCCATCAGCGGCAAGGCTAGAAGCATGTGGGGCCCGGCCGCTTGACATGGATCAAGCGATTGCGTCGGCACTGCCTCGTTCCGAGGGGCTCCTCATCTTTGCCTGGCATGAAATGTCAAATACCTGGCATCAAATGCGAAGGCATCGCCACGCATCGGCTTCTAAAGTCATTGTCAGTTCAATCGAACAACGCCGACGCGATGCCACGGCACCGCTCGCCCTCCTCCCCTTCGAGACACCCGATCATGAAGAAGACCTACCTGGCTCTCGCCGCCCTGGCAGCAACCGGCGCCGCCTCGGCGCAATCGTCCCTCACGCTGTTCGGTGTGGTGGACGCGGGCCTGAGCTACTACTCGACCAAGAGCAGTTTCTTCAACCTTCCGACTTCCGCGTCGGGCTCGACCAGCGCCCGCCAGAGCCAATGGGTGGTCTCTTCATCGGGCTTCAACACCAGCCGGCTCGGGCTTCGCGGCACCGAGGACCTGGGCGGCGGGCTGGCGGCCGGCTTCTGGCTCGAATCGCCACTGGCCAACGACTCCGGCGTCGGCAACCTGAGCTTCACGCGCCGCTCGACACTGAGCCTCACCGGTTCCCTGGGCGAGCTTCGGCTGGGTCGCGACTACACGGCCACGTTCTACGCGGACGGCGTCTTCGACCCGCTCGGCGTCAGCGGCGTGGGCACCAACGTCATCGCGGTCGTCAACAGCAACCTGGCCATCGCGCGCGGGCTGGCCACCGGTGGCCTCCTGGGCGGCGGCGCCTCCCTGGGCACCGACAACTATCTTCGCACCAGCAACGCGATCAGCTACTTCCTGCCGCCGAACCTGGGCGGCTTCTACGGCCAGTTGCAGTACGCGTTCCATGAGAACGTGGACACCGGCAACGTCGCGGGCAGCCCTTCGCAGCGCGGGCGCTACGCGGGCGGGCGCTTCGGATGGACTCAGGGCGCGCTGGACATGGCGCTGGCCTATGGCGAGAGCACCGTGGCCAGCACCGCGACCTCCCGCGAAGACATCAAGACCCTGAACCTCGGCGCGAGCTATGACTTCGGCCCGGCCAAGGCCTACGGCGAGTTGTCGCAGGTCAGGGACCAGAGCAAGGGCGTCGTCGCGCAGCGCATGGACGACCGCTACGACGGCGCCGTCGTTGGCGTGACGGTCCCGATCGGCCCGAGCCTGATCCGCGCATCCTACGGCCGGGTCAACTTCAAGAACGGCACGAACCCGATCAACGGCGATGCGTCGGTGAACAAGCTGGCGCTGGGCTATGTGTACAACCTGTCGAAGCGCACGGCGCTCTATGCCACCGTGGCGCGCATCAGCATCAAGGACGGCCACAACAACCCGGGCGTGATGGGCGTGACGCCGCAGGTGCTGAGCAACCCGGCGATCATTCCGCAGCCGGGCTACGTGTCCAACGCCACATCGCAGCCCGGCAGCGCGATGGGCTACGACATCGGCGTGCGCCTGGCTTTCTGATCCGTCACCCCATTCGAAAGGACACCGATGCGCGCTCCGCTGATGGGCTTGATGCAAGACCAGCCCCTGTTGATTTCCTCGCTGATCGAATTCGTCGAGCGGCACAACGGCGATGCCGAGATCGTCTCGCGACGTGTCGAGGGCGACATTCATCGCACGACCTGGCGCAAGGTCGCCGCGCGCTCGCGCCAGGTCGCCAACGCGCTCGAAGCCGAGGATCTGGGCTTTTCCGACCGCGTCGCCACGCTGGCCTGGAACGGCTACCGCCACCTGGAGCTCTATTACGGCGTGAGCGGCAGCGGGCGTGTACTGCACACCATCAACCCGCGCTTGCACCCCGACCAGATCGCCTGGATCGCGAACCATGCCGACGACCGGATCGTCTGCTTCGACCTCAGCTTCCTGCCGCTGGTGCAGGCAGTGCATGCGCGCTGCCCCGGGGTGAAGAAATGGATCGCGCTGTGCGACGCCGACAGGCTGCCCGCCGACAGCGGCGTGCCCAATCTCGTGAGCTACGAGGCGTGGATGAGCCAGCAGTCCGACGCCTACCCCTGGCCGAGCTTCGACGAGAACTCGGCGTCGAGCATGTGCTAGGACGTGATGTGCATTTCCGCCCGCGACTCGATCCTGCCCGTGGTGCCGATGTTCCACGTCAACGCCTGGGGCATTCCGTATTCGGCCGCGCTGGTCGGCGCCAAGCTGGTGTTTCCCGGCCCGGCGCTCGACGGCAAGTCGGTCTACGAACTGCTGGAGACCGAGAAGGTGAGCTTCGCCGCCGGCGTGCCCACCGTCTGGCAGATGCTCCTGGGCCACCTGCAGGCCAACGGCCTGAAGTTCTCGACCCTCARGCGCACGGTCATCGGCGGCTCGGCCTGCCCGCCGGCCATGATCAATGCCTTCCAGCAGCTCTATGGCGTCGAGGTGCTGCACGCCTGGGGCATGACCGAGATGTCGCCGCTGGGCACGCTGTGCACGCTCAAGAACAAGCACCTCGCGCAGTCGCCCGAGCAGCAGATGGCGCTGCGCATGAAGCAGGGCCGCGCCATCTTCGGCGTGGACATGAAGATCGTCGACGCCAACGGCAAGGAACTGCCCTGGGACGGCAAGGCCTTCGGCGAYCTGATGGTCAAGGGCCCCTGGGTGGTCAAGGAATACTTCAAGGGCGAAGGCGGCGATCCGCTGGTCAAGGATGACGAGGGCCGCGGCTGGTTCCCCACCGGCGACGTCGCCACCATCGACCC
>NZ_JBFTPS010000085.1:0-19293 GCF_056398605.1 Variovorax sp. 01T432
TTCGCCAACCACGTCTTCGCCAACCTCGATGCAGTCGAGGACGCCCTGACAAGCGGACTCGTCGCCCTGGAATCCAATCCAACGCGAACCCGTTCAATGACTGGGTTCAAATGGATAACTTCTATATCTTTGAACGCAAGTTAGTATGAGTCGGCGGCCGCCCATCCTGCAGACCGCCGCCTTCGCGTGGCTCTATGGTTGCATGCGATCCTCGGCGGTGCCCATGCGCTGCGCCACGCGCAGGCCCAGGCCGCCGATGACGATGAGCAGTGCCGCACCGATCCAGTTCAGCGCATCGCGCGGCGAGCGCGCCAACGCCGGGCCGAGGATTTCGAACACCGGCTTTCCGCTGCCCGCGGACAAGGAGTTCGCCATCTCCACGGCAAGGACGCAACCGGCCGCGAGCACCAGTGCCGCCAGCACCCGCGCGCCGACGATGGCTCCGAATCGCATCGCGCCGAGCTCGCTGCTTCGCGCGCGCCACACGAGCCGGAACTCGATCGCGCCGCCGCTCAGCCCGCGTGGCAGGAACATGATCGCCAGCAGGCTCAGCGCATAGGTGTAGAGCGGCCAGGCGTCCGTCAGCGACGAGAGATTGGCGGACGACAAGGTCAGCAGGATGGCGCCGACGATGGGCCCGATGAAGCTCGTGTAGCCGCCCAGGTAGGTCTGCAGCATGACGATCGTCGCCTGCGGCAGGCCGAGCGTGTCCAGTGTCACGACCTGGAACTGCAGCGCGTAGAGCGAGCCCGCGATGCCGGCGAATCCCGCCGAGAGCGTCAGCGCGAGGCCGCGGATCAGCACCGGGCTGAAGCCCACGAACTCCAGGCGATGCGCGTTGTCCCGCGTGGCGTTCATGAGCCGCCCCAGCGGCGTGCGCAGCAGCGCGAACATCCCCAGCACCGCCACCCAGCTCCAGGCGGCCGTCAGGAAGTAGATGGCCGTGGGCGAGCCGAAATCGATGCCCCATGAGGCCGCTGCCGTCGGGTCCAGCGCAATGCCCGAATCCCCGCCCGAGAAGCCCCGCGACACCGTCGCCGCCGCATAGGCCAGCTGACCGACGGCCAGCGAGATCATCGAGAACGCGACCCGTCCCTTGCGAACCGTGAACAGCGAGAAGAAGGCGCCCGCGACCAGCGCGACGACGCCGCCGATCAGCGGCAGCAGCACCACCGGCGCCGACTCGCCGAAGTACCTGAGGACATGCGCCGTCGCATAGGCCCCGATACCGAAATACAGCGCATGGCCGAAGGACAGCAGGCCCGTGCCGCCCAGCAGCAGGTTGTACGAGACCGCGAAGGTGATGGCGATGCACATCTGCGTGATGACCGACAGGCCCAGCGTGCCGCCGAAGAGAAGCGGCAGCGCGACCAGCACGGGGATGGCCGCGAGCCATGGCCATGCCTGCCGCCACAAGGGGAGGGCGGCCGGCAGGTACGGCGCGAACTTCCGCTCCGGCGAGCCCCGCCCGTCCGCGTGATCGGGGTGTACGGCCGTCGCCATGGCGCGCGGCATTGCGTTGACGTTGTTCATAGGTCGCGCCTGCCCATCAATCCACGGGGCCGAAGAATCAGGATCACCATCATGAGCACGAAGGGAATGAGCGGCGCCAGGCGGCTGATCGGCTCCTGGAGCGCGCCGAAGCCCTGCGCTGAGGCGGCGAACGGACCCAGCAGGTCGCTCCACTGCCAGGAGGTCGCGATCGCCAGGCTTTGCAGAATGCCGATCAGCAGCGATGCCCAGAACGCGCCGGCCAGCGAGCCCAGGCCGCCGACCACGATCACGATCATCAGCAGGCTGCCGAGGTTGTCGGCCATGCCGGGCTCGGTGCCCACCATGTTGCCCGCGAGCGCGCCCGCAAGACCGGCCAGCGCCGATCCGAGGATGAAGACCGTCGCCCGCAGCCGGGGCAGGTCGTGGCCCAGGGCGTTGACCATGTCCGGCCGCGTCAGCGAGGCGCGAACGGTGACGCCGATGCGCGTGAACCGCAGCATCGCGAACAGGGCGCCCAGGACAAGCAAGGACATGAGCAGCGCGAAGGCTCGGTAGGCGGAATACTCCACGCCCATCAGCGTGAGCAGCGGCACGTCCATCGACGCCGGAATCGCGTAGCCGACCGGTTGCTTGCCCCACACGAGGATGACCAGCTCGACCATCAGGAAGAGCAGGGCGAAGGTGAAGATCATCGGCGCCACGATGCCCAGCGGCATCACGCGCCGCAGGCCCCAGCGCTCGACCAGCGCGCCGAGCAGCGCGCAGCACACCGGCGCGGCGGCGAGGCCGGCCCAGAAGCCGAGTCCGGCGAGCTGCGAGAAGGTGTAGGCGAAGTAGGCACCCAGCATGTAGAAGCCGGCATGCGCGAAGTTCAGCACGCCCAGCATGCTGAAGACCAGGGTAAGGCCCGCCGCCATGAGGAAGAGGAGCATCCCGTAGGTGACGCCGTTGAAGAGGCTCAGGGCAAGTGTCTGCATATCGTCGAATGGCTCGGCTTCATCTCGGTTCTCAGGCGATTCGGGCGAGCGCCCTCAGGGCTGTTTCGGCCGCTTCATCTTGCAGGTGGTCGGCTCGGACACCTGCTCGGCGCTCAGGGCGCTGACGATCTTGAAGCCCCAGGGCGTGCCCTCCTGTTTGTACTTGGCATCGGTGCTCAGCACCGAGACGTACAAGGGCAGCTGGACCTGGTGGTCCGAGGCGCGCATGGCGGCGTGGTACTTGCCGATGCTGGCGCTCGCCGTCTCCATGGCCGTCGCCACATCCACCGGGTGGTCGGCACCGGCCTTGCGCATCGCGTCCGAGAGGAACATCCACGAGCGGAACATCCGCAGGTTCTCGTAGTCGCCGAAGCCCTTGGCCTTCGCGTCGTCGACCAGCTTGTCGATCTCCGGATCGTTCATGGTCATGATGCTGTCGGAGACCTGGAAGACGCGGTTGACGCCCTTCTCGCCGATCTGCGTGACCTGGCCGTAGAGCGAGGCATAGGCCGTCAGCCAGCGCACGTTCAGGCCCGTGTCGTTGCCGGCGCGGATCAGCCGGCTCAGGTCATTGCCGATGTTCGCCGTGATCACGACGTCCGGATGCGTCGCGAGAATCTTGGCGACGTAGGGCGTGAAGTCCTGGACGCGGTTGGCCGGATGCAGCTCGGAGCCGACGATCTCGATGTCCGGGCGCATCTGCTTCAGATAGCGCCTGGCCGCGGCGTCGGCGCTCTGGCCGAGCGAGTAGTCCATGTTGATCAGGTAGACGCGCTTGACCGACTTGTCGGCCGCGAGCCAGCCGATCATGGCCTTCATCTTCATGCCGATGTGCGCATCGGTGCGAAAGTGCCAGAAGCTGCAGGCCTCGTTGGTGAACTCCTCCGGCTGCGCCGCCCAGTCGATCAGCACGACTTCCTTTCCCGGGTTGCGGGCGTTGTGCTTTTCGATCGCATCCATCAGCGTGGTGGTCACGTTGGAGCCGATGCCCTGGATCACATAGTGGATGCCCTGGTCGATCGCGCGGTCCAGGCAGTTCTTGCCGTCCTTCGGATTGAACTTGTTGTCGCAGGGCACCAGCTCGACCTTCTTTCCGGCGAATCCGCCGGCGTCGTTGTCGCGCTTGATCATGTACTCGAGAATCTTCTGCGCGCGCTCCATGGTGTTGGATTGCGGCCCCGACAGCGGGTCGTTGAGCATCACCTTGATCGTGTCCGCGGCCCGCGCCGGCGCGGCCCCGAAGGCCGAGAGCGCGGCCCCGAGGACGAGGCCCGCCGACAGGCGTGTTGAAAATCCCATGGTCTATCTCCGTTCGATTGTTGGTGGGTCGGTTGCGCCTTCGGCGCACCCGTCGTCCTAGACCTCGAGCCACTCCGTGCGCACGGCGGGGCTGGCCTTGAATTCGTCGACGCTCGCGTCGAAGACGATGCGCCCGTGGCCCATGACCGCGATTCGGTCGCACAGGTCGAGCGCAATCGTCAGCTTCTGCTCCACGAGCAGGATCGCCACGCCGCGCCGGGCGGCCTCGGACAGCAGCTGCGCGACCTGCTGGACCATCGACAGGCTCAGCCCCTCGGTCGGCTCGTCGACCAGCATCAGCGAGGGCGAGCCCATGAGCGTCCTGCAGATCGTCAGCATCTGTTGCTCCCCGCCCGAGAGCAGCCCCGCCGCGACATTGGCGCGCCGCTGGAGGTTGGGGAACATCTCGAAGAACTCCGCTTCCGACCACCGGGGCCCGCGGGCCGACGCGTCGGCCTGGCCGCCCCGCACCGGCAGCCCGACCGCGAGGTTCTCGCGCACGCTCAGGTCGGTGAAGACCCCCCGGTCCTCCGGCACGTAGCCGACGCCGCTGCGCGCGACCTCGTGTGTTCGCGCGGCGCCGAGTTCGACGCCCCGCATGCGGATGCGGCCTTGACCGGGCACGAGCCGCATGATCGCCTTCAGCAGCGTCGAGCGGCCGGCCCCGTTGCGCCCGAGCAGGCCCACCGTCTCCCCGGCGCGCACCGCCAGGTCGACACCATGCAGGACGCGGCTGCGGCCGTAGCCCGCCACGATGCCATGGGCGCTGAACAGCGCGCCCTCGTTCGCCGCCGTCATGCCGCGCTCCCCGCGTGAGCCTCGGCCGAAGACGCCGGCACGCCCAGGTAGGCTTCCTGCACCTTCGGGTCCGCCCGCACCTGCGCCGGCGAGCCCGTGGCGATGATCTCTCCGTAGACCAGTACCGAGATGCGGTCCGCCAGGCCGAAGACGACGTCCATGTCGTGCTCGATCAGCACCAGCGTGCGCTTCGCATCCGCCGCGCGCAGCTGCCGCAGCAGGGCGATGACCCGCGCGGTCTCCTCGCGGCTCATGCCCGCGGTGGGCTCGTCGAACAGCAGCACGCTCTGCCCGCCGGCCAGGGCCAGGGCGATTTCGAGCGCGCGTTGGTCGGCATACGAAAGCAGCGCGGCGGGTGTGGCCCGATGCTCCAGCAGGCCCACTTCCTCGAGCACCTGGAGCGCGCGCAGATCCGCCTTGCCGCCGCGCGGCAGGCGGTTCCAGAACGATGGCCGATGGCCGACCGCGCGCAGGGCGCCGATGCGGGCATTCTCGAAAGCCGTCATGCGGCCGAACAGGTTGGAGGTCTGGAAGCTGCGCCCGAGCCCCATGCGGCTGATGCGCGCGGGCCGCCTGCCGGCGATGTCCTGGCCATGCAGCAGCACGGCACCGCTCGATGGCGTCAGCTCGCCGCTGATGAGCCCGAACAGGGTCGACTTGCCCGCGCCGTTCGGCCCGATCAGGACATGGCACTCGCCGCACGCGACCGACCACTCGACCTTGCGAATGATCTCGACCGGGCCGAATGATTTTCGAACGCCACGCAGTTGCAAGGCAGGAAGCGCCACCCGTGGGTCGACAGCGAATGTCTCGTGATTCATGGCCTCTGGACTGCCGTGTCGCTGGCCCTTCAACACGCCGGCCAGCGAATGTTTTTGACTGAACTATTACGATGTTAAGATTACAGCGAGGCCGGGCAGATGGCAAGAAGATTTGTCCGAGGGACAACCCTCTCTCTCAAAAGAGGGGTCGATCGACGCGCGCGCGCCCGCCTGGACGCGTGCCATGCGGCGCGGAGTCCTTGATCGAAGATAACGTTGTTAGGATGCGCCGTGTTCCGGCGCGCCGGGCTCAGGCGCCGTTGAGGGCCCGGCTCTCGGTGGTGGCGCGGCCCTGGAAATCGGTCCAGCAGCGCCGCGCGAAGTCATAGAGCTTGCAGCTGCGCGCGGTGCTGAAGTACCAGCGCCACGAAAAGCGTTGCACCACGATGCGCCCCGGCAGCATTTCCTCGATGCGCGCCTGCGCCGCCTTCAGCCGGTAGAGCGGGATGCTCATGTCCACGTGGTGCGCCGTGTGCTCCATGATGTGGTGCAGCAGCGCGCCGATGCCCCAGGGGAAGCTCAGATGCACCGTTGTCGAGACGAAGGGCTGGGCGCGCTGCCAGGCTGCCCGGTCGTCGTGCCAGGACACCTTCACGTGGGTATGGTGAACATAGACCACGAAGCCGATCATCGCGAACCAGAACAGCAGCGGCAGCACGAACGCCGCGGCCAGCAGCAGCGCCACCGACTGCCCGGTGCCCAGCGCCGCCGCCACCAGCGCGGCGAACCACGCGACGGCAAAGCCGCCGACGAGCCAGCAGTCGCGCGAAAAGACCGGGCGCTCGGCATTGGCCGTCCTGTCGCGCGCCAGCATGCGCCGCCACCAGATCTCGACCATGTAGTAGAGCCCCGGAGCCCAGCCGCTGCGGTAGACGCGCTCCAGCCATCGCCGCGCCGGCGACAAGGCCTCGTATTCCGCCAGGGTGAAGGGCGCCCAGACGAAGTCCACGCCCTTCAGGTTGGTGAAGCCATGGTGCACGACGTTGTGCCCCATGTCCCACAGGCTGTAGGGCGTGAGCGAAGGCAGAAAGGCGATGCGGCCGAGCCACTTGTTGAGGCGGCGGTGCGGCGTCAGGCTGTTGTGGCAGGCATCGTGGCCGATGACGAACAGGCGGCCGATGACGAAGCCGGCAGCCAGGCCGCAGACCAGCTTGAGCGCCGTCGGCTTCAGCAGCACGGCGCCGCCCGTGAGCGCGAGAAGAAGCGCGTAGTCGAAGACCAGCAGGAGCAGCGCGCGCGCCGTCACGCGCCGCGACAGCGGCAGCAGCCAGGATCGGATGATCTTGCGGTGTGGAAGCGGTGCCTCGGGCGGCAGGGGAAGGGTGGATTGCGCGGAATCGCTCGGGATCGGCATGGACGGGGAGTGGTGGCTGCGTTGCCACGCACGGTAGCCCTCTCCCCGCGTCGCCGCCATGACCCTCGTCAACTTCCGGTGGATCCGGCGCCTGCGTTCAATCGATCGTGATCCCGTTGCTCTTGATCAAGGCGGCCCAGCGCGAAATCTGCGATTGCAGGAAGGCGCCGAACTCCTTCGGCGTATTGCCGACCGGCTCAATGCCCATCGCCAGCAGGCGCTTGCGGGTCTCGGTCTGGTGCGTGGCGTCCTTCACCGCCGCCGCCAGGCGCTCGATGACGGCGGGGGGTGTTCCGGCCGGCACGAAGAAGCCGTTCCACTCCACCACCTCGAAATTCCTGTAGCCGCTCTCCATCACGGTGGGCACGTCCGGCAGCGCCTCCATGCGGGTGGCGCCGGTGGTCGCCAGCGCGCGCAGGCGGCCCGCCTTCACATAGGCCAGCCCCGACACCGGGTTGGCGAAGTAGGCGTCGACCTGTCCGGCCAGCAGGTCGGTGATGGCCGGCGCGCCGCCCTTGTAGGGCACATGCAGCCAGTCGATGCCGGCATCGCGCTTGAGCATCTCCGCCGCCAGGTGCGCCGAGCCGCCCGCGCCGTAGGACGCATAGCTCAGCTTGCCGGGATGCGCGCGCGCATAGTCGATGAATTCCCTGAAGGTCTTGTACGGCGCCGAGGCGGGCACCACCAGGATGTTGGGCATGTTGATGGCTTGCGACACCGGCAGCAGGTCCTTCACCGGATCGAAGGGCAGCTTGCGCAGCACCGCGTTCACCGCATAGGGAAAGGTGTCGAACAGCATCGTGTAGCCGTCGGCCGGCGACTGCAGCACGGCGGTGGCGGCAATCACGCCGCTGGCGCCCGGCTTGTTCTCCACCACGATCGGCTGGCCCAGCAGCGCCGCCATCGGCTGCGACAGCAGCCGCGCGTTGGCATCGGCCCCGCCGCCGGGCGCGTAGGGCACGATCACGCGGATCGGCTTGGAAGGAAAGGGCTGGCCTTGCGCCTGCGCGATGGCGGGCAGCGAGGCGATCGCCGCGCCGCCGAGCACGAGACGGCGGCGCAGCGGCGAGAAAGAGGGTGGCAAGGTCATGGTTGTCTCCTGATGATTTTGGGTTCTTGCAGAATGTGCCTCACGCACCCGAGGCCGATCCCCACGAATGAAGCTCCAGTTCCTCCAGACCCTGACGGCCGTGCTGCGGCACGGCTCCTTCGCGGCGGCGGCCAAGGAAGTGAACCTCACGGCCAGCGCGGTCAGCCTGCAGATGCGCCAGCTCGAGGACTATTTCGGGCAGCCGCTGTTCGACCGCTCGGCGCGGCAGGCGCGGCCCACGGCCTTCGCCGCCGAAGTCGCCGCCACCATGCAGCAGACGCTGGATGCGCTGGAGGCGCTGCGGCTGCGCGAGGATGCCGTGGTGTCCGGGCGCATCCGGCTGGGCACCATCGAATCGGCCCAGGTGAGCCTGCTGCCCGCCGCCATGCAGCGGCTGCACGACAAGGCGCCGGGCCTGGAATTCGAGATCACGCGGGGCGTGTCGGCCGAGCTGCTGGACGACGTGAAGGCCGGCCGGCTCGACGCGGCGGTGCTGGTGCGGCCGCAGTCCGGCGGCTCCAGCCGGCTGGCGTGGTTCGCGCTGGCGCAGGAGTCCTTCACGATGATCGCGCCGCCGCATGCCAGGCGCGGCTCGCCGGTCGAGATGCTGCGCCGCCACGACTGGATCCGGCTCGACCGCGTCACCACCGGCGGGCTCATCGCCGCGCAGCACGTCAACCGCATCGCGCCGCGCACGCGCTGCGCCTTCGATCTTCCCGGCACCGACGCCGTGGCGGCGATGGTCTCCGCCGGCCTGGGTGTCTCGGTCGTCCCGGCCCTGCGCCACGAGGTGCTGCAGGCCTATCCGGTGCAGCAGATCGGCCTCGGCAAGGACGCGCCCGTGCGCCACATCGCCATGGTGTGCCGGCCGGCCGATGCGGACAGCCGCCGCATCCGGGCCTTGCTGGAGGCCTTCCAGGAGGCGATCCGCCTGCGCCATCAGAAACCGTAGAGCGTCGACGGGTTGTCGACCAGGATGCGTTGCCGCAGCGCCGGCTCGCGCACCCAGGTGCCGAAGCGGTCGAGCAGCGCGGCGTCGTCGGGCTTCACCGTCTTCTCGGTGGGGTGCGGCCAGTCGCTGCCCCAGACCAGCCGCTCGGGCGCGCGCGCCAGCAGTGCCTCGACCACGCGCGCGCGGCTGTCCTCGGCGCCAGCGACATCGTCGAGGTAGGGCGCGGAAAGCTTCACCCAGGTGCGCCCGCGGTCCAGCAGCCTGCACACCACCTCGAAGGCCGGATGCGCCGGCTCCTCGGGATGCGGCAGGCGCGCCATGTGGTCGAAGACGATCGCGCAGGGCAGCCGGTCGAGCAGATCCGCATGCGCCACGATCTGGTCGGCGCGCCAATGCAGTTGCACGTGCCAGCCCAGCGCCTCGATGCGCCGCGCCAGCGGCTCCACCATGTCGAAGCGGGTCACGGCGGTTGCCGGGTCGAAGAGCGTGAAGCGGATGCCGCGGATGCCGCCGGCATCGAGCGCGCGCAAGGTGGCATCGTCCACATCCGGATGCAGCACGGCGACCCCCCGCGTGCGGGCCCGGCCCAGTTGCCGGATCGCATCGAGCGTCACGCTGTTGTCGGTGCCGTAGACGGTGGGCGTGACCACCACGGTGCGCGTGGTGCCCAGGCGCGCCTGGAGGGCCTTGTAGTCGCTGGCCGTGGCCCGCGCCAGCACGCGGCCCGGATCGCCGATGGAAGCAAAGCGGGTGTCGTAGATGTGGATGTGCGCATCGCAGGCCAGCGCCGGCACCGCCAGCCCCGGCGCGCCGGCTCCGCTGCTGTGGGGCACGGGATTGCGCACCTGCGCGCGCAGCGCGGCGCCGTGCTGGCCGAGCGTCGGCGCCGCGAAGGGCTGCGGCCCCGGCGTGCGGCCGAAGCTCAGCGCGCGCGTGAAGCCGCGGTAGCTGCCCAGCGTCGGATGCGCGAAGCTGCCCACCATGTCCTCTGCCAGCACCTGCGGAAAATCGAACATGTCTTCCACCGTGCGCGCCGCGGCGCAGGGCACTTCCTCGCCGAAGATGCGCTCCCATTCGAGCGCCGAATGCGCCGCCAGCGCCGCATGCAGGCGCGGCACGATCTCGTCGCGATGCTGCGCGCGCTTGCGCACGCTGTCGTAGCGGTCGGTGGCCAGCAGCTCGTGCAGGCCGGTCTTCTCGCACAGCGCGCGCCAGAAGTGGGCCGTGTTGGCCGAGATGTAGAGATGCCCTTCGCGCGTCGGATGCACGCCGGTGATGCCGCCCGAGCGCATGTCCCGCCCGACCTCGCGCGGCTCGCCCTGCGCCCAGACCAGGCGCGCCGACTGCATCGCGAGCGCCGAGCGCAGCAGCGACACGCCCACCTCCTGGCCTTCGCCGCTCTTCTCGCGCTCGTACAGCGCCGATGCGACGGCCGCCGCCACCAGCGCGGCCGCGTAGTAGTCGACGACCGAGCCATAGAGGATCTGCGGCGGCTCGCCGGGCGGCGCCTGCATCGCGGCCATGCCGGTCATGGTCTGCAGCACCTGGTCGTAGCCGGCCTTGTCCTTGAGCGGGCCGGTCTCGCCATAGCCGGTCACGGCGCAGTAGATGAGCCGCGGGTTGATGGCCCTGAGGCTCGGGTAGTCGATGCCCAGCCGCGCCGGCACGCTGGGCCTGAAGTTGTGCACCAGCACGTCGGCCGTGCGCACCAGCGCGCGCAGCGCCTCGAGGTCGGCGGCTTGCTTGAGGTCGAGCACGAGCCCGAGCTTGCTGCGGTTGACGCCGAGGAAGGCGCGGCTCTCGGCTTCCAGCGTGGAGGGGTATTTGCGCAGGTTGTCGCCATCCGGCGGCTCGATCTTGATGACCTCCGCCCCCTGATCGGCCAGCAGCGAGCAGCCGTAGGGGCCGGCGATATAGGCGCTCAGGTCGAGCACGCGCAGGCCGGAGAGCGGGCCGGCCGGGCCCGCGCGCGGGGGCAGCGCGCTGTCGTCGGATTCGTTCATGCGATGAGCCCCAGGCGCCGCGCGCTCGCCACGATGGCGCGGGCGCGCGCCTCGAAGGGCGCGTCGATCATCCTGCCGTCGACCAGGTAGGCGCCCAGGCCCTGCGCCGATGCGGCCTCCGCGGCCGCGACCACCTTCAGCGCATGAGCGATCTCGGCGTCGCCGGGGCGAAAGACCTCGTTGGCCAGCGCGATCTGGCTCGGGTGGATGCAGCTCTTGCCGAGGAAGCCCATGCGGCGCGACAGCGCGGCCTCCTCGCGGAAGCCCGCCGCGTCCCGCACATCGGCGAACGCGCTGTCATAGGCATAGACGCCGGCCTCGCCCGCGGCCATGCGCACCGCGAACATGGCCTGCCGGATGGCGCAGGCTTCGCGCCGGTCGATGCCCAGCGGCTCGAACAGGTCACCCAGCCCCAGCTGCAGGCCGACCACGCGCGGGTGCGCGCCCGCCAGCGCGGCGGCCGCGCGCAGCGCCTTCGGCGTCTCGATATTGAGCAGCAGGCCGATCGGTCGGCGCACGCCGTTGTCGCGCTCGGCGCGGGCGATGGCCTCGGCCGCGGCGCGCACGTCCTCGGGTGTTTCCGGCTTCGGCAGGTTGATGACCTGCAGCGCGGGCAGCGCCACGGCCGCCACGTCGGCGAGGAAGTGCGGCGTGTCCAGTGCGTTCACGCGCACGATCAGCGTCTTGCCCGCATCGGCATCGAGGCCTTGCAGGAAGGCCCGCACGGCATCGCGCGCCTCGGCCTTGCGTGCCTCGGCGACCGCGTCTTCCAGGTCGAGGGAGATGCCATCGGCATCGCCCGCCATGGCCTTGGCGAAGAACTCCGGGCGCGAGCCCGGAACGAAGAGCTTGGACCTCACAGCCGGGCGCGCGGATCGTGCCGCGCCAGACGCCCCAGCAGATGCTCGACCTCGGCGCGCGCCGCCGGCGTCAGCACCGCGGCGGGCTTGCGCTGCGCGGCCGAGCTCAGCAGGCCGCGCCGTTGCAGCACGTACTTGCGCACCGCCAGGCCGACGCCCGGCTGCTGCTCGTAGCGCAGCAGCGGCAGGTGGGCGTCGAACAGGTCGTGCACCTCCTCGCGCTGCCCGGCCGCGGAGAGCCGCACCACGTCGCACAGCATGTCCGGGAAGGCGTAGCCCGTGTTCGCCCCATCGGCGCCGCGCTCCATCTCGTAGTCGAGAAAGAGGCCGTTGTTGCCGCACAGGATCGGGATGTGCCGCATGGAGCCGTCGCGCTCGAAGCCGCGCAGGGCGGAGATCTTCTCCAGCCCCGGCCAGTCCTCGTGCTTGAGCATCGCGCAGGAGGGAATCTCGCTCACGATGCGCTTGATCACGCCGGGCGTCATCTGCACCGAGAAGGTCAGCGGGTAGTCCTGCAGCACGAAGGGGACGTCGGCGCCGATCGCCTCGGCCGCCTGCTTGTAGTAGCCGACGATCTGGTCGTCGGTGCGCAGCGTGTGGGGGGGCGCGATCATCACGCCGGCCGCGCCGCGCTCCATCACTTCGCGCGTCAGCGCCCGCATGGCCGCGAAGCCGGGCGCGGACACGCCGACGATCACCGGCAGCTTTGCCGCGCGGCGGATCATCTGCGTCGCCACCGCGATGCTTTCCTCGTGCTCCAGCTTGGGCGCCTCGCCGAGCTGGCCCAGCACCGTGATGCCGGTGGCGCCGCAGGCCAGGTAGAAGTCCGTCAGCCGGTCGATGGAGGCGGTATCGATGGCGCCGTCGTCGAGAAAGGGCGTCGGCGCGATGGGGTAGACGCCGCGGGCGTCGGAGGGCAGTCGCATGGGATCTCCTTTGGAACGCACAGTGTGCCGCCGTGCGCGCGGGCCGAGCACAAGAAAAACTTGCGGCTCGAATAACAAAACATCGTCGAATGGCGCGTGGCCTGTTCTTAGGATCGTTATAAGACCAATCCAGGAGACAGTCATGCAGCTTCGATTACTCGCCGCGGCGCTCGCAGCGTTCGCGTTGCAGCCCGCGGCCTTCGCGCAGGGCGACGCCTTTCCCGTCAAGCCGATCACGCTGGTGGTGGGCAGCGCGCCCGGCGGATCGAACGACGTGTTCGCGCGCGCCATCGGCAAGCGCCTGCAGGAGTCGCTGGGCCAGCCGGTTGTGGTCGACAACAAGCCGGCCGGCGGCGGCGTCATCGCCAACGCCCTGGTGGCGCGGGCGCCGGCCGACGGCTACACGCTGGTGGTGCTCTCGTCCACCTTCAGCACGGGCGCGGCCATCCGCACCAACCTGCAGTACGACGCCATCCGGGATTTCAAGCCGGTCGCGTTGCTGGCCAAAGGCCCGCTGCTGCTGACGGTGAACAGGAATTCGCCCTTCAAGACCGTGCAGGACCTGGTCGCCGTCGCCAAGGCGCACCCGGGCAAGCTGAACTACGGCACCTCCGGCTCCGGCAGCATCAACCACTTCGCGACGGAAGTGTTCGCGGGCGCGGCGGGCATCAAGATGACGCACGTGCCCTACAAGGGCATGGGGCCGGCGACGACGGACCTGCTGGGCGGGCAGATCGACCTGCTGGTGGCGAGCGCGCCCTCGATCCTGGCGCAGGTGCGCGGGGGCAATGCGCGCGCGCTGGCGGTGACGACCGCGTCACGCTCGCCGATCGCGCCGGAAATTCCCTCGCTGGAGGAGGCGGGCTACAAGGGCAGCGCGCTGGACCTGTGGTGGGGCGTGCTGGCGCCGGCGGGCACGCCGCAGGCGGTGGTCGACAAGCTGAACGCGGAGATCAACACGGTCATCCAGTCGAGCGAGATGAAGGCCTTCTTCATCCGAGAAGGGGCGGAGCCCGCGCCGATGAAGCCGGAGGCGTTCGCGAAATTCATCGGGGCGGAAATCGAGCGGTGGAAGGGTGTGGCGAAGGCTGCGGATATTCGGCCGGAGTAGGGTGGTGAGCCAATTTCGCCATGCGATCAATGGCTGCCTCGCGCCAGACTCACGACGGCCGGCATCACCAGGCCGAGGCCGGCCGACACCAGCAGGGCGCATACGATCGCGCGCACTGTGCGCGGCGACCAATTCGGGGGATGCCGCTTCACCAGCCATGTCAAGGCCAGCACCAGCGGCATTGCCAGGAGGCTGAGCCAGATCGCGCTGACGCTGAACTGGCCGGTCGGCACCACCAGCATCAGGCGCAGGAGGGCATTGAAGCCGAAGATCGTGACCAGCGTCTGCCGGATCGCGACAGGCCCCATGGGCTGCCGATAGAACTGATAGACCAGCGGCGGGCCGGCGCTCGAGAAGAGCCCGCTCATCACACCGGACACCAGGCCGAAGGCCCGGAAGGCACCGTGCGACGAACGCTCCCGCAGAGGCGTCACCCGCGCCAGCATGGTCGCGGCGCAGACGAGAATCGTGAGGCCCAGGAGAAGGCGAAGCATGAGCACGATATTGCCGCTGAGCCAACCGAGCAGCGCCACCCCGATCACCACCCCGATGCCGCTGCCGAGCGAGGTGTCGCGCAGGGCCTGCAAATCGAGCGATTGACGCGACCCCTTGAGTACGACAACGGCCTGCACCAGCGTCAGGACGCTGGCGACGTTGGCCGCGTCCGCCAGCGATGCAAGCCGCAGCATGCCGACAAGGCCAAGCAGGATGAGACCGAAGGCGAAGCCGGTGATCGTCTGCGCGCAGGTGGCGACCGCCACGCAAACAAGGAACAATGAACCCTGCCACGCCGTCATGCGACATCGCTCATGCTTGCGCCCGAGGTCTCGCGGCCCCTGCTACACCTTGCCTTTCCACGGAACCAGCACTTTTTCGAGGTAGCGCATCAGCACGTCGAAACTGAAGGCGAACAAGCCGATCACGATGATCCCCATGATCACCACGTCGCTCGCCAGGAACTCCGCCGCGTTGAGCACCATGAAGCCCAGTCCGCGGGTGGACGCCACCATCTCGCCGGCCACCAGCGTCGTCCAGCCCACACCGATGCCGATGCGCATGCCGGTGAAGATCTCGGGCAAGGCCGACTTGACGATCACGTGCCAGATCACCTGCGAACGCGTCGCGCCCATCGAGTAAGCCGCATGGATCTGCTCGATGGACACCGAGCGCACGCCCGAGCGTGCGGCGATCGCCATCGGCGCGAAGATCGCCAGGAAGATCAGGTAGAGCTTGGAGAACTCGCCGATGCCGAACCAGATGATGACCATCGGCAGGTAGGCGAGCGGCGGCAGCGGACGATAGAACTCGATCAGCGGATCGAAGATGCCCCGCGCGACGCGGCTGACGCCCATCATCACGCCGATCGGGATGGCGGTGACACAAGCCAGCGCGAAGGCGCCGAACACCCGGTACAGGCTCGTCCATGTGTGTTCGAACAGCGTGGCGCCCGCGAAACCCTCGGTCGACACCTGTATGAATTTCGCAAACACCGCCTGTGGCGATGGCAGGAACAGCGGCTTGACCCAGCCCATGTTGGTCACGAGAAACCAGAGGGCCAGCGTGACGACAACGGTGCAAGTCGCGATGGCGCCCGCCCGGCCCTGGCCCGGTGCGCCGAACTGCTCCCCCGGCCGCACCGAACGCTTTGCAAACAGGCCCTCCAGCAGGTTAGCGCCGTGCGCCGTCTTGATGGCAATCTCAGACATGACTCAACTCCCTTTGTGTTCCGGCAGCACGCTCGTCGCCGTAGATGATGTTGAGAACCTTCTCACGCATCTCGATGAAATCAGGACTCGACTTGATGGCCCGCGCGTCGCGCGTGCGCAGGAAGCGCTGGTTGAAGTCGAGCTCATAGCGATGCGTGATGCGGCCCGGACGCGGCGACATCACGATCAGATGGCTCGCCAGGAAAAGCGCCTCCTCGACGCTGTGCGTGATGAAGAAGAACATCTTCCGGGTCTTCTGCCACACATCCAGCAGCAGCTCCTGGATCGTCTCTCGCGTCAGCGCGTCCAGCGCCGCCATCGGCTCGTCCATCAGGAGCATGGCTGGATTGCAGGTCAGCGCGCGCGCGATGCCCACCCGTTGCTGCATGCCGCCAGAGAGCTGGTAGATCATGTGCTTGTGGAAGTCCTGCAGACCGACGAGTGCGAGGTTCCTGGCCGCCGTATCCCGCCGCTCGGCCTTGGGCACACCCTGCAGCTTGAGGCCAAATTCGGTGTTCTCCATCACGCTGAGCCAAGGCAGGAGCGCATGCTTCTGGAACACCACGCCCCGGTCCGAACCCGGCCCCTGGACGGCTTTGCCGCCCAGCAGCAGACTGCCGCTGGATGCCGAGATGAAGCCGGCCATCAGGCTGAGCAGCGTGGTCTTGCCGCAGCCCGATGCGCCGAGCGCGACGACGAAGTCGCCGCGGTTGATCGTCAGGTCGATGTGGTCGAGCGCGTGCACCCGTTCCGTGGGCGTTCGCCCCGGATAGGTGACGCTCACGTCCTTGACCTGGAGTTGTTCCATCGCCATGTCGAGTCTCCTTGATGTCGCTTTGACGCGGTGCCTGTGAAAGTGCCACTCACTTCAGCTGGATGGCCGCGTCGATGTACCGGGTGGTCACGAACTTGCTGTAGTCGGGGGCCATCGCATCGATGCGCTTCTGCTCCAGCAGGAAGTCGGCTGTCGCCTTGAGGGCCTTGGCCGCGCCGCCGCCCTGGCCGCCGCCAAGCCATGCCGCCGAGGCCTGCTGCTCCGTGCCGGGATAGGCATACAACCTGAGGGCATCGGAGCTGGCCTTGGGGTCGCCGCCGATCTTGGCCGCGATGGCCTTGGCGTTCGCCGAGTCGGGGCCCCAGGCGCCGGGGTTGGCGCGGTAGGAAGCATCCGCATCGGCCACGGCCTTGACGAACCTGGCCATGAAGTCCGCATTGGCTTCGGCGAAGGGGCGGCTCACCGCGATGCCGTCGAAGGTGGCCTTGCCCTTCTTGCTCAGCTCGCCCGAGGTGATCAGCACCTTGCCCGTCTGCTTGATGCGCGCCAGCGCCGGATCCCACACGAAGGCGGCATCGATGTCGCCGCGCTCCCAGGCCGCGGCGACCTGGTTGGGCTGCATGTTCAGCAATTGCACTTCACTCGGCTTGATGCCCCATTGTTCGAGCGCGAACATGGTGTGGAAATGCGTGGTCGACACGAAAGGCACGCCGAGCTTCTTGCCCCGGAGGTCGGACGGCCTTTCGATGCCCGAGCCATTGCGCACGACCAGGGCCTCGGCCTCGTTGATGTCGTCGAGGATCCAGAAGAGCTGCAGGTCGAGGCCGCGGCTGACGGCAGCCGCCAGCGGGCTGGATCCGATGACGCCGATCTGGATATCGCCCGAAGCCATCGCGGTCGCGACCTTCGCGCCCGATTCGAACTGCCGCCAGTTGATCTTGTAGCCGGTGGCCTTCTCGATCGTGCCGTTGGTCATGGCGACGATCATCGGCCCGGCGATCTGCTGGTAGGCAACCGTGACCTCCCGGGTCTGTGCCATGGCGCTTCCGGCGGCGCCCAGTGTCGATACCATACCGAGGGCGAGGGCGCATCGGCTGATGAGTTGAATCATGTTTCGCATCAATGTCTCCGTTGTGGTGGTGCAAGCGGGAGTTTGTGCATCGGGGCTTGCGGCCAGTGGTACCAGATTCGCTCATTCGCTGAGACCAATGACCATCACCCTCGGGGCCTCGGGGTAAGCCCTCATAACACCGGACCGGAAAGGTCGAAAGCACGATGGCACAACACCTGAAATCCGTACTGTGGAAGCAACTGCTGCAGCGCTCGGCACGGGAGAACATGAGTCTGCAGGGGCAGATCCGAGAGATGCTGGTCGCGGCGATCCTCGACGGGCATCTGCCCGCCGGCGTCCCCATTCCGTCGAGCCGCGAAATGGCCGAGCAGCTCGGCGTTGCGCGCAATACGGTGGTCCTGGCATACCAGCAGCTGGCCGATGAGGGCTTCCTGGTTTCGCGCCAGCGCAGCGGCCATTTCGTCAACACCGACATGGTGGCCGCTCGCCTGCGCATGCGTTCGCGGCCGGGGGAGGGCGCGGCGGCACCCGCAACGGTGGACTGGTCGAAGCGCTTCCAGCAGCGCCCCTCGCGGCAACGCAGCATCATCAAGCCGGCCGACTGGCAAAGGTATCCCTACCCCTTCCTGTACGGCCAGTTCGACGCCGCGCTGTTCCCCACGGCGGACTGGCGCGAATGCTGCATCAAGAGCCTGAGCGTGCTCGACATCCGCGATTGGGCGCCCGACCAGATCGCGCGCGACGACGAGTCGCTGGTGCAGCAGATACGCACCCGCGTGCTTCCACGACGCGGCGTCTGGGCCTCGGCCGACGAGATCGTCGTCACCGTGGGGGCGCAGCACGCGCTCTACATGATCGCTGACCTGCTGGTGCGCGAGGGAACGCGCGTGGGTATCGAGGAACCCGGTTACCCCGACGCGCGCAACATCTTCGCCAGCCGCACCTCGGAATTGGCGCCCCTGCCGGTCGACGCGGAGGGCCTGCCGGTGACCGAGGCACTGCGCGGACTGGACTTCGTCTACACCACGCCCAACCACCAGTGCCCCACCACGGTGACCATGCCGCTGGAGCGTCGCGAAGCGCTCCTGAAGATGGCCGACGAGGCCGACTTCATCATCATCGAGGATGACTACGAAAGCGAGAACCGCTTCGACGGCGAGCCCATCCCGGCGCTCAAGAGCCTGGATCGCAGCAACCGCGTCATCTATGTGGGCAGTCTGTCGAAGACGCTGGCGCCCGGGCTGCGCGTGGGCTATGTGGTGGGCCCCGCCGAGTTGATCGCCGAGCTTCGCGCCCTGCGTCGCCTGATGCTTCGCCACCCGACGGCTTACGTCCAGCGCGCTTTCGCGCTGTTCCTTTCGCTCGGCCACTACGACGCGCTGCTGCGCCGGCTCGCCGCGGTGCAACGCGAGCGCGCCGCCGTGCTGCGCGCCGCGCTGGCGCAGCACTTGCCGCAATGCAGCGTGATGCCGGCGTCAGGCGGCGGTTCATGCTGGGTCTCGCTGCCCGAGCCCCTGAATGCGACGGAACTGGCCGAGCAGGCGCGTGACCGCGGCGTGCTGATCGAGCCGGGTGAAGTCTTCTTCATGGCCGAGCCACCGCCTGCCAGGCACTTCCGCATGGGCTATTCCTCGATCGTGCCTCCAGCGATCGAACCCGGGGTCAGGGCCTTGGCCGAGCTCGTCCGCGGCTTCGAGCGCAAGCGCTGAAGAGGGCGCTCCCCGGCCGCTGCCTTTCGAGGACGCCGCGCCGCTGGCCCAAGCGAATTCGCCCGGCTGGTGCCATGGCGGAAGTCGGGCTGCTCCTACGCTGCATGCAGCACAGGAACAGGAGACATCCGCCATGAGCACCACCACTCTTCACCGCACCGGCGACGCCGGTACCCTGCACCGGAGGTCGCCGTCGGCCTACGACCCGCGGTACGACCCGCTGGTGGCGCCCCACCCGGGCCAGGGCCGCGACTACGCGCCGACCTACTGGGTCGGCACCGCCGGCTCCCCGCCGCCCGACGACGGCCCCATCCTGCGCGACACCGACGCCGACGTGGTGATCGTG
>NZ_JBFTPS010000086.1:0-19053 GCF_056398605.1 Variovorax sp. 01T432
GCCATATCCGCGGCGCGGCGATGGGCGACATCGCGATCTGGTGACGTGCAGCATGCTGCCCCATGCACCTCGCCGACGTTGCCCCCATGCTCATCTCTTCGCGGCCCGTAGACCTATCCGAGCCGGGGTGGATCTATGAGCTCAAGTTCAACGGCTACCGCCTCCTGGCTGAATTCGGGGCCGGCACTGTCGAGTTGAAGACGCGCAGCGGGGCTGACGCCACCACCTGGTTCCCAGAGATCACAAAGTCGCTGGCAAGCATGCACGGTGGTCCATTCATCACGGACGGAGAGGTTTGCGTGCTCGACGATTTGGGTCGCAGCAACTTCGACCTGCTGCAGATCCGCGCGCGCCGGCGGCGCTGGCATGAAGGCGCGGACCCGGTGACCTATTGCGTCTTCGATCTACTGGTTCACAGGGGCATAGACATTACGCAGTTCCAGCTCATCCAGCGTAAGGCGTTGCTCGCGGAATTATTCAAGCTGGCGCCGCCCAACATCCTCTACGTCAGCTACTTCGACGGCGGCGCCCAGGATTTGTTCGATCAGGCCGTGATGACGCTGGAACTGGAGGGATTGGTAGCGAAACGGGCGGCCAGCGTCTACGCCCCCGGCACGCGCAGCCGGGATTGGGTGAAAGTGAAGCGGAAGGGTGCCGTCCCTCGGGCGTGAGCAGCAAATTCAGGCTCTGCGGAGTGTGTCGAACCTGCCCTGATGCAAGGGGCATTCGATCTCATGCCCTTCGAGGAAGCCCTCGCACAGGCGGGCGTGCCCGTGGGTGCAGATGTTGTCGGTGGCGTAGATCGTGCCCTCCACGCTGTACAGCGCGATGTCGCGGCCATCGACGACCACCACGCCGACCACGTCGTCTGCGGGCACCTGGTCCAAAGGTGCGGCGTCGGTCCATTGCAACTCGCTTATGACTGGCCTCAAATCGGATAGATGATGGAATTCAGGATCATTTCGCTGTTGTAGATGACTTGCCGCGAAGCGAACTTCAGGCCCTGCTCGGTGCGAACCACGGTGTCGATGTAGCGGCCAACGCTGAAGACGGAAGAAAGCTCGGAGAGCTTGGTGCGGAGCAGCACCACGCGGTGCCAGGTGCCAAGGTCCGGCGCGACGCCGGGCAGCCTGCGCTCCAGCTCGAAGGTCTCGCCGGTGAGCGGATGGGCCGCGACCAGTTGCGACGAGATAATCATGTGCTCAACGATCACTACCACGTCTCGCGGCTGCCGAGAATCTCCCGACGAAGGAGGCGATGGCCTGACCGAGAGGGTCGCCGGTGAGGCGTCCCCGTGTCAGGCGCCCTGTAGACCCTGGCCTTCTTTGATTAACAGGCGCTTGCCGTTGGCATAGCGATAGATCCACTTCAATGCGACCGCCTCAGCGAGGCGCTCGGCTGCGCGCTCTGCGGCGCGGAGCTCTTCGGCCATGCTCATGACGCGGTGGCGGGCAAGGCTATGGTCCGTGCCTCCTGTGTCGGAGCCCAAGGCTGCAAGCTGATCTTTGGCGCGGGCTAGCTCAGCACGAATGACGTTGATGGGGCGAAGATCGTCGTCCATGTTGTTCTCCTTGTCTGGCACTGAGTTGCGGCACTCTCCCATTGAGTTCTATTTGATTGACAAGACGACGCCTCTCCCTTTTCCGCCGTCCTGAGAAGTCCGAAGTCCGAATGGGTACGCCTATTTGGACGATTTCTTAGAGGGCGAGGTGGCTTCGCTCTTACGGATTGCTTCGAGCTGGCGCAGCGCGACCGTCGTCGAAGCATGGCTGTCTTTGAGCTGGGTGATTTCGCGCTCTGACTGCTGCTGGTGGCTCCGAAGCTGGGAGGCGAGGTCGATAGCCCGCTGCTCCGCGCCAGCGGCACGCTCGCGAAGGGTCGCGAGCTCGAGCTGCGCTTCCTGGTGCCGGCGTGACCAAATGGCCGCGGCATCGAGGTGCGCAGCCTTCTCGTCCTGGAGGGCCTGCTTGGCTGACTCCCGGGCACTTCGTGCGGCCTCCAGCTCGGCCGCGCGCGCCTTCTGCTCCTTCGCAAGTTCGGTCGCCGCCTGGCGCGTGGCCATGCGCTCGCGATCGATCTCGGAGAGGAGGCGACGTTCGTGCGCAAGATGGCGATCTTCGGCTTCGTCCGCGGCGCGCTGCCTGGCCCCGAGTTCCATCGCCGCCTTCATTGATCCGCTCGTTGGCGATGCGCAAGAGCGTGTCGTAGTCGGTTCCATCTGGCGCCTTGGCGGGCTCGGCATTCATCAAGGCGTCGTACTGGTTAATCACCTTCAGCGTGTCGCCGATCCCATCGAGCAAGCGTTCGGCGGCGCCATAGCCGGGACGTGGGTGCAGGATGAGTTCTTCGCCGGCGATCTCTCGAGCCAGGAGCACTGCGAGTCTGGCAATGCGGCCGCGGCGGGCCTCGTCAAGGTCCAGGCCTTCGAGATCGACCGCGACGCGGGAGACGGCCTCCTTGTGGTCTCCATCGTTGGGGAACATCGCAATCGTCATGCAGTTGCGTGTCGCGATGTCCTCCAACGGCCAGCCTCGTGCGCTCAGCGGGAGCACGAGGTCGTTCACCTGCAGCTCAGCGCGTGCGGCACGCGACTTGAACTCTGGGATGAGGTGCGCGGGACCGGCCAGCCAGCTGAAGTAGCGCTCATCAGCGTCGCCGGTATCCTGGTTCTCCAGAGTGGCTTCAAACGGCTCCGCTGCGAGTGCTCCAATTGCGTCTACGACTGGAATGAAGAGGTCCTCAGTGAAGCCATAGCCTACGCGGTAGTCCACCCTGACGGTAAGCAGCCCGGAGTTAAGGGCGATCATCACCGACTCCATGTGGTCCTCTTGGGTGCGCAGCACCGTGTCGGCGTCGACCAGCAGGGGCTTGAGTGCCTCCTCGACCATCTGGCGTGAAACGTCGTCGCGGATCACCGTTTCAAAAGAGACTCGTGCGTCGTATCCCATGTTCTTTCCTTCTTTCCTTCGTTCGTTGGTCAGCCCCGTGGGCGTTGATCGGCAGTGGCCGTGGTTGCTGCGGTGGCTTCCTGATCGAACGCCGCATCGTGGGAACGTGCTTCTTCGAGGAGACACATCTGCCGTGCGCGCTCGATGATGTGGTCGGCCCATTCGAAATCCGCGTCGAGCTTGTCTTTCGGGCAGCCGTTGGCGAGTGCCTCCCGGACGAGCTGCTCGCGCGTGACCACCCGACCGCCGGTGAAGGACGCCTCGCCCTGCCAGTCGTAGGCCCTGCCTTCGGCGCGGACATAGGCGTGGATGAAGCCGTCCCGCACTACGATCTCGCCGCCCAGCGCGGAGCGCAGTGCCAGCGCCATGCCCCAACAGCCGCCTTCCTCGAAATGCCAGCCGGCTTCGGCCTCGTCGACAGCGTCTTGCATGTTGATGGCGAAGCCCGCCGGCGCCACTGCGTGATCGAGGACAGTGACCTGGTCAGGCGAGACGGCGACCCAGACGCGTTCATTCGGTTGGTAGATTCCGTCGAAACCGCGCCTGCCGATCGCAGCGATGGACTGGTCAAGGCGGTCCCTGTAGGGAACGTCCTCGGCATAGGTGATCATCGTCCACGGGTTGCGGATCTCGACGCTGGCCGCTATGACGCGCGGAGTGGCATTCCTTCGGATCCGTTGGTACGCCGCAGCGGCGCCATATCGCTCGGCGAAGAAGATCCCGCGCTCGTTCGCAGAGAAGGCGTCGAAGGTGGCACCGGTGCCGTGGTAGACGACCGGCGGTGGAGCGGGCGGCCGCTCGTCGGAAGGCGTCGTCGAGTGCGGGCGCTGGGCCATCAGCGCGTCAAACCGCGCCAGCATGGCGGGGTCCGCGCCGCGCACGAAGGAACGAAGGTCACGATAGGAGTCCGCCGGGTCGGGTGTGCGTGAAGCTGTTGTCATCTCGTCGTCAAGCTGTTCAAGGCGGGTGGGAGTGGGTTGCCCTCGGCCCGGTATGCGCGGGTGTGTTCGCGAACCTGGTCTTCGGTGTACAGGAACGAAGGGTCGAGGCCGAATTCCTCACAGATCTCGTCCCATTCGTCGCTGTCGGGCATGTCCGGGTCGTCGACGATCAAGCCGTCGGCCACGCACCGGTTGAAGACCGCGTTTTCGATGTCCAACGTCTCGGTGAGCTCGTCCATCTTGAAGAGCAGTGAATGGGCTTGGTCTCTCGTGAGCTGCAGCGCGGGGGATAGCGACCCCGCTTGCTCGGTCACGTCTTGCACCGTCCAACCCTGGGTCGTGCGCAAGCTGGCGAAGGCCGCCACCGCCTCAATAAGACGTGCGCGCAGCGGCGTGTCAGGGAGCTGGCCGGCGGCCTGGAGTGCCGCGTCGATCAGTCCATGGACGGGCTCGAGCTGTGGGAGGAGAGAGGTGGCGCCAACCGTCATCGTGAGGCGCGGCGTATACGGCGTCAGGGAGCTGCGCAAGAGAGGCGCACCGCCGTCGAACACGGCGATGGCCACGGGGCTCGCGGCCAGTGGCTCGAGCGCGCGCACAGCAGGCTCGAGGATGCGCTGGCCGAAGTCGTCCGAGACGGTGCCTCGGAACCGCACCGACAGTTTCTGCTCCGCGAGCTGCAGCCAGGTGAGCTTGTGTGGCAGGTCGGACGCGTAGACCGAGGTCTTGAAGTAGTCGGCCAACGATCGGACGGCGGCTTCGACAGCAGGGCGCTCAACGCCCTCGCGTAGCGGGAGCGTGAACACGCAGTTGGCATACCAGGTCATGGGCGCGGCGCCGGGTCGGCGTCCTCCGTGGAAAGGTCTTCGTCGAGCGGTTCGAGCGGAGCGAGGTCGGGATGCGCAGCATTGAGCGCGACGATTGCGCGCGCGGCCGGGCTCGCTCCGCTTGTCTCGGTGGCCGCACCTGCGGCGGCGAGCTGGACCAGCACCTCCGTCGCGAGCAGGTCGACTTCGAGATTGAACTGCCGGGCAGTGCCCTCGATGGCGATGTGCCCGTTGCCCGGTTTCATCCTCCGAGCGTTCTGGATGGCTAAGGCTGCCTTGTCGGCCAGCACCGCCTGCATGATCTGCTCGATGCTGTAGTCGACGCGGCCGAGGAATATATTGTCCTGGCCGCTGA
Organism: Variovorax sp. 01T432; assembly: GCF_056398605.1. Taxonomy (NCBI): domain Bacteria; kingdom Pseudomonadati; phylum Pseudomonadota; class Betaproteobacteria; order Burkholderiales; family Comamonadaceae; genus Variovorax; species Variovorax sp. 01T432. The sequence goes on from NZ_JBFTPS010000086.1 coordinate 5,069, forward strand.
ACTTCATGAAGAAGGCCTTCGAGGCGGCACGGAGGCTTTTCTTCGCAAACAGATCCCGCGTGACGTATTCGATCGCAGTGGGCGAAACGGGTCCGACGGCGGCCGACGCCGACGCGGTGTTCGCAGCGCTGACGAGCGTGCTTGTGAGCTTCCTCGCCGGAGCGAGCGTTTGGTCGAGTTGCGCGCCGCCGGACATGGGGTCAACCGCGCGGCGCATCGGCCAGGTCCTGCTCGTCTTCCTCGTCTAACTGGACGAGGTTGTTCCAGGGGAAGTTGCGGGCCTCCATCCGCACCAGGACCGTGGCCACCTCGGTACCGGATTCGCGGAAGGTGCCCGCCGGGATGTCCTCGGCTTCGGCCTGGCTGGCGTCGGCGAAGTCACGAAACCTCGTCGCGGCTGCCGTGTCCCGGAACTGGTATCCGGGGCTCATGATGGCGATCAGCACGCCGTCGGGCTTCACAAATCGCGCCGCATGCTCTACATGCTTCGCGTCCTGAAGGTTTCCGAAGGGCGGATTCATGATCACTGCGTCGTAGAGCGGAACCGGCTCGACTGCCAGAAAGTCACCGTGCAGCACGTCGGTCAGGCCGGCGGCCTTGAGCTTCGCCACGTTACGGTCCAGTAACTCACAGGCCGTGACGTTTTGAGCACCCACGATCGCGGCCGCCCGCACCGCCAAGCTGCCGTCGCCGGCGCTGGGCTCGAGCACTTTCATACCGGGGAGAAGGCCGGCCATGGCAACCGCCCGCTCAGCAAGCCCGGCCGGCGTCGGGAAGAAGCCGAAGTCCTTCGCTGTCAGGTATTCGCCCGACGCGATCACGGCAGCGACGGCTTCGTCGGCGGCACCTGCGAATACGTGGGCCTGCGTCTTGCCACCTTTCCACGCGCCGCCAAGGTCCTTGAGGACGGTGTTCACGCGCTTGTAGAGCTTCGGATCGAGGCGTTCGGGACCGAGATGGAATCGGTTGTCCTCGGTGCGTCCGGCGCGCAGGACGGCGAGAACGTCCTCTTCGATACGGCGGCTGCGCGAGGCTGCCGCGTCCGGCATGGCCGTGCCGCCCAATGTGGGCTTCGCGGCGACCGCCGCAACCGGCTGCGTCTGAGGGGTCGGGGCGCGGTCGACTTGCCCCAAGGGCGAGCCGATTCGGGCATCGTGGTGAGCGGGCACGTCCGCCATGACGACGTCGGCGCCGGTGGGCGCGGGCCCCTGGACAAGCTCGGGTAAGGGAAGTCGACCCTCGAAACGGCCGCGCAAGACTTCGAGCTGCGCAGCGGACAGGCCGCCGAGGAGGCGTGAACCCAGAATGGTCTGGTACTTCAAGTACAGATCGTGCTGGCCGTCGTTTCGCTCGACCAGCTCGAGCAAGTAATGGTCATGAGCGTTCTCGTGGTCGCCGACGGGGTGAACGACCTTCTCACGCAACTTTGCCATCAGGGCCGGGGAGGCATCGATGCTGCTGAATGCACCAGTGCCGCGCCACCTCCCGCCGTTCCTGGGCAGCCAGAGAGCAAGTTCGGTTCGCGGCCGGTGTTTCTCGGTCGTGGGGCACACGCGCTCCAGTAACTCCGCCATCTCCGCGTCGGTGAGCATCGGATTGCGGGCGTAAATATCGGTTCTCTTGATCATCAGTTCCTCGGGGCGCACGTGGCGCAGTCGTCTTGCTCGTCGTCTTGAATCTGGTCTTCGACTGCAGCTCGGTAGGCCGGGTCGAGGTGTTGGTGCAGTGCGTCGCTGACGTCTTCCCAGTCCACCTTCGAAGAGTCGATGCCCGCGAGCTTGAGCTTGGGAATGGCGTGGCGCTTGACGGTCGGCCACGGTACGTATGGGGCAGGGCCGAGGTCGTCCCGCTCGACCTCGAGCACTTCGCCGGTGAGCTTCTCGACGACGAAGCCGGCGGCGTCGGGGCTCTCCGCGTGGCTGACCGTTCTGTTGACGATCACAACCACCTCGAGAGGCCCAGCCGGGGCAAGTCCGGGCGACGCCAACGTTGCCAGGCGGCCAACGCGCGGCTGCCAGGTGGATTCGACGAGCCAGCTCGAGCGAATGGCGTCCCAGAAAGAGGGGTCGGACGACAAGAAACGCACCGCTCGGCCGGTTTCGGTGGTACGTCTCCTGGCCGACTGTTGCGGCGTAATGCGATATTCTTGGTGGAAAGACATGACCGTAGTATTCGCGCAGTGCGGAGAAAAATGTTATTTGTTTTCTGCGACTGGGAAACTGACGGTCGAAACGAATGTGGGGATGGGAGCGCGATGGGGAGAGGGAGGTAGGCCTGCCCGGTTGCTCATACCGCACGGTCCCCCCAGGCCTGCGCCCGGGTCTCTCGTGTGTGTCTTTGGCGAGCTCGGCCGCAGCGCGGGTCAGGTCTGTAGCGTGGCATGAGCGACGCGATCGCAAGGGAACCTCGGACAGGACCGGACGTTCTGCGGCTTTGTGCAAGCGGCCGAACGGGATGCGGCCGCGAGCCCGCAGTTGGACATGCCCGGTCGATTGGCCCTCGGGATCAAGCTGAATAGACGTCGACCGCCACGGGGTCGATATTTCAGCGGAGCGATTGGCGATCGGCGCCCACGACGCCCGAGACGTTTCGCATCAAGGACATGGGAGCAGATCTACCAGGCTAGGCGGCGCGCTCAAGTTGTTGATTCGATGAGGAATCGGTGCACCGCGTTGCTCGAGGGCCGATCTGGAGCCACCATCAACAACAGGGAGATCAGGGAGGGAGCAGGTCAGATCACCACACATCGAACCGCGTGCGCAGTGGCGTCACGGCCGGCCACAATGGGCAGACTGTCGGTGCCGGCGGAAGAGGCGCTAAGCCCCCTCCGGACGGAACACACGGTGCGGCTTTAAGGCACCCCGTGTTTCGGCGAGCGCCTCCATCTGGGTCGTCGCCCGACCACAGAACGCAGCGCAGGCGTAGGTGTACTTGTGGCGGTTGTCCCACTTCGCCGCCATCGACTGCTCCTCTGGCAGGGGCACAGGTATCACGAGTTTCGCGGTAAGCTTTGCGATCTCAGGCGAATCGAACGACGTGTCCAGCGGGTGATGCGCGAAGTGATTTCGGATCTGTCTGATCAGATTGAGGTCATCATAAGACCTCTGCGAAATGAAGCCGAAAGCCCGCGCCAAAGCGATCCGTTGACTGAAGGTGGAGAGGGCACCCATGGCCCCAAATAGTTCGTTTCCAATCTTCGGATCAACAAAGAAGGACTTCAGGAAAACGCCGAGAAAGTTTTCGACGAATCCACCGACAAGCACGGCTGCGCCTCGATCAGATTCTTCTTTAAAGAAGTCGACCATTGCGTTCCAGTCCGAAATCTTTAGGTCATGCGGCTTGGCCATCACGTCTCTTTTGCTCGTTTGCCTGATTCGATGTTGCCACAGGCCGGTATTGGCCCACTGCCATCTTAGGGGCGGCGAGTCCGAACTAATCTGAAAGCAATTCAGGGTGTAGGCAATGGGTAGGTCACCGAAACAGGTGGCCGCCGCTGGGTGAGGGCGACCGCGGACGCTCTAAACGCTGAGACTCAATCGCCCCAGAAGCCGCGATACCTGTCGCTGCCTGCTATCCGAGCAGGGAAAACTGTGCTGGCGCTGGCTCGTCAAATGGCGTTGACCCCGTTGGCCTCGCCCACGGTTCGGCAGCCGTTCCGACGATGCGGATCTCCCCCGCTGCTCCCGCGGCGTCGCGCGCTACAAAGACCCTGATGGGAATGGCCAGGCGATCCGCCTCGACGTAGTCGTTGAACGGCTGGTCGAGCTGAGGGTCCACGATGAGCGCGGGATGCCGGGCGCCAGCGGGTTCGAACGCGATGGTGCAGGTGCGGGTTCCTGTGTGAACGTCCTGCACAACGCCGTAGCGTTCCTCGGGAGGCTGATTGGCTGGGGAAGATGACATTGGTCGATTGTCCACTCAGCGTGCGGCCGCGCCGGAGCCCGACCCGCCGTCGACGCCAGCGCTGTCCAACGCCGCCTTGAGGGCTTCCTCCACCGCGTCGATACGTGTCTTGCACACCCCATAGGCGGCCACGGCCTCGGTCACGATCTTCAGTAGATCGTCGATGTTCGGCTCTTGCTGATCGCGCAGGGTCTCGGCATGGCGCTGGAGCACGCCGTATGCGTCGCGAAAGGTCTGTTCCATGGTTTCGTCCTTCATTGGGGTTTGCCGGTGCGCGCGCCCATGGTGCCGTCCCGGAACTGGATTTCTATGGCCTGGTCCGGCTGGGCCTGGTGCAGGCTGGTGATGGGCTTGCCCGCCGCATCGCGCACGATGGTGAAGCCGCGGTTGAGGGTCTTGTCGGGGCCTTGCCCGGTGATCTCGCGCATCAACGCCTCGGAACCCGTCCGGGCGCGCCGCAGCGTCGCCGTGGCGCGTTCACCCAAGGCCGACATCTGGGCGACGACCTGGCGCTGGGCCTCCCGGGCGCCGGCGGTCGCCCGGTCGAGCACCGTGTTGATGGAAACCTCGGAGGTGTTGCGCGCGCCGGCGATGACTGCGGCGGCGCGCGCACGAATGTCGGCCATATGCTGAGGCACGAGACGCCGGGCCGTCGCGACCTGGTCGGTGGCCTCGCGCTGGATCTGGTTCACCAGCGCCAGCCCGTTCCGAGCGGTGCGGTGCACCGCCTGGAGTGCGGCCACGCCGATGCTGTTGATCGCGTCGCGGCTGCCTTGGCGGGCCTGGGCCACACGGGCACGGGCGTCCGCCGCGACCTGGCTGTGGGCTTGCTCCACGGCGACTCGCATGTCTCGCGTCGCGCGGCCGGTCAGCGCGAAGATCTGCTCCGAGGCAGCTCTTGCTTCGCGCGCTCGACGCACGATGAGCTGCTCGATGCCGGCGATCACCTTGCTGGGCGTGTCGAACTTGGTGTGCGCCACCTCGTCGAGAATCGTGCTGTCCCGTTCGTGTCCAATGCCGGTCAGCACCGGTAGGCCCTGGTCGCAGATGAAGCGCGCCAGGTCGTAGTCATTGAGCCATGCCAGATCGTTGACGGCGCCGCCGCCCCGGATGATGACGATGGCGTCGGGAACATCATCGGCGGCCGTGCATTCGGCCAAGGCTTCGATGAGCGCCGCCACAATCTCCCGCGCCGCGCCTTCGCCCTGGAACCGACTGTGAGCGTAGGCAAAGCGGCAAATTCCGTACTGCGCCAGGCGATCGGACTCCTTGCGGAAGTCTCCGAGGCCCGCGGCTTCGTGGGGAGCCACGACGAGAACCGACGTGAAGTCCCACGGTGGCGGAACGCGCTTGTTCTGGTCAAAGACCCCCTCGCGCTGCAGCCGCGCCCGGATCTCCTTCTTGCGGGCTTCCAGATCACCGAGGGTGAAGTCCGGGTCGATGGCGTCAATCTCCAGGCTGAACCCGAACTGCGCCTTGAAACTGGGTTTGGCGCGCACGAGCAACTTGATCCCCGCGCCGATCGTCGCGCCCGTGGCGCGCTCGAACTCGGGCAGGATCTTGGCGGCCGTGTTCGCCCAGATCATGGCGTGCGCCTTCGCGAGTACCTGGCCGGCGCGGTCACGCTCGGACAGCTCGAGGTAGACGTGGCCGTTGCGCAGTGTCACCTGCATGACCTCGACCATCGTCCATACGCCTCCCTTGAAGGCCTGCGCGATCGCCGCCGCCACGCCGCCGAGCAGGCGAGACAGTGGGATTCCCTTCGCAGGAGCTGTGAGTTCGCGGCCGGCAGCGTCGGCAGCTAGCTCACGGGAGGCAAACCGGTCGGGCGCCGGGGCTGCGGGAGCGAGTGCGGAGCCAGCGTCCGCTGGGATGGACGTGGCGGGCACGAGATCCCATTTCGCGAAGAGCGACAGGTCCGCGTCGGGCCGCACCCACCAACGCCGGGCGGCGGGATCGTAGCGAGCGCCCAATGCCTTGGCGGCATCCTTCTCCGGGTACGGGACGTTCAGGTAGTGGCGCTCTTCCATCCCCGGATTTTGGTTCATTCCGAATGGCCGGCACCGGCCTTCGCAGGCTCCGCCGACTTACGCCGCGATGGCGCTGGTGGCCCGATGGCTCTGAGCTTTCTTCGGGATCGCCCAATCCCAGACAGCGGTCGAGAGTGGGGTGGGAGCGTAGAGGTACGGAAGCGTTTTCATGGCCTCCTCGAGGACTACTGGATCCACTGACTTGTCGCCCTTGAAATGCCGGTAGATTTCGCGGTTCAGCGCCTTGCCGCCGACGGACTTCAGAAAGTTCACCAGATCGCGTTCCACGGGTCGCCAGAACCAGTAGTCTGTTTCGGGCTTCTGAATGAGCGCCAGTGAGGATTGGCCAGACCTCCGGATCTTGTCCGATACGCTCAGGGCCGCCAGCAGCACCTGGTCGTCGACGAGGCCCTGGACGCCGAGGAGCTTGCGGGCGGCCAACATTTCGCTGGGCAGGGACTTGGCCGCCTGGATGGCTTCGACGACGTGGGCAATGCTGAGTGGGTGCGGCGACGCCACGGCCAACAGCTGCTCGACGATGGCCGGGATCGGGCTTGCACCGGCAACGATTCCGTAGCCGGGTTGATCGAGCCAACGGACCGCGGTCCACTCGTTCAGAATTTCCAGGCAGATCGCCTGGTTTAGCGGCTGGTCGCTGCCCTGCTCGAAGGCCTCCAATATCTCCTTGACGCTGAAGGCGCCGCGGGCGATCGTCAGGTCGCGTGCTCTCAGGCACACGTCCAGAATCGTCGAGGGGCTGACGTCGTGGTTCCAGAAGAAGAGATCTGACTTGGAGGTCTCGCATGCGGCGACAGGGACCGTATCCATGCGCCCCGGCGCCATGCCGACCACGTCGGTCATGAACTTGGCAACGCCTATGACGTTGGCGTCGCCCAGGAAAGGACCTAGGCGGGCCTGGAGGCGGCGAGAGCCGATGAAGCTGAGCGACGCAAGCTCATCCGCCAACTTGCTCAGCGCAGGGGAGTAGAGCGTGGTTGTGAGAAAGGGGTCGGTGATGGGCCGCAGCTTCCTGCGCAGCTGGAACGACCGAACGTGAGCGCCTGCCGACCAGAAGTTCGGATCGAAGTTGGCATGGTCTTCGGACACCCCGAATGCCCAGAAGAGGCTCGCTACCGTCCAAGGTCCGACGCTCTTTGAACTCGCGAACAGATTCGTCAAGATCTCCCGGATCTCCGGCACGACCCCAAGTCGCTCCACCCGTTCGAGCTCCGTATTGAGGATCTGTGCAAACTCGGTCGCGCCTGGCCTGCCACTACGGGCAAGCTGTCGGATCACATCGTCTGCCTGCGCGGCCTCTTGGCCGTCGAGTGGCACCACCTTGTGGGTCTCAAACAGCAGCCAGCCCAGACGATAATCATTCCCGTGTATGGGTTTGCCAGACTTGGAGAGCAGGCTCAGGCGGTCGTTCTGGCGCCTGCGACGCTGTCCCATGGTGATGGGGGGCGTCCCATTCACCTCGGGTCTTGGTGCGAGGGTCGGTTTCGGCGCCATTCGCCCCCTGATCGATCTCGGCTGCGCGCCATCGTGACCGATGTCGTCCCAGTCGCCCGCCGCGAACGGGGTCTTGAACTCGGGCTGGCGTGTTCCAGGATCCGGGCGTAGAGCCTTGAGCAAGCGGTCCACGCTGTCGCCGATCCAGTCAACCGCTTCCGAGACCGTGTACCTGCTGTTGCCCAGCGACACCTTCAGGCCGGCGGGCGAACGCTCGTCCCAAAGCTTCTGAGACGTGGCCAGGTTCACGTGCGAGCGCGAAATCAGCGCCGGCGTCCTCCCGATGGTGAGCATCTGGGCCAGGAGGGTCGAAATCACCGCCTCGCTGTGCTTGCGTTCATCCGGAGTGAGGCTCTCGACGAAGGCCTTGTCGGCGAAATTTTCGAGCGGCGCCGGCGCGCGGCCCGTCCGAAAGTTCATCCTCCATGGCAGGCCATGGGCGATCGCGGGTGGCAACGGAAGGATCGTGGACATGGCGCGGAGGATACTGAATTTTTCGCCCTCCGCGAAAAGCAGGCTCCATCGGCGGCACCTAATTTCGCCTGTTGGCCGCCCGTAGCAGCGGCGGCAGCTCAAGGCGGGATCAGTCGGGCGGGCTGTGCCCGCGGGCGATCGGTAGTGAACTCGGGGTATTGTTCGCCCCGTTGCACCGATACAACCGCGAAGTGCGCAGCCTGAAACGGCCAGTTTCGGGCTCCCGATGGACCATTGTGCGAACGCAGGGGACTTCAAGTTTCACGGGTGACCGACATGCGCCAGTCGAGGTAGGGCGATTACGCCTCCAGGACCGGGTTGCGGCGTCGGGCGGCCAGGACTCTCGCGCGTCGGGGCCGACATGGGGAGCGAGCTTGGAGTTCGGCCAGGCGGGCGGTGTGCCCGCGAGAGGTTGATTCGCGGGGGAGGGCCTTCGGCCTGGTTGTGGGCCAGAATGAGAGCAGCGCGGCCGTCTATCGGGCTGACCAACACCGAACCTTCAACTCGACGTCCCCATCTATGCAAACTGAAGGCTCAGACTTATTTCCCGGGGTTGAATGCGGCCCCCGACTCACGTCCGAATCCCGTCGCGAAGGAGAGCTGGACCATGCATGACATCCAGGACCTGAAGGGTCACAAGACCGGTGCACTGTCGAAGCTCTTCTCGCGGCATTTTGTGAGCGTGATTGTCATGGGCCGATGGCCCGGAGGCGATGTGTTGAAAGTAAGCTATTCGGCGTTCGTCTTTCGAGCGGCCGACGATTGGCACATGGCGACCGCGGGCCACAACATCGAAGACTTGAAGCGCGTAGTGCGGGATGGTTCCCTGCATTCGATCACATGGCAGCTTGCGGATTCGTTTGCCGGAGGCGAGTACAGCGGAACGCTGCCCTTGGATCTCAAGCTTGACGACTGGATCTCCGCGTTCGATGAGCGGGAACCCTCGGGGATTGATCTCGCCATGGTGCCTATACATCGATTCCACACGCTCGCCCTCGCTGAAAATGGCGTGGTGCCACTGGACATGGGGGGCGATTTCACTAGGCTATCTGGGCGGCCGTGCGATCAACTATTGATTGTTGGTGTGCCGTCCGAGAGAAGTGCTCTCGAGCACGGAAAGGCACAGCAGGGCCTCTACGCGATCCCAGCGAGTGGCCTTCACGACAATGCTGTAGTCCCGATTCTCAAGGGGCCCTACGCGCGGCATTACGGAGTCGTGCAAGAAGAGGCACTGGCGTCGGCGGACATCAAGAACATCGTCGGCATGAGCGGTGGCCCCGTGTTTGGCCTGTGGTTCTCTGCCGACAAGGCCCAATTCGACTATGCCGCCATCGGCATTCAGAGCGGCTGGGACGAGCGGTCAAGGCAGATTGCTGCATGGCCGTTGGACCGTATGGCACAGGCGATTGCGAACGCGGGATGAGGTGTTGCTCCAGCTCGTCAAACGCGGCCGGTCAACCACGTCGTCAGATTCGCTGAGACCGGCTCGTTCGCTGCTTGCACCGTATGGCGGGCGTAGACAAGACTTCACTTGTCCGAGGATTCGAGGGCGTTCCAGCCTGCCAGGTCGAACGACGCGTGGAATCCCGGGTGGTCCCTCAGACGCATACCGCCGCCGGCCACATATTCGGCCATCTTCTCCAATGCAACCCACGGGTACCCCGCCTCCTCACAGGCGAGTGCGGTCGACAGCCAGCCGCCGAATGGGTCGAGCACCAGGCCGCCGGGCGGCGTGAGGAACTCCACCAGCAGGCGCGCCAGCTTCACGGGCATGAGGGCCCCGTGCAGCGGGAGGCCGAGCTCCTTGGCATGTTTGCGGGTCTTCTCGACCTCTCGGCTGACGTGCGTGATGGAAACCACGTTCCTCTGAATCTTGCCCGTGGTCGCGTTGCCGAAGGACCCAGGGCGCAGCTTGTACGCTCCATCGCCGTAGCTGGCCGTACGCTTCTCGCCGCCGGCCGCGAGCAGCTTTGCGTGACGTTCGGAGTGGGGCTGTAGCACCCGGCGGTTGTCTGCGACGCAGCGGACCGGATCGTTGCAGAAGATCAGGACCGGCTCGTAGCCCACGTTGAGCTGCTGGCGCGTGATCGACGCCCAGTATGTCGGGCCCGGGGGCTTCGATTTGTTCTCCCACACGATCCGATCATGGAGGTATAGCCCCAGCTTCCGGTTCATCGCCAGGGTCAGCTCCTCCAGATACATGGAGCGCGCGGGCGACTTCGACATGAAGATGTCCTGGCTGCAGTTCAAAGCCAGGCAGCCGCCGACGATCAGGTTCTTCAAGAGCGGCTCCAGCGAGCGGCAGATAAAGTCCACGTACTCCGTCTCCGAGGGATTGCCATACGCGCGGGCCTGTCGCAGGGGGTAGGGCGGCGAGGTGATGATGGCGGAGATCCGGTCGGTGAGCTTGCCCGCGAGGGTCTCGGTGCGGGTCCAGATCGCCACGCCAAGGTCCGTGCTGAATGCCACCAGAGCCACGCCCTCGGGTGCCGGCGTGAGGTCCCCTTCCTGCTGGGCCTTGGGAGTCAGGCGCCAGATGCCACGTTGGCCCGGAACACGTTCGAGCAAGCCCAGTTTTCGCAGCGATTGTTGGTGCCAGCGCACGCGGCGGTGCTCGAGGTTGTGGGGCTGGCGCGCGCGTCCCACGGGCTTGCGTTCGCCTCCCACCAGGTCGAGTGCCTGGTAGAGCGCGGCGTTGGAGATGCCTTCCTCGTTGATCTGGACGTTGCGATAGGCGGCCAGGAGCGGCTCGAATAGGTCAGTCTGCTGCATGGAAAGAGGTTCGCGGCGTGCATTTGTTGCAGAACAAGATCGCACATTGCGGCGAGTTCGCGCAAGGTCAGTCGGGTCTGGAGTTTGGCGAAGCACAAGTCGGCGTCGTTGCAAAGAAAGTGGAGAGGGCCGGGTGCCGAGGTCAAAATGGCACATGACCAGCCCAAACGCACAGCCCACTCGTCCGCGGCCACCAATGGCGCCCTTCGCGCGCTCCTTCGCAGTCGAGGCGCACCGCGATCAGATGTACGGGGGACACCCCTACTCGCATCACCTGGACGCTGTGGCGGAGTTGGCTCGACCATTCGGCGATGACGCCGAGACCGTCGCCTACCTTCACGACGTCAAGGAGGACGTCGACGGCATGAACCTGGAACGGATTCGAGAGCCTTTCGGCGACGAAGTGACCGAGGCGGTCGACCTGCTGAGCGACCCTCCGGGCGCAACGCACAAGGAGCGCAAGGCGAAGGCCTACGCCAGGCTTGCAGCTACGACGAATCGGCTCGCGCTGATCGTCAAGCCCTGCGATCGCTTGGCCAACACGAGGGCTTGCATCGCCGACGGCAATGAGCGCCTTCTGGAGGTGTACCGTTCGGAGCATCCGGCCTTCCGGGAGGGCGCATACAGGCGGGGCCTCTGCGACGAGATCTGGGACGAGCTGGACCAGCACGCCGCCGAACGGCCGATCGGTATGGAAGCGCAGGAACTTCGCCCGCGCGGGTGAGGCCGTCTTGCTCGGGAGCTACCGAGGCTGGTCCGACTCGGCGCCAAACGCCGGATTCAGCAGATCGATCCCCGCGCCTTTGCACTTGATCCAGGGCCCGCCCGGATGGTCCTGGCCATCCCAAGCGTCTAGCGCCGCGACCGCGTCCTCGGCAAACTCGTAGCAGTAGCGCCGGTCGTGCCCCGCCCAATCGAGCCCCACGACCAGGCCCACCGTGAAGTTGAAGCGCAGCAGGCCGACGCACTTGTCGCCGAGCCGGCGCACATGCGTGTAGCCGTTTTGCGCGAGCATGGCCAGGAACGGCGCCTGGTCGTCCGAGTCAGATCCGGCCGTCACGTGGGGCCTCCGGGAGCTCGCCTGGAGTTCCTTCTGCCAACGGGAACAACGCGTGGATACTCTTTGCCACTGCGTGCACCGCCGAGGTTGTTTCCGGGCGCTACTTCAAGATCGTCGACCTTGGTCAGGAGAATCGATTTCAGCGCGTGATCGGGCATCGGTATCCTTCTTCGGACTGCATCTTGGAGCGTCGGTTCGCTCCACCTCGGTCTCATCGGCCGCCGCTGGGACGATCTGCTCGATGAGCTCGTCCAGGGCGTCGATGTCCCGACCCGTCAGCCCCGCTTCCTCGTAGAACTGGTGCCGGCGCGCCACCACGTCGACCACCCGGTCCACGATCGAGCGCGCGCCCCTCTCGGTGAGCTTGAAGTAGCCGAATTCCGAGAGGACGTTCTCCATCGTGCCCACACGGCCCTTCGAGCCGATGCGCAGGTAGTGGTGCGAGGAAGCTTGAGTGACCACGTCGAATACGGGGGACAGGCGCAGCCGCTTCAGGCCCGCGGACTCGGTCTCGATGAAGCCGGAGTTCTTCAGGTGGTCGTCGGTGTTCTTGAGGGCGACGTTGAGGGCCATGCGGGCAAAGATGCTGGTGCGGTCATGGATCGGATCGGCCGAGACTGTGGATGCGATGTGGGCCAGGTTCGCATAGGAGAAGACCCGCTGATCGCGAGCGCTGCTCAGGCGCTTGTCATCGGGCAACGCACTCACCAGCGAGATGGCGCTGGCGTAGTGCAGGCGCTGCAGCTCGGCGTTGCGGTCGAAGCGGCGCACCTGCAGCACGGAGCCCAGGTCGGTCCCGACGAGCCGCACCTCGGGCACCTCGATGCCGATGGCGGCGGCCATGCGCAGGTTCGCGTACTCCACACGCTGTCGGTCAATGATGCTGCCCGGCTCGCTGAACTTGCATATCCAGATGCCATTGTCCCGATCGCGCATGACCGCCTTCGCGCGCGCGCCGCCGATCGACCAGGAGCCCGCGAGCAGGCCCTGGAGCTCCTCGGGCATGGGAGTGGTCTGGAAGACGTTGTGAGCGGCCTGGTGCACGCGAAAGAGGTCTTCCTCGATCAGGGGCAGCGTGTCGAACCCGGGCAGATCCGAGCGCTTCAGATCCGGCCTGGTCGAAAAGAGGAGGGCACCCACCCCGTTACCGCGCCCCATGAGGAGCAGGGCAGACTCGGCCGGGTTCGCGATCCCCGTCTTGTGCCGCATGACTTGACGGCCCCACATGTCGGGGCCCGCGTCGAACAGTACGCCCAGGCGCACGAACTTGTTGTCGGTCTCGACCCACTGGGGCGATGCGGTGAGGGGCAGATTGATAGGGTCGAGCGGGAAGCGGCGAGCTTCGTCCGCGAGCCACTCCGCCAGGTAGCGGAACTTGGCCGAGAAGCCGCCAATGACCGTCGAGTCGAAGCGCATCTCGCCCACTGGATGCACGCCATCAGGACGGTCGATATGCACGAACAGGCGCGCTGGGACGGACTTGGCGTCCGCAGAGGGTGTGGAGTTGCGCATGGCTCGTCGATCAGGTGGGGAGGGTGGGCGCAGCCCGGGGCTTCGGCGTGCGGCCGCGCTCCCGCGTTGCGGCGGGTGCCTGCTTGTGCAGTTGGGCGAGCGCGGCTACCACGTCGACCCCATAGACCTCCAGCGCCATGATGAAGTCGCCGATGGCCACGCCGCCGGCGGGAATGCCAACGTCGCCGCGAGCTGGCGCCGACGACTCCATCCGCTGGTATGTCCTGAGGCTCACACCGACCCGCTGTGCGGCCAGGGCYTGGGACTCACCGTGCTGCAGGCGTAGCGCGCGCAGCGTCTCGGCCAGCGCGATGACGGCAGTCTCGGCCTTGATCGATAGGGCAGGCATGGGTTCATAATACGCCAAATATGGCACGTTATGCAGAAGGGCTATGTCGCCTGGAGGMAAATCAGGTCTCGATGCTGCCCAGGTCGGCCGCGGATAAGACTGAAAGAARATTGGGCGGATGACGAGAAGATGACGATAAATTGGCGAGAGTGAAAGAAATCTGGGGCGACGGAGTCSGCAGCSGCGTTGGTTTTACCCGGGCAAAATTARCAGGCTGAAAGAAKTTTCGCCGCCAAGCGGGGCAATGAAAAAAATCATAGTGCACTGAAAGAAAACATGGCAAATGCCGGATACGAACTCGTTCGAACGTCCTTGAATCTCGCCGCCGTGCCTCCGGCGCGCCCCGCCATTGTTCGGCCGGTAACTCGCATCG
>NZ_JBFTPS010000087.1:0-18736 GCF_056398605.1 Variovorax sp. 01T432
TCGTCATCACCACCCGCCCCACGCCCATCCAGGCCAAAGCCTTCAAGCTGCTCGGCGTGAACCCCGTCTGTTCCCAGTAGCGCACCCGCACATTTCAAGAATGTCTCGACGAATCAAGGGCTTGTGTGCAGCACTCTTCAAAGCTCGGCTTAAGGATTCCGAGGCGGCCCGCGCCTATCGAATGCGCTACCCCCAGGCTGCGGCAAGGCGCGCGCCCTTCGTCGGCACCGGCACGCACATGACCGGCGACACCTTCTTCCATGGCCCCGGCATGTCGAACCAGGCCCAATACATCGCGAAGCTCTACGGCGCCGACGACTACGTCATCACCGAAATGGAAGCCGCGGCGGTCACGCTGGTGATCAAACGCACGCACGGCACCGACCGGGTGATGAGCCTGCGCGGCGCCGTCAACTTCGACCAGGGAAATCCCCGCGAGACAACACTCCAGCATCTGGACCCCGCGCCGGGTGAAACGGCGGGCGGTTTCGCCGAGACCGTCGAAAACATTGAACGGGTCGGCAGCCGCGTGGTGGACCACATCGTCGCCAACTGGCCGCAGTGGCAGGAAGGCGTGCCGGCCCGCTAGAAAAGCGAAGCCGTCGTGGCCGGCGGCCCATCGGCACCCCCGCGCGCGCGCTGCGTCGCCGCTGCAGCCCGATCCGTGCCCAGTGCCTGCCCGCTGTCCGCCTTCACCAGCGTCCCCACGCGGACGCCCAGCAGGCGCAGCGGTCGTTCGAGCGGCACGCGCTTGAGGCATTGCCCCGAAGTCTGGCGGATGGTCTTCGCGTCCGCCGTGAAGCGGTCGATGGTCTGGTCCCGCGTCGCGATCTTGAAGTCGTCGTAGCGCAGCTTGATGCCGATCGTCTTGCCGACATAGCCCTTGCGTTGCAGGTCTTCCGCCAGCTTCTCGCACAGGTTCGTGAAGATCGCGCCGAGCTCCGCCCGGTCGCGCACCGCATGCAGATCGCGATCGAAGGTCGTCTCGCGGCTCATCGACACCGGCTCGCTCTCGGTGACGACCGGGCGATCGTCTCGGCCCCAGGCGACCTCATGCATCCAAGCTCCGGTCGCCTTGCCGAAATTCGCGATCAGCCAGTCGCGGTCGCGCGCCGCGAGCTCGCCGATGGTGCGGATCTCGTGGCGCTGCAGTTTCTCGTCCGCCTTGGGTCCGATGCCGTTGACCTTGCGGCAGGCCAGCGGCCAGATCCGCGTCTGCAGATCGCTCTCGTACACCACCGAGATGCCGTTGGGCTTGTCGAACTCGCTCGCCATCTTGGCCAGCAGCTTGTTCGGCGCGATGCCGATCGAGCAGGTCAGCCCGGTCGCCTCGAAGATCGATTTCTGGATCAGCCGCGCCAGCACCCGCCCACCCTCGCGCTGGCCCCCCGGCACTTCGGTGAAATCGATGTACACCTCGTCCACGCCGCGGTCTTCCATCAGCGGTGCGATCTCCCTGATGATCTGTTTGAATGCGCGCGAATACTTGCGGTATTCGTCGAAGTCGACCGGGAGGATGATGGCCTGCGGGCACAGCTTGGCGGCCTTCATCAGCCCCATCGCGGAACCCACGCCGAATTGCCGCGCGGGGTATGTCGCCGTCGTGATCACCCCTCTGCCGGCATAGTCCTTGAGCAGGGGAAAGGCCCCGATCGGGATATCGGCCAGCGTGCCGCCCGCCGGCAAATCGCGCAGCGCCTCGTCGATCCTGCGGCGCCCTCCGCCGATCACCACCGGCAGACCCTTGAGCTGCGGGTAGCGCAGCAGCTCGACCGATGCGAAGAAGGCATCCATGTCGAGGTGAGCGATGCGGCGAATCGGTGGGGCGGGCACGGCACCGATTGTCGCCCGGCGCCCCTATCTCTCGCCACATGTTGCATTCCGCAGGGGGGCGGTGCCATCATGCGTCCATGCAAATCATCGCTTCGATGCTCTGGCGCCGGCTCGATACCCCGGGTCACGATGCGTGTCGCCTGGAGCGCAGCGGCGACAACTGGCAGATCGATGGCGCGGCCGCCTTTCGCAACGAGGACGGCCGCATCGCGCAGCTCCATTACCGCGTGCGCTGCGACAAGTCCTGGCACACGCAGTGGGCCACCGTTCGCGGCTGGCTCGGCGGCGAGAACATCGACCTGTCGATCGTGCACCAGGCGCATGGCGGATGGAAGCTCAACGACGTCCCCGTGATGGAACTCGGGCACTGCGTGGACCTCGATCTCGGCTTCACGCCCGCCACCAACCTCCTGCAGCTGCGCCGCCTGCATCTTCCCCTGGGCGACGCGGCCGAGGCGCCCGTCGCATGGCTCGACGTCGACAACGCCAGCCTGAACGAACTCCAGCAGCGCTACGAGCGGCGCGGCGAGAGCGAATACTGGTACACCACGCGCCGTTTCGACTACGCCGCCATGCTGAACGTCACGCCCGAGGGCTTCGTGCGGCACTACCCCACGCTCTGGGAAGCCCACGCCTGAGCCGGCGCCCCTCGCGAGCGCGCCCTCGAGCCGCGGTCTCAGTGATCGTGGTGCAGGTAGCTGGCCTGCCGCGGCAGCCGCAGGCTCACCACGAAGGCGATCACCATCATGCCCGTCACGTACCAGTAGAAGGCCGACTCGTGGCCCAGTGACTTGAGCCCCAGCGCCACGTATTCGGCCGAGCCGCCAAAGATCGCATTGGCCACCGCGTAGGCGAGGCCGACGCCCAGCGCGCGCACCTCGGGCGGAAACATCTCCGCCTTCACGATCCCGCTGATCGAGGTGTAGAAGCTCACGATCGCCAGCGCCAGGATGATCAGCAGGAAGGCCACCACCGGATTCGTCACACTGTGCAGCGCGGTCAGAATCGGCACCGTCGCCAGCGCGCCGAGCGCGCCGAACAGCAGCATGTTGTTGCGCCGGCCGATGCGGTCCGACAGCGCCCCGAACACCGGCTGCATGCACATGTACACGAACAGCGCGCAGGTCATCACATAGCTGGTCGTCTTGATCGGCATCCCCACCGTGTTCACCAGGTACTTCTGCATGTAGGTGGTGAAGGTATAGAAGATCAGCGAGCCGCCGGCGGTATAGCCCAGCACCGTGAAGAAGGCGACCTTGTGATGGCGAAAGAGCCCCGAGAGGCTGCCGGCCTCCTTGTTGGCGCGCGCCTCGGCGCTCTGCGTCTCGTGCAGCGTGCGCCGCAGCAGCAGCGCCACCACCGCCGTGACGGCGCCGATCGCGAACGGGATGCGCCAGCCCCAGGCCTTCAGCTGCGCCTCGCTCAGCAACTGCTCCAGCACCACGATCACCAGCACCGCCAGCAACTGGCCGCCGATCAGCGTCACATACTGGAAAGACGAGAAGAAACCGCGTTGGCCGCGCAGCGCGACCTCGCTCATGTAGGTGGCCGTGGTGCCATATTCGCCGCCGACCGACAGCCCCTGGAACAGGCGCGCGACCAGCAGCAGGAAGGGCGCCCAGGCCCCGATTGCCGCATACGTCGGCAGGCAGGCGATGGCCAGCGAGCCGGCGCACATCATCGTGACCGAGATCACCATCGATGTCTTGCGCCCGTACTTGTCGGCCACCCGGCCGAACAGCCAGCCGCCGATCGGCCGCATCAGGAAGCCGGCGGCGAACACGCCCGCCGTGTTGAGCAGCTGCGCCGTCGGATCGGACTTGGGGAAGAAGGAAGGCGCGAAATAGAGCGCGCTGAACGCGTAGACGTAGAAGTCGAACCATTCGACCAGGTTGCCCGAGGAGGCCGCCATGATCGCGAAGATGCGGTGGCGCTTTTCTTCGCCGCTATAGGCCCGGATGGGCGGGGCGGCCGGGCCTGAACCGGCGGCGGGCGTGACTGTGCTCATGATGAATGGCGCTCTGGCTGTGGTTTTTGCGTCCCCGATTGTCGTGCATCGAGGCAGCGGCATTGTCAATGGGGTCAGCCCGCCCCCACGCCGCTGGCGCCCTAGAACGTTCCCGGCAGCAGGATGCTCGAATCCACCTCGTCGATCTGCGTGCGCCCGCAGAAGGCCATCGTGACATCGAGTTCCTTGTGGATGATCTCCAGCGCCCGCGTCACGCCCGCCTGCCCATAGGCGCCGAGGCCATACAGGAAGCTGCGGCCGATCAGCGTGCCGCGCGCCCCCAGCGCACGGGCCTTGAGCACGTCCTGGCCGCTGCGGATCCCGCCGTCCATCCAGACCTCGATCTCGGTGCCGACCGCCTCCACGATCGCCGGCAGCGCCGCGATGGAAGAGGGCGCGCCATCCAGCTGGCGCCCGCCGTGGTTCGACACGATCAGCGCGTCGGCGCCGCTCGCCGCCGCCAGTCGGGCGTCCTCCACGTCCATGATCCCTTTCAGGATCAGCTTGCCGCCCCAGAGCTTCTTGATCCACTCCACGTCGGCCCAGCTCAGCGTCGGGTCGAACTGTTCCGCCGTCCATGACGAGAGCGAGGACAGGTCCTTCACGCCCTTGGCATGGCCCGCGATGTTGCCGAAGGTGCGGCGCTTCGTGCCCAGCATGCCCATGCACCAGCGCGGCTTGGTTGCCAGGTCGATCAGGTTCGCGATCGTCGGCTTGGGCGGCGTCGTCAGGCCGTTCTTGATGTCCTTGTGTCGCTGGCCGAGGATCTGGAGGTCCAGCGTCAGCTGCAGCGCCGACACATTGGCGGCCCGGGCGCGCTCGATCAGCCGCTCGATGAAGTCGCGGTCCCGCATCACGTAGAGCTGGAACCAGAAGGGATGGCGGTCGGTGTTCTCGGCGACGTCCTCGAGCGAGCAGATGCTCATCGTCGACAGCGTGAACGGAATGCCGAAGGCCTTGGCCGCGCGCGCGCCCAGGATCTCGCCATCGGCATGCTGCATGCCCGTCAGGCCCGTGGGCGCGATCGCCACCGGCATCGCCACTTCCTGCCCGATCATCGTCGTGCGGGTCGAGCGGCCTTCCATGTTCACCGCCACGCGCTGGCGCAGCTTGATCGACTGGAAGTCGCTCTCGTTCGCGCGGTACGTGCCTTCGGTCCAGGCCCCGGAGTCGGCGTAGTCGTAAAACATGCGCGGCACGCGGCGTTTGGCGACGACGCGCAGGTCTTCGATGTTCGTGATCTTGGAGAGGTCTGGCACAGGCGGAGGCTCCTTGGTTGTTCTTCGCGCGGGAAAGTGCCTATTATCCGCAGGCTTCCACCGATACCTTCCAACTAACAAGAGGTGCGCGCATGATTTGGCAACAGGTCTACAACCCATTCGGCAACATGGTGGTCTCCACCGCGCTCGCCGCCATCCCGGTCGTCGTCATGCTCGTGTGCCTCGGGCTGCTCCATGTCAAGGCGCACTTCGCGGCCGGCCTGGGCCTGCTCAGCGCGCTGCTCATCGCCGTCTTCGCCTTCGGCATGCCGGCCGACATGGCGGGCCGCGCGGCCTTCCTCGGCGGCCTCACCGGCCTGTTGCCCATCGGCTGGATCGTGCTCAACATCATCTACCTGCAGCAGCTCACCGAGCAGAACGGCAGCTTCAAGGTGCTGCAGGATTCGCTCATGCACGTCACCGAGGACCGGCGGCTGCAACTGCTGCTCATCGCCTTCGCCTTCGGCGCCTTCTTCGAAGGCGCGGCCGGCTTCGGCACACCGGTGGCGGTGACCGCCGCGATCCTGATCGGCCTCGGCTTCTCGCCCCTGGCCGCCTCCGGCCTCTCGCTCATCGCCAACACGGCGCCCGTCGCCTTCGGTGCCCTGGGCACCCCCGTCATCACCCTGGCCAAGGTGCACGGCTACGACCTCATGGCGGTGACGGCCATGATCGGCCGCCAGCTGCCCTTCTTCTCGCTGCTCGTTCCCTTCTGGCTCATCTGGGCCTTCGCCGGACGCAAGGGCATGATGGAAATCTGGCCCGCCATCCTCGTCACCGGCGTCGCCTTCGCCGTGCCCCAGTACCTGGTGTCGAACTTCATCGGCCCGGAGCTGGTGGACATCATCGCGGCCATCGTCTCCATGGTCTCGCTCATCCTGTTCCTGCGCGTGTGGCGGCCCAGGCAGATCTGGCGCTCCGTGTCGCTCAAGGGCCACGAGGAAGACAGCGGCACCCCGATCGAGGCCTCGGCCATCAAGGCCGTCGTGCACACCCGCGCGGAGCTGGTGCGCGCCTGGACGCCCTGGGCCATCATGACCGTGTTCGTCTTCCTGTGGGGCCTGCCGCCGGTCAAGAACTGGCTCAACGGCCTCTTCGCGCCCAACTTTCCCATCGACGGCCTGCACAACATGATCGAGAAGGTCGCGCCCGTCGTGCGCCAGCCAACGAAGGAGGGCGCGATCTACGCCTTCACCCTGCTGTCGGCCACCGGCACCGGCATCCTGCTGTCCGCCATCGTCGGCGGCCTCGTCGCGAAATACAGCGTCGGCCAGCTCATCGCCGCCTACGGCCGCACGATCAACCTCGTCAAGTTCTCGCTCATCACCATCGTGCTCATGCTCGCCCTCGGCACCGTCACGCGCTACTCGGGCCTGGACACCACCCTGGGCCTGGCCTTCGCCAACACCGGCGTGCTCTATCCCTTCTTCGGCACCTTGATGGGCTGGCTGGGCGTGGCGCTCACGGGCTCCGATACCGCATCCAACGTGCTCTTCGGCGGCATGCAGAAGGTCGCGGCCGACCAGCTCGGCCTGGCGCCCAACCTCATGGGCGCGGCCAACAGCTCGGGGGGCGTGATGGGCAAGATGATCGATGCGCAGTCCATCGTCGTCGCCTCCACCGCCACGCGCTGGTTCAACCACGAGGGCGACATCCTGCGCTACGTGTTCTTCCACTCCATCGCGCTCGCCTGCCTCGTCGGCATCCTCGTCACGCTGCAGGCTTATGCGTGGCCCTTCACGCTCATGGTCGTGAGGTAGCCCACAGGCAGGAAACAGGAAGGTTCCTGCCGCACCTGACCCGGTGGGTCGGCCGATCGCGCGCCTCCAGCAGATTTCGCCGCCTCGGCGCAGAATGCCGCGTTCAATGAATTCACAGGACATCAGATGCGGTTCTTGGTTGTAGGCGCCGGTGCGCTGGGTGGTTATTTCGGCAGTCGGCTGCTGGAGGCGGGCGAAGACGTGACTTTCCTGCTGCGGCCCCGGCGCGCCGAGCAGTTGGCCAGGACGGGCCTCGTCGTCAAGAGCCGCTTCGGCGACCTGGCCCTGCCGCCCCCGCCCCACGTGCTGGCCGACACCATCGCCGGCCCCTTCGACGTGATCTTCGTCGGCTGCAAGGCCTACGACCTCGCGCAGACCATGGAGTCCTTCGCTCCCGCCGTCGGGCCGGACACCGTCATCGTTCCCTTCCTCAACGGCATGGGGCACCTCGACGCGCTGGAGCGGCGCTTCGGCGGCGAGCGCGTCATGGGCGGCCTGTGCATGATCTCGGCCGTGCTCGACGAGCAGGGCGCGGTGCTTCATCTCAACGACCTGCACGGCCTGACCTTCGGCGAACTCGACGGCGCGCGCTCCGAGCGCGTGCTCGCGCTCGAAGCCGCCTTCTCCAAGGCCAAGTGCGATGCCCGGGCCTCCGACAACATCCTGCAGGACATGTGGCAGAAGTGGATGTTCATCGCCTCGGCCGCCGGCATGACCTGCCTGATGCGCGCCACCATCGGCGACATCGTGAGCAGCGGCGGCGCCGACATCGCCATCCAGGTGCTCGACGAGTGCGCCGCCATCGCATCGCACAACGGCTTCACGCCGAGCGCGGACGCCGTCGAGAGGGGCCGCGCGATCCTCACCGCCGCCGGCTCGCCGATGACGGCCTCGATGTTCAAGGACATGGAGCGCGGCGGCGCCATCGAAGCCGACCACATCATCGGCGACCTGCTCGCGCGCGCCGCCGACCGCAAGCACGCGCCCCTGCTGCGCGTGGTCTACGCGCACCTCAAGGCCTACGAAGCGAGGCGGGCGAGGCAAGCCCGGGAAGCGGCGAGCGCCTCCTAGACAGGAGGTCGGCCGCGCGCCTACTGCGCCGCGATCTTCTGGTCGCGTATCACCTTCGCCCAGCGCGCCGACTCCTGCGCCAGGCTGGTCGCGAGCGCGGCCGCCGGCATGAAGTCCGGCACCGCGCCCTGCAGCCCCGCCGCATGCGCCATGTCCGGCGCGCCCATCACCGCGCGCACCGCCTCGCCCAGCCGCTCCACCACCGCCGCCGGCGTGCCGGCCGGCGCCATGAGAAACAGGCGCGGCGCCACATCCACGCCCGGCACCACGCTGGTCAGCGGCAGCACGTCCTCCGCGCCCGGCAGCTTGTCGCTGCTCATCATCGCCACCGCGCGCAGCTTGCCGGCCCTTGCCTGCGCCATCGCCGCCGTCGCGCTCACCACGCCCAGCGGCACCTGCCCGCTGATCACGTCCGGCACGATCTGCGCCGCGCCGCGATAGGGAATGTGCAGCGCGAAGGTGCCCGTCTGCCCCTTCATCATCTCGAAGCCCAGGTGCTGCACCGTGCCCACGCCCGAGGTCGCGAAGGAGTAGGCCCCCGGCCTGGCCTTCAGCGCCGCCACCAACTCGCGCGGCGTCTTCGCCGGGAAATCGTTGCCCGCGATGATCACCAGCGGCGACCGGAACAGCCCCGCCACCGGCGTGAAGCTCTTGATCGGATCGAAGGGCAGCTTCGCCTGCATGTACTGCGCGATCAGCGTCGAGCTGTCGCCCATCAGCAGCGTGTAGCCGTCGGGCGTGGCCCGGGCCACCGCATCGCCGGCGATCACCCCGGCAGCGCCGGCCCGGTTCTCCACCAGCACCTGCTGCCCCAGCAGCGTCGACAGGCGCGGCGCGATCAGCCTCGCCATGGCGTCGACACCGCCCCCCGCCGAGTAGCCCACCATCAGGCGGATCGGCCGCTCCGGCCAGGTCTGCGCGCCAGCCAGCGGTGCCTGGCTCGCGAGAAGGGCGGCGCCGAGCGCGAGCAGGGCGCGGCGTGTCGGGGTGCGTGCGTTCATCGATGCTGTCCTTCGCCGTTCGTTGCGTTCATGCCTTGCCCACGCCGCGCGAGCCCGGCCGCTTCGCCAGCTCGGCCACGCGCTCGCGGTTCGGCTCGAAGCCCAGCCCCGGCCGCTCCGGCAGCGCCAGCACGCCCTGCGCCGGCACCGGCAGGTCGTCGAACACCAGCTTGCAGCAGTCGACCGCCACCGCGTGGTATTCCACCAGCGAGCCGTTCGCCAGCCCCGCATGCAGGTGCATGTTGTGATGCGGCCAGGCGCCGCCGTTGGCAAAGCGCGTGTTGAAGGCCGCCGCCATGCCGGCGATGCGGTTGCACTGCGTGAAGCCGCCCGTGATGCACGCATTGGGCTGCACCACATCCACCGCCTGCGCCACCAGCATGTCGCGGAAGCGGCTCGCCAGGCCTTCGTTCTGCCCGGCCGCCAGGGGAATCGAGGTCTTGTTGCGCAGCTTCACCAGGTTCGGTATGTCGTTCTGCGCCACCGGCTCCTCGAAGAAGCTGATGCCGCAGTCCTCGATGCGCCGCGCCAGCGACAGCGCATGGAAGTAGTCGAGGCTGCAGTTGGCGTCGATGTAGATCTCCACCTCCGGCCCCACCGCCTCGCGCACCGCGCGGATACGCCGCGCGTCCTCGGCGATCAGCGCGTCCAGCGGCCGCGGCTCGTCGCGCCGCTGCAGCCCGTGGTGCCCGACCGTCATCTTCAGCCGCCTGAAGCCGCGCTCGACCCAGCCCTTCGCCGCCTCGGCGAGTTCCTCGCGGTCGAAGAAGGCGAAGCCGAAGGTCGCATACACCGGCACCTGCGCGCGCGCGCCGCCCAGCAGGCGCCAGCACGGCTGGCCCAGCACCTTGCCCTTCAGGTCCCACAGCGCCAGGTCGATGGCCGCGATCGCGTGGCTCGCGTAGCCCGACTGGCCGCGCGGCGCCAGCAGCCAGAAGAGCTTCTCCCAGACCTGCTCGTGCCGCATCGGGTCCATGCCCACCAGTGCGTGCGCCGCGACCTCGTTGACCACCGAGGCGACCACCTCTTCCTCGGTGATCGCCGTCATTCCCGTGCCGATGCGGCCGTCATCCGTCTCGACATCCACCAGGCACAGCGAGAGCGAGGTGCTTCGGGTGCCACCTCCGGGGATGTCCACCGACACCGGCAGGTGCAGCGGCGTGGCCGTGACGCGAGCGATCTTCATGCTTGTCTCCATGTATGGCGCGCAGTGTAGGAAGCGTGCCGCCAGCCCCACAAGCATCCCGCGCGAAGCCCGCTTTCGCCATCGGCGATATCAAGGGTTTGCCCGCGGCTCCCGGCGCATCAGCGATTCGATCAGCGTGCGCGTCGCCGGCGCCGGCGGCACCTCGCTGCGCAGCGCGATGCGGTGCGTGCGCGCCGCCCAGCCGTCGGCCAGCCGCACCGCGCGCAGCGGCAGGGTCGCCAGCTGCGGCCCGATGGCTTCCAGCGGCAGCACCGCCACCCCCAGGCCGCCGGCCACCATGCGGCACACGGCGTCGAAACTGCGCATCTGCATGCGCAGCTTCAGCGGCCTGCCCGCGAGCGAGGCCGAGGCCGCGAGCCGGCTCGACAAGGCCGTGCCCTCGCTCAGCGCGATGAAGTCCTCCTCCAGCGCGTCCTGGAAATCCATCGGCCCCGCGCCGGCCAGCGCATGGCCCGCGGGCACCACCAGCACCAGCGTGTCGGCGAAGCAGTCGCGCAGCGTGATGCCGTGCGGCGCATGCGCCATGTCGACGATGCCGACATCGGCCCGGCCTTCGAGCAGCAGCAGCGGAATGTCGAGACTGCCGTGCTCCTCCACCTCGATGCGGATCAGCGGGTGCTCGCGCATCATCCGCTCCAGCCGCGCCGGCAGCAGCTCCAGCATGGCCGAGGCGTTGGCCACCACGTGCACATGCCCCTGCAGGCCCTTGGCGTAGTCGTGCAGGTCGAGCGAGAGCCGGTCGGCATCGGCCAGCAGCGCGCGCCCGCGCCGCACCAGCATCTGGCCGGCCGGCGTCAGCCGCACGCCGCGCGACGAGCGCTCGAACACGCGCAGGCCCAGCGCCTCCTCCAGCGCCGTGACCCGCGCGCTCGCCGCCGCCACCGCGAGCTGCAGCCGGTCGCCCGCGGCGCTGATCGAGCCCAGCTCCGACGCCGCGACGATCACGCGCAGCGTCGTGAGATCAGGCAGCGCGTTCAAGTGGCGGCGCGGGTTCGAACAGGCGGCCGTGCCCGGGCGAGGCCGCATCCAGCCCCGCGGCCTTCATCAGGTCCCAGAAGCCCGCCGGCGAACTCGAGGTGACGGGCAGGCCCAGCTTCTGTTCCAGCGGCACATGCAGGTCCAGCGTCAGCAGCCCGCCGCAGGAGATCAGCAGGCCCTGCGCCGAAGGGTCGGCCGCCACGCAGCGCTCGGCCAGCGCCATCAGCGTCGCGCCCGGCACCTTGCCCACCGCGTCCACCCCGGTGATCGAGAGCCCCTCGATGTGCGTGACCGCGATGCCCCGGCTCGCGAGATAGGCCACCAGCCTCTCGTTGAGCGTGTCGATGTAGGCCGTCGCCACCGCCACGCGCCGGATGCCCAGCTGGCGCAGGCTGGCGACGATCGCATGGCTCATCGTCGTGCAGGGCAGGCCGGTCGCTTCCTGCATGCGCTCGCGCAGCGCGTCGGTGAATTCGGCGCCGCGGTAAAAGCTCAGCGAGGTGCCCATCAGCGAGACCGCCTGCGCGCCCGCGTCGCGCAGCTCGACCGCGCGCTGCAGGATGTGCTCCACCACCGTGTCGAAGCCCTCCGGCGAAATGCCCGGCAGCGCCAGGCCGCGGGCGATGAATCGCACCTCGCGGCCCGCATAGAGCGCCTGCCCGTCCACGGGAACCAGCCCCGCCGCGGGTGGCACGATGAGGCCGAGCGTGGTGCCCGCCTTTGTTGTCGTCTTCATGGTCGATGTCTCCGGAAGCTGGGGTCGGCCCCAAGCGCCGCATTGTGCGGCAGGCGCCGGGACCCCTGCGCGTGGCATCTTTACCTGGCCGGCGCGCACGGCCTGTCGGCTGCCGCCATCCCTTGGCCGTTGGTGACGGGCGAAGGCGTCCCACGGCCCGCGCAGAATTCCCCCACGGAGGCACCGCGCCAACATGCACAGATCCCCACCTTCCGCATTCGCCCGGCTCCGGGCCTGGACGCTCGTGTCGCTGCTGGCCCTCGCGGCGCCGGCCTGGGCCCAGCCCGCCTCCGAGGCCGAGGCCCTGCATGCGCTCGATCGCCTGGGCTACGGCCCGGCGCCGGGCGAGCTGGCGCATGTGATGCAGGTGGGCGTCCATCGCTACGTCGACGAGCAACTGCATCCCGAACGCCTGCCCCTGCCGGCCGACCTGCGGCAACAGCTCGGCGCGCTGTCGACCACCACCGCCTCCCAGCGCGAGCTCATCACGCAGTTCCGCGAAGCCGCCCAGACCGCCAGGACCGACAAGGAAGACGGCCAGGCCATGCGCCGCGCGCTCTACCGCCAGGTCGGCATCGAGTCCGGCGAGGCGCGCCTGTGGAACGCCGCCCGCAGCCCGCGCCAGCTGGAAGAGCGCATGGTCGACTTCTGGTTCAACCACTTCAACGTCTTCGCCGGCAAGGGCCTCGACCGCGTGCTGGTCGAGAACTACGAGCGCGAGGCCATCCGCCCCTACGCCCTCGGCCGCTTCCGCGACCTGCTCGGCGCCACCGCCCACCACCCCGCCATGCTCTTCTACCTGGACAACTGGCAGTCCGCCGCGCCGGGCTTCCAGCCGCGCGGCGCCGGCCCGCTGGCCAAGGCCAGCGGCCTCAACGAGAACTACGCCCGCGAGCTGATGGAGCTGCACACCCTGGGCGTCGACGGCGGCTACACCCAGCATGACGTGACCGAACTCGCCCGCATGCTGACCGGCTGGACCCTCAACCCGCGCGCCACCACCGGCGCCTCCGTCTTCCACTTCGACGAGCGCCGGCACGACCATGGCGAGAAGCTCTGGCTCGGCCAGCGCATCGGCGACCAGGGCCAGGCCGAAGGCGAGCACGCGCTCGACGTGCTCGCCGCCCACCCGGCCACCGCGCGCCACATCAGCTATGAGCTGGCCCAGTACTTCGTCAGCGACCAGCCGCCGCCCGCCCTCGTCGAGCGCCTCGCCAGGCGCTACCGCGACACCGGCGGCGACATCCGCGCCATCCTGCAGACGCTCTTCGACAGCCCCGAGTTTCGCGACCCGGCCGTGCGCGCCTCCAAGTTCAAGACGCCCTATGACTACGTGATCTCCGCCGTGCGCGCCGCCGACGTCCCGCTGACCGACGTGCGCCCCCTGCTCGGCGCGCTGCGGCAGCTGGGCATGCCCCTCTACGGCTGCCCGACCCCCGACGGCTACAAGAACACCGAGGAAGCCTGGCTCAACCCCGACGCCATCACCCGCCGCATCGGCTTCGCCACCGCCCTGGCCGCCGGCCGCCTGCCCAACGCACCCACGGCGCCCGTCGACGCCGACGCCCTGCTGGCCACGCTCGGCGGCGACGCCTCCGCCAGGACCCGTGCCGCCGTCGCCCAGGCCAGCCCGCAGCTGCGCGCCGCCCTGGTGCTCGGCAGCCCCGATTTCATGCGCCACTGACCCCAGGGAGCCCGCCATGCTGCGCCGTGATCTGCTCAAGCTCGCCGCCCGTTCGGGCGCCATCCTCCTGCCCGTCGGCCGCTCGGCCGTGGCCGCGCTCGCCGATGCCGGCAACCCGTCGCCGCGCCGCCTGGTCGTCGTCTTCCTGCGCGGCGCCGTCGACGGCCTGAGCGTGGTCGTCCCCCATGCCGATGGCGACTACTACCGCGCGCGCTCCACCATCGCGCTGCCGCGCCCCGGCGCCGACGGCGGCGTGCTCGACCTCGACGGCCACTTCGGCCTGCACCCCGCGCTCGCGCCGCTGATGCCCTTCTGGCAGGCCGGCAAGCTCGGCTTCGTGCAGGCCTCGGGCTCGCCCGACGAGACCCGCTCGCACTTCGACGCGCAGGACTACATGGAGTCCGGCACCCCGGGCCGCAAATCGACCGCCGACGGCTGGCTCAACCGCCTGCTCGGCGCCTTGCCGCCCGACGGCCCGGGCCCCGCCGCCGCCACGCGCGCCATCAGCATGGGCCCCGTGCTGCCGCGCATCTACGCCGGGCGCAACCCGGTCGTCAACGTTCCCCTGGGCGCCGCGGCCGGCAGGCCCACGCTGCTGGACCGCCCGCAGATCGCCGGCGCCTTCGACGCGCTCTACAACGGCGACGACGCCATGTCGCGCGCCTACCGGCAGTCGCAGGCCGCGCACCGCGACGTCATGGCCTCGATGAACAAGGACGACAGGCAGAGCCTGGAGCGCGAGATGCAGGCCGCCAACAACGGCGCGCCGCTGCCCAACGGCTTTCCGGACGACGCCGCCCGCCTGGCCACCCTGATGCGCAACGACAGCCGCGTGCAGCTCGCCTTCATGGCGCTGGGCGGCTGGGACACCCACGTCAACCAGGGCGCGGCCACCGGCCAGCTCGCCAATCGCCTCGCGCCGCTGGGGCAGGGCCTCGCGGCACTGGGAACGCGCCTCGGCCCGGTGCTGGACGACACGGTCATCGTCGTCATGTCCGAGTTCGGCCGCACCTTCCGCCAGAACGGCAACGGCGGCACCGACCATGGCCACGGCAACGTCATGTGGCTGCTCGGCGGCAGGGTCGCCGGCGGCAAGGTGCACGGTCGCTGGCCGGGGCTGGACGAGCGCGCGCTGCACGAAGGGCGCGACCTCGCCGTCACCACCGACTTCCGCCAGGTGCTGGCCGACCTGAGCGAGCGCCACCTGAGGCTGCCGGACGCGCGCCTGGCCGAGGTCTTCCCGCAGTTCGCCGCCGCGAGCTCCGGCCTGCGCCTGATGCGCGCCTGAGCGCGCCCGCGCGCTCTCAGTCGAAGGTCCCCGTGAACGCCACGCGCCCCACCGTGCCCGATCCGCTGACGGCGATGCCCGCCGTCACGCTGTAGCGTCCGTCCTTGAAGGTGTGGCGCAGCGACGCCCCCAGCGCGGCTTCCGTGCGATAGGCCCCCATCCCGACCGCGTAGCTCGTCTTGCCCGGCACATAGGGCGCCGACTCCATCGCGGCCACGCCCGCGATGCCGGCGTAGGCCCGCTTCTGGTTGTCGGCCATCTCCTGGCGCAACTGCGCCGCCGTCATGTCCGTGTAGGCCTTGCCCGGCGTGCCGCCCTGGTCGTACATCTGCTGCGCGAAATCCTTGGCGCCCTGCACCATGCCCTGCACCTGCTGCACGTTCGTGGCATCGCTCGCCTCGCTGCCTGCCGCCACGCCCGTCACCTGCCGCCCGCCCAGCGCCACCTCGCCCGTGGAGGCCTGCGCCCCCGCCATCCCCGGCGCCGCATAGGCCGCCTGCGCGCCGCGCGTCGTTGCCGAGCCCGCGCCCAGCGCCACGCTGTTGGCATGCATCACCACCGCGTTGCTGCCGATCGCGACGGCGTCGTCCGCGTTCGCGCGCGCCGAGGTGCCGATCGACACGCTCTGGCTCGCCGCCACATACTGCCCCGCCTGATTGCCGATCGCGATGTTGCGGTCGCCGTTCACGCCCTGGCCGGCCGCGCTGCCTTGCGCGAGGTTGGCGTTGCCCACCACCCCCTGCCCGGCCGCCAGGCCGAAGGACTGGTTCTCGCTGCCCTGCACGCCACCGCCCGCCGCCTGGCCCATCGCCATGTTGTTGTTGCCCGAGACCTGCGCGCCCGCCAGCATGCCCGAGGCCTGGTTGCCCGAGCCCGTCACGCCGGTGCCCGAGCCCGAACCCGAGGACAGGTTGTTGTTGCCCTTGACGTTCGCGCCCGAGCCGCTGCCGTAGGCCTGGTTGTTGCTGCCCGTCACATTGCTGCCGGCGGCCGTGCCGTAGGCATCGTTGTCCGAGCCCGTCACGTTCTGGCCCGCCGTGTAGCCGTTCGAGTCGTTGCGGTCGCCCTTCACGGTCGAGCCCGCGCTGTAGCCGACCGAGTTGTTGTAGTTGCCCGTGATGTTCACGCCCGAGGAGCGCCCCATCGTCTGGTTCCAGCCGCCGACGATGTTGTCGCCCGAGTGGTAGCCGATCGCCTGGTTGGCATTGCCGCCGCTCACATTGCTGCCGGCCGATTCGCCGATGCCCAGGTTCCAGTTGGTGCTCACCGTCTGCCCGGCGGCGTTGCCGACCGCCGTGTTGGTGCTGCCGGTGACGCCCGTGCCGGCATTGGTGCCGATGGCGACATCGTTGCTGCCCGTCACGCCGGTCCCGGCCCCCGACCCGAGCCCGAGGTCGGTCTTGCCCGCGTTCCAGGTCGAGGGGATGGCCTGCGCCCAGCTGCCGCCGGTGATCGCCGCGAGCGCAAGCGACACGCCGAGCAGGGCTGCGCCGCGCACGGCGCGCTGATGTTTCTTCATGATGTTGTTTCTCTTGGAGATGAAGGAGGCCGGCGGCCGGCCGTGAAGCGCGCCGCCGGCCCGATGCCGGGGTCGGGGTCGGGGAAGCCTCAGGCCGACAGGTGCAGCGCCATCGCCGGATCGCTCACGCTCGGCTTGCCGGTCTCGACGCGGCCCGAGAAGCGGCGCTCGAAGTTGTTCGCGCTCACCGTGAAGTCGTACCAGTGGCCGCTGTCGTCCAGATTCCAGTGCAGCATGCCCGTCGCGCCCGCCGCCACGGCCAGCGGCCACGGGCCATCGGTGCGGTATTCGTTGGCCGTCACCGTCACGCTGCCGTCCGCGGTGCCGGTGTTGTGCACCTTCACATAGACCTGGCCGTTCGCCGGTTCATAGCAGACCTGCACCTCGGGCTTGAAGGCCGCGCTGTCGTGGAACAGCGCATCGCCCTTGAACGTGCGCACATAGCCATTCGTGCCGTACACCCACAGCTCGTACTTGCCGCTGTCGCTCAGGCCGGTATTCCAGTAGTCGGTCAGCGTCTTGCCGGCCTCCACCGTGTAGCGGCGCGGAATGCGGTCCAGGTGCAGCCTGTCGTAGACGTGGAACACCGCCCCCTGCTTGCCGGAGTTGGCGAACACCAGCGACAGCATGCCGCGCGATTCCACCCGCGCGCTGGTGTGCAGCTCGTAGGGCAGGGCGCGCGAGAAGCGCGTCCCGGGTTCCTGGAACAGCGGCTGCGGCGTGGCCGGCGCGGCCGGCGCGGGCAGCGAGGCCTGCGCGGCCAGCACCGCCACGTAGTTGCTCGTGTCCGGCAGGGTGGGAAACTTCGGATCGTTCGGCGACACGAAGTCGAAGCACGACGTCAGATCGCCGCACACCGCGCGATGCCACGGGCTGATCGCATCCACCGTGACCCCGAAGCGCTGCTCCAGGAACATGCCGATCGAGGTGTGGTCGAACACCTGCGAATTGACCCAGCCGCCCTTGCTCCAAGGCGAGATCACGTACATCGGCACGCGCGCGCTCAAGCCCCATGGCCGCAGCGTGCCGCTGATCGTGTCCTTCGAATTGAGATAGGCCCGCGCCGGGTCCGAGAAGTATTCGCCGTCCAGCGGCGGGGTCGCCTTGCCCGCGAGCGAGCCGTCGATGTTGTAGGAGGGCGGCGCGGGCGGCGGCAGGTGGTCGTACAGGCCGTCGTTCTCGTCGTAGGTGAGGAAGAACACGGTCTTGGCCCAGACATCCGGGTTGGCCGTCACCGCGTCCAGCACTTGCGAGGTGTAGTGCGCGCCGATCGCCGGGTCGCTGTTGCCCGAATGCTCCGAGTTCGCCGCCGTGCAGAGGATCCACGACACCGCCGGCAGCGTGTCGTTGATCACGTCGTTGCGCAGATCCGCGATCGAATAGTCCGTCATCCCCTTCACATAGAGCGGCGAGCCCGGCTGCGCCGTGCGGAAGCTCTGGAAGGCCAGGCCGCCGTGCATCGCGCCCGTCCAGTTGTCGTTGGTGTTCTGGTAGATCTTCCAGCTCACGCCGGCCTTCTCCAGAACGTCGGGCAGCGTCAGCCAGGTCAGCGCGTTGTCCGCGTAGGTGTAGCCGGGCGTCGGCATCGTGCCCGTGATCCAGCAGCGGTTGTTGTTGGGCTCCGAAGTCCGGTCGTTGCTGTTGATGCCCTTCTTCGCCAGCGCCGGGTCGAAGCCCGAGCCCGAGAAGAAGACCACGCGGTTGGGGTCCGTGCCGCTGGTGGTGGAGCAGTGGTAGCCGTCGCAGATGGTGAAGGCCTCGGCCAGCGCGAACTGGAAGGGGATGTCCGCGCGGGCCAGGTAGCCCATCGTGTACTGCGTCTTGTAGACCGGCCAGAAGCCCGACTTGCCCTGGTTCCATGCCGCCTGGCTGTCCGAGAAGCTGTGCGGCGTGCTCGGCGACTGAAGCGCCTTCGTCTTGGCCGGGTCCATGTGATAGGGCGTGATCACCTTGTTGGTGGCGTCCTGCTGGTACCACACGTCCTTGCCGCTTTCGAGCGGCGTCGGGAAGCGGTCGCCGAAACCGCGCACGCCCTTCAGGGTGCCGAAGTAGTGGTCGAAACCGCGGTTCTCCAGCATCAGGATGACGATGTGCTTCACGTCCTGGATGGTGCCGGTGTCCACCGCGGCCTGCACCGCCAGCGCCTTGCGGATCGAAGGCGGCAGCATCGTGAGGGCGGACGCCGCGCCCACGGCGGCGGCGGACTTGCGCAGGAAGGCGCGTCGTTGGGGGTTGTTGATGGTCATGGTTGCAGCTCGGGGATGTGGAATGACGAAGAGGCGTGGATCTCAGGGCGCGCAGCTCAGCACCGGCGCGGGCGCCTGCGGCGCCGAGCCGGCGGGCGGCTGGCCGTTGCCGTTGCCCGCCGGCGGCGTCGCCGGCGCGGCGGAGT
>NZ_JBFTPS010000088.1:0-18730 GCF_056398605.1 Variovorax sp. 01T432
AACTGCCCGCGGACAAGGAAATGGTCATGCCGGGCGACAACGTGTCGATCACGGTGAAGCTGATCAACCCGATCGCCATGGAAGAAGGCCTGCGCTTTGCGATCCGCGAAGGCGGCCGTACCGTGGGCTCGGGCGTCGTGGCAAAGATCATCGATTAAGAATCGCGAAGGGGTATAGCTCAATTGGCAGAGCGTCGGTCTCCAAAACCGAAGGTTGTAGGTTCGATTCCTACTGCCCCTGCCACCTGAGGGTGGCCCTGAAAAAGCCCGTCATGATCTGACGGGCTTCGGCGTCTCAAGAAGACGTGATGTATAGAAGGCCTGATGGCCGCAGGAACCTTGCCCAAGATGGCTACTTCTCAAATCGAAACCGTCAGTACGAATGCAGATAAGGCCAAGCTGGCTGGCGCTGCCGTGCTCGCGGTGGGCGCCATCGTGGCGTTCTATCTGCTTTCGCGCCAGGGCGCGGTTGTGCAGTGGGTTGCCTTGCTGGTGGGTCTCGCTGCCGCCGTCGGCGCGTTCGCAAGTTCGGAGAGTGGCCGGCAGCTTTGGGCTTTTGGCCGCGATTCGTGGCGCGAAGTCAAGAAGGTTGTGTGGCCTTCGCGCAAGGAAACGATCCAGATGACGGCATATGTGTTTGCCTTCGTCGCGATCATGTCCGTCTTCCTTTGGCTCACTGACAAGACGCTCGAATGGGTGTTCTTTGACCTTATTCTGGGCTGGAGAAAATAATGACTGACGAAGCTGTCGAAACCACCCCGGAGGTTCATCCTCTGCTGGTTCCTGCTGCCAATCCCGACCTTCGGTGGTATGTGGTGCATGCGTATTCCGGCATGGAGAAGGCCGTCGAGCGCAACATCCTCGAGCGCATCAATCGCGCTGGCATGCAGAGCAAGTTCGGTCGCATCCTGGTCCCGACCGAGGAAGTGGTCGAGATCAAGAATGGGCAGAAGCGCACGACCGAGCGTCGTTTCTTCCCGGGGTACGTCCTGGTGGAAATGATCATGGACGACGAAAGCTGGCACCTGGTGAAGCACACCAACAAAGTGACCGGGTTCGTCGGTGGGGCCAAGAACCGCCCAGCCCCAATCTCGCAAAAAGAGGTTGAGGACATCGTTGGCCAGATGCAGCAAGGCACCGCCAAGCCACGCCACAAGGTGGAGTTCGTTGTTGGCGAGTTCGTTCGCGTCAAGGAAGGTCCGTTCACGGATTTCAATGGCACGGTCGAGGAAGTCAACTACGAAAAGAGCAAGGTGCGTGTGTCGGTCATGATTTTCGGCCGCGCGACGCCTGTTGAGCTCGAATTCAGCCAAGTCGAAAAGACTTGAGTTCTTGCAGGATGGGTCGCGACGACCTGTGTTCCATCCTGAAATGATTGCATGGGCTTTGCGCTTCCCGACTCGGCGCAAGGCTTCGGTGTCAGAGTCGTCAACCCCGGGGAGCTGCGGCTGAAAAAGCCAAGGCGTTATCACCCGCAAGGAGAAAAGCATGGCGAAAAAAATCGTCGGCTTCATCAAGCTGCAAGTGCCAGCTGGTAAAGCCAATCCATCGCCGCCCATCGGCCCCGCACTGGGCCAGCGCGGTTTGAACATCATGGAATTCTGCAAGGCGTTCAACGCGCAGACCCAGGGCGTCGAGCCGGGCCTGCCGCTGCCGGTGGTCATCACCGCATTCGCCGACAAGAGCTTCACGTTCATCATCAAGACGCCGCCGGCGGTCACCTTGATCAAGAAGGCCATCAAGCTCGACAAGGGTTCGGCACGTCCGCATACGGACAAGGTCGGCAAGATCACGCGCGCACAGCTCGAAGAAATCGCCAAGACCAAGATGAAGGATCTGACTGCTGCCGATCTGGATGCCGCGGTGCGTACCATCGCCGGCTCCGCCCGTTCGATGGGCGTGAATGTGGAGGGCGTGTAATGGCCAAGATCACCAAGAAGCAAAAGGCGCTAGCGGGCAAGGTCGACAGCAACAAGCTGTACGCACTCTCCGACGCTATCGGGCTTGTCAAAGAGGCGGCCACGGCCAAGTTCGATGAGTCCATCGACGTGGCTGTGCAACTGGGCATCGATGCGAAGAAGTCTGACCAAGTCGTTCGCGGCGCCGTCGTGCTGCCTAACGGCACCGGCAAGACGAAGCGCGTCGCGGTGTTCGCCCAGGGCGCCAAGGCTGAAGAAGCCAAAGCCGCTGGCGCCGATATCGTCGGCATGGATGACTTGGCTGCGATGGTGAAGGCTGGCGACATGCCTTTCGACGTCGTGATCGCAGCACCGGACGCCATGCGCGTGGTCGGGACGCTGGGCCAGATCCTCGGTCCGCGCGGTCTCATGCCCAATCCGAAGGTCGGAACGGTCACGCCCGACGTCGCCACGGCGGTGAAGAACGCCAAGGCCGGTCAGGTGCAGTTCCGTGTCGACAAGGCGGGCATCGTGCACGGCACGATCGGCCGTCGCTCCTTCGACGCAGACAAGTTGCAAGGCAATCTTGCCGCGCTGATCGAAGCACTGGTCAAGGCCAAGCCCGCAACGAGCAAGGGCGTGTACCTGCGCAAGGTTGCCGTCTCGTCGACCATGGGTCTGGGTGTCCGCGTGGACACGCAAACCATTTCGGCGAGCTGAAGAAGATTTGCCTCGCCCTTCCGGGGGTGGGGCAATGTGGTGGGTCGCGGCAGCTTCGGTTGCCGCGAGCCATCCAAGACCGCTGGTGTGCAGGAGGGCTTGCACTTAATCGTCCCACCGTCGTGTGGACAACCAGCGCAGATGGCGATCCCGCTGCAAAGGAATTCGTTTCCGAAACAGTTGGTCGCTGCATGAAGCGCGCCTTGAGGCCTCGGCCGAGGGGTGCATTGAAAAGGAGTAGACCTTGAGTCTGAATCGCAGTGAGAAAGAAGCGGTCATCAGTGATGTGACCAGCCTCGCCGCAAAAGCTCAAACGCTCGTGCTGGCGGAATACCGTGGCATCACGGTTGCCGATATGACCAAACTGCGCAACGACGCGCGCAGCAAGGGTGTGAATCTCAGCGTGTTGAAAAACACGCTGGCACGCCGTGCTGTCGCTGGTAGCGCATTTGAGATCCTCGGTGACCAGATGACCGGCCCGCTGATCTACGGCTTTTCCGAAGACGCTGTGGCTGCCGCGAAAGTGGTGGCCGATTTCGCGAAGACCAACGACAAGTTGGTGATTCGCGGCGGCGCATTCGGTGGCAAGGCCCTGGACGTGGACGGCGTGAAGCAGTTGGCCAACATCCCTTCGAAGGAAGTGTTGCTGGCTCAACTGCTGGGCTTGATGCAGTCCCCGATCTCGCGCACGGCCCGTGTTCTGGCCGCGCTCGCCGAGAAACGTGGTGGTGGCGAAGCGCCGGCCGAAGCTCCGGCCGAGGAACCGCAAGCCGCTTGAGCCTTGCGTTTGAAATATTCAACCCAATTGTTAGGAAACAAAAATGGCATTCGATAAAGACGCATTTCTGACCGCGCTCGACAGCATGACGGTCCTGGAACTCAACGACCTGGTGAAAGCCATCGAAGAGAAGTTCGGCGTGAGCGCCGCAGCGATGTCGGCTCCTGCCGCCGCCGGTGGTGCCGCCGCCGCTGTGGTCGAAGAGAAGACCGAGTTCAACGTCATGCTGATGGATGCGGGCGCAAACAAGGTGTCGGCGATCAAGGCAGTGCGCGAAATCACCGGCCTGGGCCTCAAGGAAGCCAAGGACCTGGTGGAAGCCGCTCCCAAGGCCGTCAAGGAAGGTCTGTCGAAGGCAGATGCCGAAGCCGCCAAGAAGAAGCTGGAAGATGCTGGCGCCAAGGTGGAACTGAAGTAATTCGGTCCCGCTGAAGGGCTGGAGTGTGCCGGAAGGCCCTCCAGCCTTTACCGCTTTCAGAGCGCACCCAAAAGCTGCCGTGTCCACGCGGCTTTTGAGTGTCTTCTGACCCCGACTGCAGAAGACCCCTTGGTTCGGGTGATGTGCAACGCATCACTGTCCGCCAACGGCTGGTAGTGGCCAGCCGCCAAGCAGTGGTGCGAAAGCATTGCTGACAAGTCGCTGAAGATCTCAAGCCCCGGAGCTCTCATGGCCCAAACGTCCACGTACAGTTACACCGAACGCAAGCGCATCCGAAAGAACTTCGGTAACCGCGACAGCGTCGTCGAAATCCCCTACTTGCTGCAGATGCAGAAGGACGCATACACCGCGTTCCTGCAAGCCGGCATTCCACCGCAGAAGCGCACCGTGGAAGGCCTTCAGGCCGCCTTCGACGCGGCGTTCCCCATCGTCTCGCACAACGGTTTTGTCGAGATGAAGTTCCTCGAATACAACCTCGCGAAGCCTGCTTTCGACGTGCGTGAATGCCAGACCCGTGGCTTGACCTTCGCTTCGGCAGTCCGCGCGAAGGTGCAACTCATCATCTATGACCGCGAGTCGTCGACCTCGCAGTCGAAGGTGGTCAAGGAGGTGAAGGAACAAGAGGTCTACATGGGCGAAGTGCCGCTCATGACCGAAAAGGGTTCCTTCATCATCAACGGCACCGAGCGCGTCATCGTGTCTCAGTTGCACCGTTCGCCTGGGGTATTTTTCGAGC
Source organism: Variovorax sp. 01T432 (assembly GCF_056398605.1). Classification (NCBI taxonomy): domain Bacteria; kingdom Pseudomonadati; phylum Pseudomonadota; class Betaproteobacteria; order Burkholderiales; family Comamonadaceae; genus Variovorax; species Variovorax sp. 01T432. The sequence continues at coordinate 4,571 of NZ_JBFTPS010000088.1, forward strand.
ACGACAAGGGCAAGACGCACAGCTCGGGCAAGCTGTTGTTCTCGGCTCGCGTTATTCCTTACCGCGGTTCGTGGCTCGACTTCGAGTTCGACCCCAAGGACATGCTGTACTTCCGCGTCGATCGTCGTCGCAAGATGCCGGTCACGATCCTGCTGAAGGCCATCGGCCTGAATCCGGAGTCGATCCTTGCGAACTTCTTCGTGAATGACAACTTCCGCCTGATGGACAGCGGGGCGCAGATGGAGTTCGTCTCCGAGCGCCTGCGCGGTGAGGTCGCCCGCTTCGACATCACCGACAAGTCCGGCAAGGTCGTGGTCGCCAAGGACAAGCGCGTCACCGCGCGCCACACTCGCGAACTCGAGCAGAACGGCACCACCCATATCAGCGTTCCGGAAGACTTCCTGGTCGGTCGCGTCGTGGCTCGCAACATCGTCGACCCCGACTCCGGCGAGATCCTGGCGAAGGCCAACGACGAATTGACCGAAGCACTGCTGAAGAAGCTGCGCTCGGCCGGCGTGCAGGACGTGCAGGCCATCTACACCAACGAACTCGACCAGGGCGCCTACATTTCGCAGACGCTGCGCATCGACGAGACGGTCGATGAGTTCGCGGCCCGCGTGGCCATCTACCGCATGATGCGTCCCGGCGAACCACCGACGGAAGACGCCGTGCAGGCCCTGTTCCAGCGCCTCTTCTACAACCCGGACACCTACGACCTGTCGCGCGTCGGTCGGATGAAGTTCAATGCCAAGGTCGGACGCGACGAGTCGACCGGTCCGATGGTGCTGACCAACGAGGACATCCTGGCCGTGGTCAAGATCCTTGTCGACCTGCGCAACGGCCGTGGCGAGGTCGATGACATCGACCACCTGGGCAATCGCCGGGTGCGTTGCGTCGGCGAACTGGCCGAGAACCAGTACCGCACGGGTCTGGCTCGGATCGAGAAGGCTGTGAAGGAGCGCCTGGGCCAGGCCGAGCAGGAACCGCTGATGCCGCACGACCTCATCAACAGCAAGCCGATCTCGGCCGCGTTGAAGGAGTTCTTCGGTGCTTCGCAGCTGTCGCAGTTCATGGACCAGACGAACCCGCTGTCCGAGATCACGCACAAGCGTCGAGTCTCGGCTCTTGGCCCGGGCGGCCTGACCCGCGAACGTGCCGGCTTCGAGGTGCGCGACGTTCACGTCACGCACTACGGCCGCGTGTGCCCGATCGAAACGCCGGAAGGCCCGAACATCGGTCTGATCAATTCACTGGCCCTGTACGCCCGCCTGAACGAATACGGCTTCATCGAAACGCCGTACCGCCGCGTGATCGACAGCAAGGTCACGATGGAGATCGACTACCTGTCCGCCATTGAAGAAGGCAAGTACGTGATCGCCCAGGCGAACGCCGCCCTCGACAAGGATGGCCAGCTGACCGGTGACCTCGTCTCGGCGCGCGAAGCCGGCGAGTCGATCCTGGTGAGCGCCGAGCGCGTGCAGTACATGGACGTGTCGCCCGCGCAGATCGTGTCGGTGGCCGCATCGCTCGTTCCGTTCCTGGAGCATGACGATGCGAACCGCGCGCTGATGGGCGCCAACATGCAGCGTCAGGCCGTGCCCGTCCTGCGTCCGGAGAAGGCCTTCGTCGGCACCGGTATCGAGCGCGTCTCCGCGGTCGACTCGGGCACCGTGGTCACTGCCACTCGCGGCGGCATCGTCGACTATGTCGATGCCACCCGCATCGTGGTGCGCGTGAACGACGCCGAAGCGGCTGCCGGTGAAGTCGGTGTGGACATCTACAACCTGATCAAGTATCAGCGTTCGAACCAGAACACCAACATCCATCAGCGCCCGATCGTCAAGCGCGGGGACAAGATCGCCAAGGGCGACGTGGTAGCCGACGGCGCATCGACAGACCTCGGAGAGCTGGCCCTTGGCCAGAACATGCTGGTCGCGTTCATGCCCTGGAACGGCTACAACTTCGAAGACTCGATCCTGATCAGCGAACGTGTCGTGGCCGAAGACCGCTACACCTCGATCCATATCGAGGAACTGGTCGTGATGGCGCGCGATACCAAGCTCGGCGCCGAGGAAATCACACGCGACATCCCTAACCTGGCCGAGCAACAGCTCAATCGCCTGGACGAGTCGGGCATCATCTACGTCGGTGCTGAAGTGCAGCCGGGCGACACGCTGGTCGGCAAGGTCACGCCCAAGGGCGAGACCACGCTGACGCCTGAAGAAAAGCTGCTGCGCGCGATCTTCGGCGAGAAGGCTTCCGACGTGAAGGACACCTCGCTGCGCGTCGACCAGGGTTCGCAAGGCACGGTGATCGACGTGCAGGTGTTCACTCGCGAAGGCATCACGCGTGACAAGCGTGCCCAGCAGATCATCGACGACGAGCTGAAGCGCTTCCGCCTCGACCTGAACGACCAGCTCCGCATCGTCGAAGCCGACGCGTTCGACCGGATCGAGAAGCTCCTGATCGGGAAGATCGCCAATGGTGGCCCGAACAAGCTTGCCAAGGGCACCAAGCTCGACAAGGCCTACCTGGCCTCGATCGAGAAGTTCCACTGGTTCGACATCCGCCCGGCGGAAGACGAGGTTGCGGGGCAGCTCGAGTCGATCAAGAACTCGCTCGAGCAGACGCGCCACAGCTTCGACCTCGCGTTCGAAGAAAAGCGCAAGAAGCTCACGCAGGGTGATGAGTTGCCCGCGGGCGTGCTGAAGATGGTCAAGGTCTACCTTGCCGTCAAGCGCCGCCTCCAACCCGGCGACAAGATGGCCGGCCGCCACGGCAACAAGGGTGTGGTGTCGAAGATCGTTCCGGTCGAAGACATGCCCCACATGGCCGACGGCACACCGTGCGACATCTGCCTGAACCCGCTGGGCGTGCCTTCGCGGATGAACGTCGGCCAGGTGCTCGAAGTGCATCTGGGCTGGGCCGGCAAGGGCATTGGCCAGCGCATCGGTGACATGCTGCAAGCCGAAGCCAAGGTGGCCGAGTTGCGCAAGTTCCTGGACCAGCTCTACAACGGATCGGGCCGTAAGGAAGACCTGAGCAAGCTCAGCGACACCGATGTGCTCGAGATGGCGGGTAACCTGTCGAGCGGCGTTCCGTTCGCGACGCCTGTGTTCGACGGCGCCTCGGAAGAAGAAATCCGCGGCATGCTGAAGCTCGCGTATCCCGAGGAGATCGCCAAGATCAAGGGCCTGACCGATACGCGCACCCAGGCGTATCTGTACGACGGTCGCACCGGCGACCAGTTCGAGCGGCCCGTCACGGTCGGCTACATGCACGTGCTCAAGCTGCACCACTTGGTGGACGACAAGATGCACGCGCGTTCGACCGGTCCGTACAGCCTGGTGACCCAGCAGCCCTTGGGCGGCAAGGCCCAGTTCGGCGGCCAGCGTTTCGGGGAAATGGAAGTGTGGGCGCTCGAAGCTTACGGCGCTGCCTATGTCCTGCAGGAAATGCTGACCGTGAAGTCCGACGACGTTCAAGGCCGTACCAAGGTGTACGAGAGCATCGTCAAGGGCGAACACTCGATCGAAGCCGGCATGCCGGAATCGTTCAATGTGCTGGTCAAGGAAATTCGTTCCTTGGGCCTGGACATTGAACTCGAACGCTCATAAGCAGAAAAGGAAAGAGTCACATGAAGTCATTACTCGACCTGTTCAAGCAATTCACGCCCGATGAGCATTTCGATGCCATTCGTATCGGCATGGCATCGCCCGAGAAGATCCGCTCCTGGTCATTCGGCGAGGTGAAGAAGCCCGAGACCATCAACTACCGGACTTTCAAGCCGGAACGTGATGGCCTGTTCTGTGCCAAGATTTTCGGCCCCATCAAGGACTACGAATGCCTGTGCGGCAAGTACAAGCGCCTGAAGCATCGTGGCGTGATCTGCGAGAAGTGCGGCGTTGAAGTCACGCAGACCAAGGTGCGCCGCGAGCGCATGGGTCACATCGACCTGGCTGCGCCTTGCGCCCACATCTGGTTCCTGAAGTCGCTGCCGTCGCGTCTGGGCCTCGTGCTCGACATGACGCTGCGCGATATCGAACGCGTGCTTTACTTCGAAGCCTACGTGATCACCGATCCGGGCATGACGCCGCTGAAGAAGTTCGGCATCATGTCGGAAGACGACTACGACGCCAAGCGCAAGGAATACGGTGACGAGTTCATCGCCAAGATGGGCGCTGAAGGCATCAAGGACCTGCTGGAAGGCATCGAACTCGACAGCGAGATCGAGAAGCTGCGCGGCGATCTGACCGGCTCCGAAGTGAAGGTCAAGAAGAACTCCAAGCGCCTCAAGGTGCTCGAAGCCTTCCGCAAGTCGGGCATCAAGCCCAACTGGATGGTGCTCGAAGTTCTGCCGGTGCTGCCGCCGGACCTGCGTCCGCTGGTGCCGCTGGACGGCGGCCGCTTCGCGACCTCCGACCTGAACGACCTCTATCGTCGCGTCATCAACCGCAACAGCCGCCTGCGCCGCCTGCTCGAACTGAAGGCGCCGGAAATCATCGCCCGCAACGAAAAGCGGATGCTCCAGGAAGCGGTCGACTCGCTGCTGGACAACGGTCGCCGTGGCAAGGCCATGACGGGCGCCAACAAGCGTGCGTTGAAGTCGCTGGCCGACATGATCAAGGGCAAGAGCGGTCGTTTCCGCCAGAACTTGCTGGGCAAGCGCGTCGACTACTCCGGCCGTTCGGTCATCGTGGTGGGCCCGACGCTCAAGCTGCACCAGTGCGGTCTGCCGAAGCTGATGGCGCTGGAGCTGTTCAAGCCCTTCATCTTCTCGCGCCTGGAAGCCATGGGCATTGCGACCACCATCAAGGCGGCGAAGAAGGAAGTGGAATCGGGTACGCCGGTGGTGTGGGACATCCTTGAAGAGGTGATCAAGGAGCACCCGGTGATGCTGAACCGCGCTCCGACGCTGCATCGCTTGGGTATCCAGGCTTTCGAGCCGATCCTGATCGAAGGCAAGGCGATCCAGCTGCACCCGCTGGTTTGCGCGGCCTTCAACGCCGACTTCGACGGCGACCAGATGGCCGTCCACGTGCCCCTGTCGGTCGAAGCCCAGATGGAAGCTCGCACGCTGATGCTGGCCTCCAACAACGTGCTGTTTCCGGCCAACGGGGAACCGTCGATCGTGCCGTCGCAGGACGTGGTGCTGGGTCTGTACTACACGACCCGCGATCGCATCAACGGCAAGGGCGAGGGCCTGATCTTCTCCGATATCGGTGAAGTGCAGCGCGCACTCGACGCCAACGTGGTCGAACTCACCGCCAAGGTGAGCGTGCGCATCACCGAGTACACGAAGGACAAGGAGACCGGCGAGTTCACGCCGTCGACCACGCTCCAGGACACGACGGTCGGCCGTGCGCTCTTGTCCGAGATCCTGCCCAAGGGCCTGCCGTTCTCGAACATCAACAAGGCGCTGAAGAAGAAGGAGATCTCCAAGCTGATCAACGTCTCCTTCCGCAAGTGCGGTCTGAAGGAGACCGTGGTCTTCGCGGACAAGCTGTTGCAGAACGGTTTCCGTCTGGCGACCAAGGCAGGGATCTCGATCGCGATCGACGACATGCTGGTGCCGGCCGAGAAGCACGGCATCATCGAGCGCTCTGCCAAGGAAGTGAAGGAGATCGAACAGCAGTATGTCTCGGGTCTGGTCACCTCCGGCGAACGCTACAACAAGGTCGTGGACATCTGGGGCAAGGCCGGCGACGAAGTGTCGAAGGTCATGATGGCCAAGCTCTCCAAGGAGAAGGCCACCGATCGTCACGGCAATGAAGTCGAGCAGGAATCCTTCAATTCGATCTACATGATGGCCGACTCGGGCGCGCGCGGTTCGGCCGCGCAGATCCGGCAGGTGGCCGGCATGCGGGGTCTGATGGCCAAGCCGGATGGCTCGATCATCGAGACGCCCATCACCGCCAACTTCCGTGAAGGCCTGAACGTGTTGGAGTACTTCATCTCCACCCACGGTGCTCGCAAGGGCCTGGCCGATACGGCGTTGAAGACCGCGAACTCGGGTTACCTGACGCGTCGCCTGGTCGACGTGACTCAGGATCTGGTGGTGATCGAGCAGGACTGCGGCACGCAGGACGGCGCAGTGATGCGCGCGATCGTCGAAGGTGGTGAAGTGATCGAATCGCTGCGCGACCGCATTCTCGGTCGTACTGCGGCCGAAGACATCCTGCATCCCGAGACGCGTGCCGTGCTCGCCCAGGCCGGCGACATGCTCGATGAAGACGTGATCGAAGCGCTCGAACTGGAAGGTGTGGACGAGGTCAAGGTTCGCACGGCGCTGACCTGCTCGACGCGCTTCGGTCTCTGCGCCAAGTGCTACGGCCGCGACCTCGGCCGCGGTGGCCTGGTGAACAACGGCGAGGCGGTCGGCGTGATCGCGGCGCAGTCGATCGGCGAACCCGGGACCCAGCTCACGATGCGGACCTTCCACATCGGCGGTGCGGCGTCGCGTGCAGCCGTGGCATCGAGCGTCGAAGCCAAGTCCAATGGCGTGATCGGCTTCAACGCCACGATGCGCTATGTGACCAACAGCAAGAACGAGCTGGTCGTGATCGCGCGTTCGGGCGAGATCGTCATTCATGACGAACATGGCCGTGAGCGCGAGCGCCACAAGGTGCCTTACGGCGCCACGCTGGCGGTGAAGGCTGACCAGCAGATCAAGGCCGGCCATGTGCTCGCCAATTGGGACCCGCTGACCCGCCCGATCATCACGGAATTCGCCGGTACGGCGAAGTTCGAGAACGTCGAGGAAGGTCTGACGGTCGCCAAGCAGGTCGATGAGGTCACGGGCCTGTCGACGCTGGTCGTGATCGATCCGAAGCGCCGCGGCGCTGCCAAGGTGGTGCGACCGCAAGTGAAGCTGATCGACGCCGCCGGCGCCGAGGTCAAGATCCCGGGTACCGACCATTCGGTGACGATCGGCTTCCCGATCGGTGCGCTGGTGCAGGTGCGCGACGGTCAGGAAGTGGGCCCGGGCGAAGTGCTGGCGCGTATACCGGTCGAAGGCCAGAAGACCCGCGACATCACCGGCGGTCTGCCGCGCGTGGCTGAACTGTTCGAGGCGCGCTCGCCGAAGGACAAGGGCATGCTTGCCGAGATGACGGGTACCGTGTCGTTCGGTAAGGAGACCAAGGGCAAGATCCGTCTGCAGATCACCGATCCGGAAGGCAAGGTCTGGGAAGACCTCGTGCCGAAGGAAAAGAACATCCTGGTGCACGAAGGCCAGGTGGTGAACAAGGGCGAAAGCGTGGTCGACGGCCCGGCGGATCCGCAGGACATCCTGCGCCTGCTGGGATCGGAAGAACTCGCGCGCTACATCGTGGACGAAGTCCAGGACGTGTACCGTCTCCAAGGCGTGAAGATCAACGACAAGCACATCGAGGTGATTGTTCGCCAGATGCTGCGCCGTGTTGTGGTCGAGAGCGTGGGCGACACGAACTACATCGCCGGCGAACAGGTCGAGCGCAGCGAAATGCTCAACACCAACGACGCCCTGCGCGCCGAAGGCAAGATGCCCGCGACCTTCACCAACCTGCTGCTTGGTATTACCAAGGCGTCGTTGTCGACCGACAGCTTCATCAGCGCCGCGTCGTTCCAGGAAACGACGCGTGTGTTGACCGAAGCGGCGATCATGGGCAAGCGCGACGAACTGCGCGGCCTGAAGGAAAACGTCATCGTCGGTCGCCTGATTCCCGCAGGCACCGGCATGGCGTACCACCAGGCACGCAAGGTCAAGGACGCCATGGACGAAGCCGAGCGCCGCGCGATCGCCGAATCGGAAGCCGCCGAACTGGCCGGCACTTCGAGCGACGATGCGAGCACGGCCGACGCCAGCGAAAGCGCCGCGACCGAATAACTGGTTAGCATCACCGGCCATGACCGGTCTCAAACGCCCCCCTTCCGCCCGTGGATCGGGGGCTTTTTTCTGGCGGCGGCAGCCATGAGCGGCATGTCCGACGGGCTTCCCTTCTGGATCGCCGGCGGCCTTGTGCTGTTCTGGTTCGTCGGCGCCTACAACCGACTCATGCGCCTTCGATCGACGGCATTGCAGGCCTATGCGGCGCTTGACGCGGCGCTCGTGCGGCAACTGGACTTCGTGCAGACGCGTGCGGCGCAGGAGCAGCAGGTGTCGGCTCAGGATCCAGATCCGGCGCCCGAGGCAGCTCGCTCCGGCACAGCCGTTCAGGCCGCGGCCGCCCAGTTGGCAACCCTGCTGGCTGCGACGCGCCTGCAGCCGCTGGACCCGACCCGGCTCGCCGCCCTCGCCACGGCGCTGCACGTGATGCTTTCGGCCTGGCAGCGCGGGCATCCCGAATCGGTCGTCAGCTTCGAGGCCGACGGCACCTTGTCGCGGCCCGCGGGTCTGGGCGACAAGGACGAGCCGACCAACGGTACGGCGCCGATCGCCTGGCCAGAGCCTTCGCCTGCGGCTGAAATCGCCCGTAACCAGTTCAATCTGGCGGTGACGCGATACAACGCGGCCGTCAGTCAGTTTCCCGCGCTCCTTGTGGCGTGGATCATGCAATTGCGGCAAGCTGCGCCGCTGCGCTGATCCGGCTACCCCTCCATCGATGCGGAAGTCCCGCGCCCACCCATTCTTCTGAAGAACAAGTTGTCAGATCCATCAGATTCCGCCCAGGGTTCCTCGCCCTCTTCGCCGCCGCTCTGGCGCCAGTTGCAGCTCACGGCTGGTGCCTTGACGTCGATTCGCGCGGGGGTTTCTGGGGCAGTCGCGTTCGAAGCCGTCGAGCCTTCACTCCGGCCAGGCGTGCAGGCACTTGGCTTCCAGGTTCTCCGCTGGCTCGGCCGGGCTGAGGCTCTGCGCCGGCAGCTGGCCAAGCGAACACCGCCACCGGCGGCTGATGCCTTGCTGTGCACAGCACTCGCATTGGCTTGGGATGCCGAGCGCTCGCCGTATGAACCCTTCACCCTCGTCGATCAAGCGGTAGAGGCCGCAAAGCGTAATCCCGGCACCCGTGCGCAGGCGAGTTTCATCAACGCCTGCCTGCGGCGCTTCCTGCGTGAGCGCGACGAGCTTGTCGCGCTCACGGAGCGCGAGCCGGTGGCTCAATGGAATCATCCGCGCTGGTGGATCGAACGGCTCAAGCGAGACTATCCCCGCGAATGGCAGCGTGTACTTGCTGTCGATAATGCCCAGGCGCCGATGACGCTGCGGGTCAATGTGCAGCAGACGGACGTTGCGTCCTACATGCGGGCGCTGGAGGCCATCGAATTGGATGCCACCCCGGTCGGCCCCAGTGGGCTGCAGCTATCGCGCGCGCGGCCGGTTCAGCAACTGCCCGGTTTTGCCGAAGGCGAGTGCTCGGTGCAGGACGCGGCTGCGCAACTGGCGGCGCCGCTGCTCCTGGGCGGTCTGAAGTCCGAGCACGGCGGTGCGCCCTTGCGAGTGCTCGACGCCTGCGCCGCGCCTGGCGGCAAGACTGCCCATCTGCTGGAGCTGGCTGGGCCTGACGTCATCGAACTCATCGCTTTGGAAGTCGATCCCGTACGCGGCCGCCGGATCGACGAAACGCTCAAACGGATCGGGATGAGCGCCAAGGTTGTGATTGCAGACGCGGCACGACCGCATGAATGGTGGGACGGCCGACCTTTCGACGCCATCCTGCTCGATGCGCCCTGCACTGCATCCGGCATCGTCCGGCGTCATCCCGACGTTCGGTGGCTGCGCCGCGAGAGCGATATTGCACAACTCGCGCTCCAGCAGGCGATGCTGCTGGCCGCCCTTTGGCCGCTGGTCCGTCCTGGCGGTCGCTTGCTTTATTGCACCTGTTCGGTCTTCCGCGAGGAGGGCGCGCACCAGATCGATGCGTTCCTTGCACACAACACCGATGCCCGTTTGTTGCCCTCGCCGGGGCATTTGCTGCCCCAAAGCGGGATGAATGCGCGCGGTGTCCCGGACAATGCCTTGGGTGATCACGACGGTTTCTTCTACGCTTTGCTTGAGAAGCGGCCGCGCTGAAAGACGGGGCTCGGCCTCGCTGGTCGCGCTGCTGATACTCGCCTGGGTCCTGGCATGGCTGCCAGGCCCGGCGTCAGCACAGTCGCCAGCCGCGTCGGTGACCCAGCTTCGCCTCGAGCAATCAGAGGATGGTGTCTACCTTACGGCGCAGGTGCAATTCGACTTGCAGCCTCTGGTCGAAGAGGTGCTCGAGAAAGGGATCGCGATCTATTTCGTGGCCGAGGCCGAGGTCTATCGGGAACGCTGGTACTGGACCGATCTCAAAGTTGCACATGCGACTCGGCACATGCGGTTGGCCTATCAGCCGCTCAGCCGGCGCTGGCGACTCAACATGTCCGCGGTTCCCATCACCAACTCAGGCTTCGGCGTGTCTCTGAATCAGAATTTCGACACGCTCCAGGACGCCCTGGACGGCATCCGCCGGATCGGCCGTCTTCGGCTGGGCGATATTTCGGATTTCGGCGACGAAACGGAGCCCCTGGTGTCGTTCCGATTCCGGCTCGACACCTCGCAGCTGCCGCGACCCTTCCAGATCGGTGTCGTGGGCCAGGCTGAATGGGACATCTCCACCAGCCGCAGCGTCCGCCTCCCGCTAGAGAGGTTGAAGTGAGGACCACCCCGCGCGGCGGCGCCAGGGGGTCACCGCAGGCGCGTCGTTCCCGCGCCATGCGTTGGGCGATCGGTGTCGGCGCGGCGATGGTGACAGCGATCGGCCTGGTGCTGATGTTCCTGTTGGCGCAGGCGACCAACAACCGCGCCTTCTACGAACAGAACTACGCGCGCCTGTTCGGCATCAATGTGGTCGTTGCGGTCGTGCTGGTACTGGTGATTGGCTGGGTGGCGTTCCGGTTGTTGCGGCGGCTGCGCCAGGGCAAGTTCGGCAGTCGCCTGCTGATCAAGCTGGCGGCGATTTTTGCGCTCGTGGGAGTGGTGCCCGGCATGCTGGTGTACGTGGTGTCCTATCAGTTCGTCGCGCGCTCGATCGAGAGCTGGTTCGACGTCAAGGTAGAAGGCGCACTCGACGCTGGCCTGAATCTCGGTCGGGCCACGCTGGACTCCCTGTCCGATGATCTTGTGAGCAAGACCCGTGCGGCGAGTACCCAACTCGCCGACGTGCCTGATGCGAGCGCTGGCCTTGTGCTCGAGCGCATTCGGGAGCAACTGGGTGCCAGCGACGTGGTGCTGTGGACCGGTGGCGGGCAACTGGTGGCTGGCGCGGGCGCGTCTCGCTTCCAGCTCAATCCTGAGCGACCCTCCCCCCAGCAGCTGCGCCAGGTGCGCACCGACCATGCGGTCGCGCGTATCGAAGGCCTTGACGAAATACCCGCGCCCGGCGCGGCCGCGCCGCCCCCGGCCAGCGTACGCGCGCTCGCGCTCGTGCAACGCCTGGGTTTCGAGTTCAACACCGAGCCGCGTTTTCTTCAGGTGACCCAATCGATTCCGCCGGCGGTCGTGGCCAATGCGCTGGCCGTTCAGGAAGCCAATCGTGAATACCAGGAGAGAGCGCTTGCACGCGAAGGTTTGCGTCGCATGTACATCGGCACGCTCACACTGACGCTGTTTCTCGCGGTGTTCGGCGCGGTGCTGCTCGCGGTGCTGTTCGGCAATCAACTCGCGCGGCCCTTGCTCGTGCTGGCAGATGGCGTGCGCCAGGTGGCAGGCGGCGACCTGAGGCCCACAGCGGTCCTGCAGGGGAAGGACGAACTGGGGGGGCTCACGAGGTCGTTCGCGGTCATGACCCAGCAGCTGGCGGATGCGCGCGGCGCCGTCGAAAAGACCATGGGTGAACTCGATGCCGCCCGCTCGAACCTGCAGACCATCCTGGACAACCTGACTTCCGGCGTGATCGTGCTCGATGCGCGAGGGATCGTGCTCTCCACCAACCCGGGCGCCACCCGTGTGCTGCGGGCGCCACTCGCGGCCTACGAAGGCCTGCCGTTGGCGGAGGTGCCAGGGCTGGCTGAATTCGCGCAGAGCGTGCAACAGCAGTTCGACGACTTTCTTGTCGAGCGCGTCCAGCATGGGATCGACCACTGGCAGCACGCTTTCGAACTGCACGCCGGCGGCGACGGCATGGCGCAGGATGCCATCAATGTCGTGGCGCGCGGCGCAGAACTCCCTGGAGCAGAGCGCTTGTTGGTGTTCGACGACATCTCCGAAATCGTCTCTGCCCAGCGCGCGCAGGCCTGGGGCGAGGTCGCGCGTCGCCTTGCGCATGAGATCAAGAATCCGCTGACGCCCATCCAGCTTTCGGCCGAGCGCCTCGAGATGAAGCTGTCTGGCAAGGTGGCTCCGCCAGAGCAGGCGATCCTTACCAAGTCCGTCAAGACCATCGTCGACCAGGTTGACGCGATGAAACGACTCGTCAACGAATTCCGTGATTACGCGCGACTCCCCGCCGCCGACCTGAAGCCGGTCGACCTGAACGCGTTGGTCACCGATGTGCTGCAGCTCTACGCGCTGGAAAACGCCCCCATAGCGCTGCGTTCGGAGATCGACGAACACTGCCCGCCGATCCGTGGCGACGCGCAACAGATTCGGCAGGTTATTCACAACTTGTTGCAGAACGCCCAGGATGCGGCCGAGAGCACCGCCAGTGGAACCGGCCGCGCTGGCGAAGTCGTCATCCGCACCCGACTCGGGGATTCGGGGCAGCGCGTACGCCTGACGGTTCAGGATAGCGGCCCCGGGTTTGCCGAAAACATCCTCAAACGGGCCTTCGAACCCTACGTCACAACCAAGGCCAAGGGCACCGGGCTCGGTCTTGCCGTGGTCAAGAAAATCGCCGACGAGCACGGGGCGCGCATCGAACTTTCCAATCGCATCGTCGAAGGGGCTGTGGCAGGCGCGCAAGTCTCGTTATCATTCGCGCTAGCAGCAGAACCGCAGGGAGCGGTCGCTTACACCGAAGATTCGAAGTCGTCCACCACTTGAACGCTTGCATAGCGCGGGGGTGGACCGGCAAACGGACCCATCACCTACTACATACACCGGCGCAGACCTTCAAGCACTCATGGCAAACATTCTCGTGGTCGACGACGAGCTGGGCATCCGCGACCTGCTCTTCGAAATTCTCAATGACGAAGGCCACAACGTGGAACTCGCCGAGAACGCGGCCGAAGCTCGCGCCGCGCGGCAGCGCGCGCGTCCCGATCTCGTGTTGCTGGACATATGGATGCCCGACACCGACGGTGTGACGCTGTTGAAGGAGTGGTCCGCCGCCGGCCTTCTGAGCATGCCGGTCGTCATGATGAGCGGCCACGCAACGATCGATACTGCTGTCGATGCCACGCGCATCGGCGCGTTCGCGTTCCTCGAAAAGCCCATCACCTTGCAGAAGCTGCTGAAGGCCGTCGAGCAGGGGCTCGCACGTGAAAGCGCGCGGCGTGCCGCGGCGAGCGTGGTTCCGGCAACGACCAGTTTCTCCGCCGTGGTCACGACCGTTGGCGAGAGTGCATTGGTGCCGGCCGTGCCGCAGGCGCCGGTTGCAGATCCGGGTCCGCAATCCACGCAGAGCTTCGACCTCGACCGACCGCTTCGCGATGCGCGCGACGGCTTCGAGAAGGCCTACTTTGAGTTTCACCTCGCCATGGAAAACGGCTCCATGACACGAGTGGCCGAGAAGACAGGTCTCGAGCGCACCCATCTCTATCGCAAACTCAAGCAACTTGGCGTCGATCTTTCGAGAGGGCGTCGCAGCACTGTATAATTGTCGGCTGCACACCAAGGCCCGGTAGCTCAGTTGGTAGAGCAGCGGATTGAAAATCCGCGTGTCGGTGGTTCGATTCCGCCCCAGGCCACCAATCTCAAGCCCTTGATTCTTAACAGGATCAAGGGCTTTGTTGCTTCTGCCCGCCGCAATTCTTCCGGGGCCGCCAGGAACTAGACTGAAGTTCCTTGTACTTCGTAGTCACTCGAGAAGCGGCAAGTGGTTGTCGTGGTTCACGAATCCTCCTCTTCGGAGGATTTTTTTGGTGTCAATATGTAGTCACTAAATAGTTGACATTATGGCTCTTGTTCTATATATTGGCATTCATGGCAGCCCGCACCGGAACCGCTCACGTCGTCACTACGACCCGCAAGTACAAGGACCAGGTCTATCGCACCCACCTGCTACGCCGCAGCTACCGCGAGGACGGCAAGGTCAAGAACGAGACCCTGGGCAACCT